>NZ_JAOCEA010000003.1:0-468035 GCF_029841165.1 Pseudomonas sp. GD03842 | reverse complement strand
CAAGCGCGCTCCTACAGATTGTGGCGTTGCAGAACATCATTTCAGGGAGAGACTGATTGAAAATCATCATTCTCGGTGCAGGGCAGGTTGGCGGAACACTTGCGGAGCACCTGGCCAGCGAGGCAAATGACATCACGGTAGTCGATACGGATGCCGACCGCCTGCGTGCGCTTGGGGATCGCCTCGACATCCGAACCATCCAAGGCCGCGGTTCCTTTCCCACCGTGCTGCGCCAGGCGGGCGCCGACGACGCTGACATGCTGGTGGCCGTCACCAGCAGCGACGAAACCAACATGGTCGCCTGCCAGGTCGCGTACACGCTGTTCCACACACCGACCAAAATCGCACGAGTGCGTGAGTCCGCTTACCTGACACGCGCGGGACTCTTCGACAACGAGGCGATCCCGGTCGACGTGCTGATCAGCCCCGAACAGGTGGTCACCCACTACATCAAGCGTCTGATCGAATACCCGAGCGCATTGCAGGTCATCGACTTCGCCGAGGGCAAGGTGCAAATGGTGGCAGTCAAGGCGTACTACGGCGGACCGCTGGTGGGCCAGCAACTGCGTCAGTTGCGCGCGCACATGCCGAATGTCGAGACACGGGTCGCTGCCATTTTCCGCCGTGACCGTCCGATCAGTCCTCAAGGGGACACAGTGATCGAAGCGGATGACGAGGTCTTCTTCATTGCGGCCAAGGCTGACATTCGTGCCGTCATGGGCGAGATGCGTCGTCTCGACGAAAGCTACAAACGTATCGTCATCGCAGGAGGCGGCCAGATCGGCGAGCGGTTGGCCGAGGCCATCGAGAGTCGCTATCAGGTGAAGATCGTGGAAATGAGCCCGGCCCGCTGCCGTTACCTGTCCGACACACTCGACAACACGGTCATCCTGCAAGGCAGCGCCTCAGATCGAGATTTGCTGATGGAAGAGAACATCGACAATGCCGACCTGTTCTTGGCCCTGACCAACGATGACGAAGCCAACATCATGTCCTCGCTACTGGCCAAACGACTCGGCGCCAAGAAGGTCATGACCATCATCAACAATCCGGCGTACGTGGATCTGGTGCAAGGGGGAGAAATCGATATCGCGGTCAGCCCCCAACTGGCGACCATTGGCACGTTGCTGGCCCATGTTCGGCGCGGCGATATTGTCAGTGTCCACTCATTGCGACGGGGCGCGGCAGAGGCGATCGAAATCGTGGCCCACGGAGACGCGAAGTCCAGCAAGGTGATCGGCAGAGCGATCATGCACATCAACCTGCCGTCAGGCACCACCATTGGCGCCATTACACGGGGAGAGCAGGTATTGATCGCCCACGACAGCACGGTTATCGAATCCGGCGACCATGTGATCATGTTCCTCGTGGATAAAAAGCACATACGCGACGTCGAGCGACTGTTTCAGGTGGGGTTGAGCTTTTTCTAAAAAGGGGGGTCAGCGTGCTCGAATCACTGGAAAAAATGCTCGCCAAGGGCATGGACAGCGCCTTGCTGCGCTTCGGTCTGGGCAAGGGTTATCTGGATGCCGGCGATCACGACAAGGCGGTCGAGCATTTACAGCGCTGTGTTGAATTCGATCCCAACTATTCAGCAGCGTGGAAGCTGCTCGGCAAAGCGTGGTTGGCGGCGGGGAATACCGCACAGGCTCGACAGGCGTGGGGACAAGGTATCCAGGCGGCTGTGGGCCACGGCGACAAACAGGCTGAGAAAGAAATGACGGTATTCATCAAAAAGCTGGACCGAAAGGCCTGATCCAAAATCCAGCCTTGAAATGCATTTCTTGTAGGAGCGCGCTTGCCCGCGATTGCGGTGTCTCAGGTAACAAAAATGTGGCTGATATGACGCAATCGCGGGCAAGCGCGCTCCAACAGTGGGCGGCGTAAGGCCTCAATACCAACGCTTCTCGCCCTCAGGACGTTTTTTGAAGCGCTTCATGGTCCACATATACTGGCTCGGATAAGCACGCACGTATTTCTCCACGACCTTGCTCATCGCCGCCGCCGAGGTCTCTGTATCTGGGCTGTACATGTCATCCGGTGCGGCTTCCAGTACCACTTTGTAGCCTGAACCGTCCTCCAGACGCATCGCATGGAGAAACACGCCTACCGCTTTACCACCCGCCAGCATGTTCGGCACGAACTTACTGGTCAGCGCCATCGTCCCGCAGAAGGGCACGAAGACGCCGGCTGATTCTGCCGGTTCCGGGTCCGCCGGAATACCCACCGAGCCGCCTTTACGCACTTCCTTGATGACGCTGAGAATGCCCTCCTTGGTGGAGGCCGCCACGCGGTTGCCCAACTGCACGCGCTGCTTGCGCAGCAATTCATCCACAGCCTTGAGCTTGGGCGGGCGGTAGAAAATGATCGGTTTGCACTGGCTGCAGTAAAAGTGGTTGAGCACTTCCCAGTTGCCCAGATGGCTGGTGATGCCGACCACGCCTTTGCCAGACGCCAGAGCATCTTTAAGAATGTGCAGCCCCTCGACTTCACGGACCAGGTTGATCGATTTCTGCGCAGGCCAGATCCAGGCACAGGCACTTTCGGTCAGCGTCTTGCCGATGTCCATCAAACTGCGACCCACCAATGCCTCGAGTTCGGCAGGGCTCAGTTCTGGAAAACACTTGGAAAGGTTAATCCGGGCGACCTCGCGCGAACGGTTCGGCAGCTTCCACATGAGCCAGCCGATACCCGTGCCTACCCATTGCACCGCGCGCCAGGGGAGCAGGGCAAACAACCGCAACGCTCCGACCATCATGGCGCCTTTGAACTTATCCACAGATCACTCCTGCATCGATGAGGCGAGCATTGTAACCACTCCTGCGAGCAACGCAGACCAAGCGCGCTCCTACGACGTAACCAACTGCGCATACCGATCGCAATCGGTGGTGTGGTCCATCACCATCCCTGTCGCCTGCATGTAGGCGTAGCAAATGGTTGGCCCCACGAACGTGAACCCGGCTTTCTTCAGGGCCTTACTCATCGCCTCGGCCTCCGGTGTGACCGCCGGGACTTCGCTGCGGTCCTTGAAATGATTGACCTTGGGCTTGCCGCCCACAAATGACCACACAAACGCCACCGGGTCGTCCAGCCGCAGCCAGGCCTGGGCGTTCTTGCGTGCGGCGTTGAGTTTCAGGCGATTGCGCACGATGCCGGGTTCGAGCATGAGCTCTTCGATTTCTGCGTCGGTCATGGCAGCCACGCGTCTCACATCAAAGTCGAACATGACCTCTCGGTAACGGGCGCGTTTCTTCAGAATGGTGATCCACGACAGACCGGCCTGGAACCCTTCGAGCAACAGAAACTCGAACAGCTTCTGCGCGTCGCGCAGCGGCACACCCCACTCTTGATCGTGGTAGGCCATGTAAAGCGGGTCATCGTTGCACCAAAAGCAGCGTGGCATAGGGCCCCCAAGGGTGGAGGCGCTGCCGAATCGGGTATACTCCCGCTCTTTAAATCGCAGCCCCCCAGTACAGGTGAATTTCGTGAGCCAGCCTACGCCAGCCGTGCGTACCTTCCAAGACTTGATCCTCGCCCTTCAGCAATACTGGGCCGAGCAAGGTTGTGTGGTACTTCAGCCCTACGATATGGAAGTGGGCGCCGGTACTTTCCACACCGCCACGTTTCTGCGCGCCGTCGGCCCGGAAACCTGGAACGCCGCCTACGTCCAGCCAAGCCGTCGTCCTACCGATGGCCGTTATGGCGAAAACCCTAACCGCCTGCAGCACTACTACCAGTTTCAAGTGGTTCTGAAACCCAACCCGGACAACTTCCAGGAGCTGTACCTAGGCTCGCTGAAACGCGTAGGTCTGGATCCGCTGGTCCACGATGTGCGTTTCGTCGAAGACAACTGGGAGTCGCCTACGCTGGGCGCATGGGGCCTGGGTTGGGAGATCTGGCTCAACGGTATGGAAGTCTCGCAGTTCACCTACTTCCAGCAAGTCGGCGGCATCGAGTGCTATCCGGTGACCGGTGAGATCACCTACGGCCTGGAGCGTCTGGCCATGTATCTGCAGGGCGTCGATTCCGTTTACGACCTGGTCTGGACGGACGGGCCGTTTGGCAAAGTCACTTATGGCGACGTGTTCCACCAGAATGAAGTGGAACAGTCGACCTACAACTTCGAACACGCCAACGTCGACAAACTGTTCGAGCTGTTCGATTTCTACGAAGCCGAAGCCATGCGCTTGATCGACGCCGAACTGCCGTTGCCGAGCTACGAAATGGTGCTCAAGGCTTCGCACACCTTCAACCTGCTGGATGCCCGTCGCGCAATTTCCGTGACTGCGCGCCAGCAATACATCCTGCGCGTACGCACCCTGGCCCGTTCCGTGGCCCAGGCGTACCTGATGGCCCGGGCCAAGCTTGGCTTCCCGATGGCTGCCCCCGATATTCGCGATGAAGTGTTGGCTAAGCTGGAGGCTGCACAATGAGTGCTCAAGATTTTCTGGTTGAACTGGGCACCGAAGAACTGCCACCAAAGGCCCTGAACACGTTGGCCGAAGCATTCCTGGCCGGCATTGAAAAAGGCCTGCAGGCTGCGGGCCTGACCTATAGCGCCAAGCAGGTGTACGCGGCCCCGCGTCGGCTGGCAGTGCTGATCACTCAGTTGGCCACGCAACAACCGGATCGCAGCGTCAATCTGGACGGTCCACCTCGCCAGGCCGCGTTCGACGCCGACGGCAACCCGACGCAAGCCGCATTGGGCTTCGCCAAGAAATGTGGCGTCGATCTGAGTGAAATCGATCAGAGCGGCCCGAAGTTGCGTTACAGCCAGAACATCGCCGGTAAGCCGACGGCCAGCCTGCTGCCGACCATCATCGAGGATTCGCTCAACGACCTGCCGATTCCCAAGCGCATGCGCTGGGGTGCGCGCAAGGAAGAGTTCGTACGTCCGACCCAGTGGCTGGTGATGCTGTTCGGCGATCAGGTCATCGATTGCACCATCCTTGCCCAAACCGCTGGCCGTGAGTCCCGTGGCCACCGCTTCCATCACCCGGAAAGCGTACGCATCACCTCGCCAGCCAACTACGCCAGCGATCTGCGCGCCGCGAACGTTCTGGCCGACTTCAACGAGCGCCGTGCGCTGATCAGCAAACGTGTCGACGAATTGGCAACCCGCCACGAGGGCACCGCCATCGTACCGCCTGCGTTGCTCGACGAAGTGACCGCGCTGGTCGAATGGCCTGTTCCACTGGTGTGCTCGTTCGAAGAGCGCTTCCTCGAAGTGCCGCAGGAAGCCTTGATCACCACCATGCAGGACAACCAGAAGTATTTCTGCCTGCTGGATGCTGACGGCAAGCTGCTGCCACGCTTTATCACAGTGGCCAACGTTGAAAGCAAAGACCCTTCGCAGATCATCCTGGGTAACGAAAAAGTCGTTCGCCCACGGCTGACCGACGCTGAGTTTTTCTTCAAACAAGACAAGAAGCAGAGCCTGGAAACCTTCAACCAGCGCTTGCAGAATGTCGTGTTTCAAGCGCAGTTGGGTACTGTGTTCGAAAAAGCAGAACGTGTTTCCCGGCTGGCTGCGTTCATTGCGCCTCATGTCGGTGGCGACGCTCAGCGCGCAGGGCGTGCCGGTCTGCTGTCCAAATGCGACTTGGCGACCGAGATGGTCGGCGAGTTCCCCGAAATGCAAGGCGTGGCTGGCTACTACTACGCGTTGGCCGATGGTGAGCCTGAGGACGTGGCGCTGGCGTTGAACGAGCAATACATGCCGCGCGGCGCTGGCGCTGAATTGCCGAGCACCTTGACCGGCGCGGCCGTGGCGATTGCCGACAAACTCGACACCCTCGTCGGTATCTTCGGCATCGGCATGCTTCCGACCGGGAGCAAAGACCCGTACGCGCTGCGGCGCGCCGCCTTGGGGATCCTGCGGATTCTGATCGAGAAGAAACTGGACCTTGACCTGATCCAGGCTGTTCAGTTTTCGGTCACTCAGTTCGGCAGCAAGGTCAAGGCTGCCGGCCTGGCTGACCAGGTGCTCGAGTTCATCTTCGACCGCCTGCGCGCCCGTTACGAAGACGAGGGCGTGGACGCCTCCGTTTATCTGTCGGTGCGCGCGCTGCAGCCAGGCTCGGCATTGGATTTCGACCAGCGCGTGCAAGCCGTGCAAGCCTTCCGCAAATTGCCGGAAGCAGCGTCGCTGGCCGCGGTCAACAAGCGCGTGTCAAATCTGTTGAGCAAGGCCGAGGGGAATATCGCCCAGACGGTGGAGCCGAAGTATTTCGACAACGCCAACGAGTTTTCGCTGTACTCGGCCATTCAGCAGGCCGATCAGGCGGTGGGGCCGATGGCCGCAAATCGCCAGTACACCGAAGCACTGGCGCGCTTGGCAGCGCTGCGCGAACCGGTGGATGCCTTCTTCGAGGCAGTGATGGTCAATGCCGAAGACGCCAGCGTACGTGCCAACCGGTATGCATTGTTGGCACGTCTGCGCAATCTGTTCCTCGGCGTGGCCGACATCTCCCTGTTGGGCTAACGCGGGAGCGACTGATTTGAAGCTGCTGATTCTCGATCGAGATGGAGTGATCAACGAGGATTCCGACGCCTACATCAAATCGGTGCAGGAATGGATTCCGATTCCCGGCTCGATCGAGGCCATCGCGCAATTGAGCAAGGCCGGCTGGACGGTGGCGGTGGCCACCAACCAGTCTGGCATTGCTCGTGGTTACTATGATCTGGCCACCTTGGATGCCATGCACGCACAGTTACGAGCGTTGGTAGCCGAGCGGGGTGGCAAGGTCGGTCTGATCGTATATTGTCCTCATGGCCCTGACACGGGGTGCGACTGCCGCAAACCCAAACCGGGAATGCTTCGCACCATCGCCAATCATTATTCCGTCGATTTGCGCGGAATATGGTTCGTTGGCGACAGCAGGGGTGACCTGGAGGCGGCGATGGCCGTCGACTGTCAACCTGTTCTGGTCATGACAGGCAAAGGTCACAAGACGCGGAGCAACTCTTTGCCTGCTGGAACGTTGGTATTCGACGATCTGGCGGCCGTTGCCGCGGAACTTATTCACAACAGCGCGTCGTCGCACGACTGACCGGTCGTGTGGCGCCATGCTCACTTCGGGCAAATGCCCGTAATGGTAAATGCAGCCATGTCGATAGTGCAGGCCATCAGGATCTTCATCTTTTACCTGCTGCTGGGCACCAGCGCCTTGCTGTGGTGTTCACTGAGTTTCTTCGTCGCGCCTTTCCTGCCGTTTCCTGTCCGTTATCGTTTCATCAACGTCTACTGGTGTCGCTGCGCAGTCTGGCTGACGAAGGTGTTTCTGAACATCAAGGTTAACGTCACCGGCCAGGAGAACGTTCCCACGACGCCTTGCGTGATCGTGTCCAATCATCAAAGTACGTGGGAAACGTTCTTCCTCTCCGCTCATTTCCAGCCTTTGAGCCAGGTGCTCAAGCGCGAACTGCTGTACGTGCCGTTCTTTGGCTGGGCCATGGCCATGCTGCGACCCATTGCCATTGATCGCGACAACCCCAAAGCGGCTTTGAAGGTCGTGGCCAAGAAGGGCGACGAACTGCTCAAGGACGGTGTTTGGGTCTTGATCTTTCCTGAAGGGACTCGCGTCCCCTATGGCCAGATCGGGAAGTTTTCTCGCAGCGGCGCTGCGCTGGCCGTAAACGCTGAATTGCCTGTTTTGCCCGTGGCGCATAACGCAGGAAGGTACTGGCCAAAAGAAGGGTGGGGCAAAAAGCCGGGTACGATCGAAGTGGTTATTGGTGCTCCCATGTATGCCGAAGGCAGTGGCCCTCGCGCCATCGCAGCGTTGAATGACCGAGTGGCCGCATGGAATGAGGAGACGCAGAAGGCTATGGGGTCGCCTGTAGAGCCAGTCACCGTCTCGGAAAAATCACCGGCCTGAATTGTGGATAACCTGTGCACCAATTGTGAGAATTTTCAATTTAATATCGATAACTCATTGATTTAACGATTTATTTCTCTTTGAGATTAAAGACCCAAAAACGTGCATAAGTTTTTATGAGCGTGCCTATCTATCCCGAATAACGCCGGTTTTGAGCCTTCCAGCCAAGACTGACGTTTTGTGTTCACGCCGATGGGTTAGTCGGTGTCACCCACCGATCAAACAGCGCCGCCACCCCGATCAACACCAGCCCTCCACTTGCCGCCGCAACGAAGCCCATCGCAGGAGATGAGGTGTCGATAGCGAAGCCAACCAGTGGCATCGAAAGCGTCTGCCCTAGACGGTTCGCGGAGTCCTGCAGGCCCATGACCTGGCCCCGTACGCTGGCGGGCGCCAACTTTGCGACCGCTTCCGAACTGGCAGCCAGCGTGGGTGTGCACAGCAGGTTGGTGGGCAACAGCGCCAGCATCAACAGCCACCAGACTTGATCGAAGAAGACTACGGGAAGCAAAAGCAGGCTCATCGTCACTGCTAGCCGCATAAGAGACCAGGATCGGTGAACCATGCCGTGAACGAAGCCCCCGGTTATCGAAGCGATCGACATGACGGCAATGACGTAGCCCGTGTAGGCAATCTCCCCGTTTTCGCGAAGGACTGCGATCAGCGCCAGTTCGGTACCGAACAGCACGAACAGCGCGCCGGCGCTGACGAGCAAAACACTCAACAAGCGAGCACTGAACCACTGCCGCCATTTCAGCCCGACCTTGTCGGGGGAGGGGGCGCTTTCACCGACGTCGCGTATCGGCCAATTCAGCACGTACAGGGCGATATAAGACGCAGCACGCCATGCGCCGATACCGAACAGCACGGCCGTTGCGGAATAGGTGGTAATCAGCAGAATGCCTAAAGCAGGCGTGATGACGAATGACAACTCCATCAACATGGTGGTCAATGAGTACGCCGGGCGCCGTTGATCTTCAGGCACGAGGCTGGCGACGAACTGTCGGGATAACGAACCAGTCGGGATCGTGAACACGCCCGCGGCAAAGGCGAGTGCCACGAAGGGGACGTAGTTAACCACGGGCAACGAAACCCAGGCGAGGGTGGACAGCGCCCCGCAGAGGGCCACGACAGGCCGTAATCCATGCCGATCCATCATCCGTCCCACCAACGGCGAGCCTACGGCAAACCCCAGTGCGGTGGCTGTTGCGACCACACCGGCATCGAAGTAACTGTGTCCCATCTCATTGAGCACATGCAGGCTCAAAGTCAACGTCATGATCGTGAGGGGCAGGCCTGCTACGAACATGAACAATGTGGCCGACATGACACGCGGGATGGCCAAGACCTTTTGGTACTTCCGAAACGACATCCGTTTACGTCTCCTTGATCCGCATCCGCTTTGGCACAGCGAGGTTCCTCCTCGCCGAATGATCGACGATTCTAGACGGAAGGCTGAAGCAGCAGGGCCACTAATGCGCTCCACCCCGTCTGGTGCGAGGCCCCGAGACCACGTCCGTTCTCACCGTGGAAGTACTCATGAAACAGCACCAGATCTCGGCTAAGAGGGTCACGTTCAAGCTGCGCATAACCTGCCATGACCGGGCGGTTCCCCTCGTCGTTACGAAGGAAAAGTTGGCTGATCCGCTGACTCAGCCCGTCTGCTACTTCCTTGAGCGAGGCGAGATAGCCCGAGCCGCTCGGATATTCGACGGAAAAGTTCTCGCCGTAGTAGCGGTGGAACTCCCGCAGTGACTCGATGAGCATGTAATTCAACGGTATCCAGACCGGACCCCGCCAGTTGGAATTGCCGCCAAACAATCGAGAGCCGGACTCCGCAGGCTCATAATCCGCCGACAGTGTGTTGCCATTGATCTGCATGCTGAACGGCTGCTTGGCGTAAAACTTGGATAAAGAACGCACGCCGTAAGGCGAGAGAAATTCGTGCTCATCGAGCATGCGTGTGATCAGGTCCTTGGTTCTCTGCCCGCGCAGCAGCGCTAATAGCAGACGGTTGCCTTTTCCCGGTTCGGTCCATCGCGAGACCAACGCCGCCAAGTCTGGTCGATGGTGTAAAAAACCCAACAAACGCTCTCTCAGGCCTTTCAAGCCCTCATGCTCGCGCTGCTCCAATACCCTCACGGCGAACAGCGGAATCAACCCTACGAAGGATCGAAGCCTGACCGATTCCCGCTGACCATCCGGGCGATGCAATACGTCATAGAAAAAACCATCCTCATCGTTCCAGAGGCCTTCTACCTCCGCTTGATCAACTTCATTGATGGCACCAGCGATATACAGGAAATGCTCGAAGAACTTCACAGCAATATCGACGTAAACCTCATTGTATTGCGCGAGCTCTAGGGCAATGCGCATCAAGTCCAGGGCATAGGCTGCGACCCATGCCGTACCGTCCGCCTGATCGAGCTGGTAGCCAGGGGCGAGGGCAGCGGAACGGTCGAACAGCCCGATGTTGTCCAGCCCAAGAAAGCCCCCTTGGAAGATATTGTGGCCTTCGGCGTCCTTTCGATTGACCCACCAAGAAAAATTCAACAGCAGCTTGTGGAAAACCCGCTCGAGAAAGGCCACATCGCCGAAGCCTTTTTGAGCCTTTTCCATTTGATAAACGCGCCACGATGCCAAGGCGTGCACAGGAGGGTTGGCGTCGTCAAACCGCCACTCATACGCAGGAAGCTGGCCGTTAGGGTGCATGAAACGGTCCTTTACCAGCAGCAGCAATTGGTCTTTGGCGAAATCCACATCGATGAGCGCGAAGGCCACCGCTTGAAAAGCCAGATCCCACGAGGCATACCACGGGTATTCCCATTTATCGGGCATTGAGACGATGTCGAAGTTGCACAGGTGCCTCCATTGACTGTTGCGCAGATGAGCGCGTTCCTTCGGAAGCGGGGGGAGACCCGGGTCGCCATCAAGCCAGGCTTTCACATCGAAAGCGTAAAGCTGTTTGGACCACAGCAGGCCCGCCATGGCTTGGCGTTGAACATTACGCGCGTCGGGGTCCATCAAGTCCGCTTGCAACACACCATAATATTCATCCGCTTCCTGCCGACGTCTTTCAAACAGCTTCTTCGCATTCACTCGAGCACAGCCAGCCGGTGCGAAGCGCATGTAGACGGATGAAGAACTTCCCCCGGCTAATTCCAGGACAAAATCCGCAGCCACTTTGGTGCCGGTGTCACGACGTATCGCGTCCTCTCTGCCGTCGACGAGCCAGTCATTGATACCATCCTTGAAGGGCCCGGCTTCCTCAAGGCCAAACAGCTTGGGGGAGTTCGTGCGATTTTCACAAAATATCCACTCACATGCGTCCATCCCCCAGGCCGATGCTTCTCGTTCTGCCTGCTGAGGATGGCGAGCCACAATACGGTCGCCAATGAGCGAGAGGGAAGGGCGCTCAGCGTCCAGTGCCCAACTCCATGTATCCCGCGCCCAGACGTGGGGGAGGACATGCAATCGCGCAGAACAATCTGACCGGTTGACGACTGTCACCCGCATCAATATATCGTCGGGGGTGTTTTTGGCGTATTCGATGCTGACATCGAAATAATGGTCGTCGTTGAAAACACCGGTATCCAGCACTTCGTATTCCGGATCATCCAAACCGCGACGCGCGTTTTCTTCAACCAGATCACTGTAGGGGAATGCTGAGTGTGGGTATTTGTAGAGCATGCGCATGTAAGCATGACTCGGCACGCCATCCACATGGAAGTAAAGCTCCTTCACATCCTCGCCGTGATTGCCCTCGCTGTTGTTCAATCCGAACAAGCGCTCCTTGAGTATCGGGTCGCGCCCGTTCCACAACGCGAGCCCAAGGCACCAGTACTGCGCTTTGTCCGAGAAACCGCCCAAGCCATCCTCGCCCCAGCGGTAGGTACGACTGCGGGCGTGGTCGTGCGGGAAATAGTCCCAAGCGTTGCCATCAGCGCTGTAGTCCTCTCGGACGGTTCCCCACTGACGATCGCTCAGATAGGGCCCCCATTCCCGCCAACCTGCCGCTTCCTCGCCTTTTAGCCGTAGCCCTTCAGTCGTCTGTTGCAAGGTCTTCCGAGCAGCGTTGGCAGGCATAGTCAATTTCCAGTCACTGGCGTTGTAGTCGTAATTGAACGATGTCAGGAGCAATCTATCATTAACGCAGCGAGTCAGAGCGGCGTATGTCGAGCCAGCCTGAAGGTGAGATATGTTCCACGTGGAACAGAAACGGAATACGGCGTTAGCCAATGACCCGACGACGCTTGGTCATCCGACGGAAAAAACCAAAAAGCCCGCTAATGCGGGCTTTGAGGTGAAGGGCAGGCTTAAGAATCCATTACAGGAAAACGGCTGCTCGGGGTGGTAAAAACAGCGGCGTCAAAAATCCAGGTTCGAGACCGCCAAAGCGTTGGCTTCAATGAAGTCACGACGCGGTTCGACGGCATCGCCCATCAAGGTATTAAAGATCTGATCCGCAGCGATCGCGTCCTCGATCGTCACCTTCAGCATGCGGCGCACGGTCGGGTCCATTGTGGTTTCCCACAACTGATCCGGGTTCATTTCGCCCAATCCTTTGTATCGCTGAATGGTATGGCGCTTGGTACTTTCAGTCATCAGCCAGTTCAGCGCTTCCTTGAACTCAGTGACAGATTTCTTGCGTTCGCCACGTTGCACATAGGCGCCTTCTTCGAGCAACGAACCGATTTGCGCACCGAGCGCAGTGACCGTTTTGTAGTCGTTGCTCGCGAAGAAATCACGGTTGAATGTGATGTAGTTGGACAAACCATGAGAGACGATTTCGACCTCTGGCAGCCAGACATTGCGCTCTTTATCTTCCCGCAGACTGGTCTTGTAAACCATGCCCGACTTCTCGGTCGCCCTCAGACGCGCTTCGAACAAAGCCATCCAGGATTGCATCTGCGCATGATCCGACAGCTGCTCCATCGGGACCGCAGGTAGATACACCATATGCTCAGTCAGGTCTTCGGGGTAAAGACGCGACAGACGCTTCAGGGTCTTCATGACCATACGGAAATCATTGACGAGTTTTTCGAGCGCCGGACCGGAGATACCAGGTGCCGATTCACTAAGATGCAGGCTCGCGTCTTCCAGCGCCGACTGCGTCATGTACTCTTCCATGGCGTCGTCGTCTTTGATGTATTGCTCTTGCTTGCCTTTCTTCACCTTATACAGCGGCGGCTGGGCGATGTAGATGTAGCCTCGCTCGACCAGCTCAGGGAGCTGGCGGAAGAAGAACGTTAGGAGCAACGTCCGAATGTGCGAACCGTCAACATCAGCATCGGTCATGATGATGATGTTGTGATAGCGCAGCTTCTCGATATTGTATTCTTCCCGGCCGATGCCGCAGCCGAGTGCAGTGATCAGCGTGCCTACCTCTTGGGACGAAATCATCTTGTCGAAGCGAGCTTTTTCGACGTTCAGAATCTTACCCTTGAGCGGGAGAATTGCCTGAGTCTTGCGGTTGCGACCCTGCTTGGCGGAACCGCCCGCAGAATCACCCTCGACCAGATACAGTTCCGACAGCGCAGGATCCTTTTCCTGACAATCTGCGAGTTTGCCGGGCAGACCTGCAATGTCGAGGGCACCTTTGCGGCGGGTCATCTCCCGCGCTTTACGGGCGGCTTCCCGAGCACGCGCGGCATCGATCATCTTGCCGACAACAGCCTTGGCCTCATTTGGGTTTTCCAGGAGGAAGTCAGAAAAGTATTTACCCATCTCCTGTTCCACCGCGGTTTTGACTTCGGACGATACCAGCTTGTCTTTGGTCTGCGAGCTGAACTTAGGATCGGGAACCTTGACTGAAATAATCGCGGTCAGGCCTTCACGCGCATCGTCGCCAGTGGTGGCGACTTTATGCTTCTTCGCCAGACCTTCCTGCTCAATATAGTTATTGAGGTTACGCGTCAACGCCGAACGGAAACCCACCAAGTGAGTGCCGCCGTCGCGCTGAGGAATGTTGTTGGTGAAACAGAGCAGGTTTTCATTGAAGCTGTCGTTCCACTGCAGTGCGATTTCGACACCCACGCCATCTTCACGCTGCACGCTGAAGTGAAACACTTGGTTGACCGCGGTCTTGTTGGTGTTCAAGTATTCAACGAAGGCGCGTAAACCGCCCTCGTATTTGAACAGCTCCTCTTTCCCGCTACGTTCGTCCTTGAGAACGATGCCAACACCGGAGTTCAGGAACGACAATTCACGAATGCGCTTGGCGAGAATATCCCAGCTGAAGTGGATATTCTTGAAGGTCTCCGCTGAGGGCTTGAAATGGATCTCAGTGCCCGTGGTATCGCTGTCGCCGACGATCTTCATCGGTTCCTTTGGCACGCCGTGAACGTACGTCTGTTCCCAAATCTTGCCACTGCGACGAACCGTGAGGTTCAGTTCTTCCGACAATGCGTTTACGACCGATACACCTACCCCATGCAGTCCGCCTGAGACCTTGTACGAGTTGTCATCAAACTTACCGCCTGCGTGCAGAACGGTCATGATGACTTCCGCGGCTGACACACCTTCTTCTTTATGCACGTCGACCGGGATGCCCCGGCCGTTGTCGCGCACGGTGATGGACTCGTCCGGGTGAATGGTAACGGTGATGTCATCGCAATAACCGGCCAGCGCTTCGTCGATGGAGTTGTCCACCACTTCGAACACCATGTGATGAAGACCACTGCCATCATCCGTATCGCCGATGTACATACCGGGACGCTTGCGTACGGCATCAAGTCCTTTAAGCACCTTGATGCTGGACGAGTCGTACGTTTGATTTTCGCTCATGCATTCACTCCCGATGGTCGTGGGTCTGGGTGATATCGCCTTGTTCCACGTGGAACAAAGCGACTGGCGTATCCGCCTGCCAGCCTTCCCTCAACAATTCATGATCTACACAGGTGATAAACACCTGGCAGCGTAATTCCTCAAGCAGCCGACACAATGCGGTGCGATGGTGTTCGTCGAGCTCGGACGGTAAGTCGTCGACGAGATAAATACATTGGCCTCGGCGAGCCTGATTGACCAGATGGCCCTGGGCAATGCGTAACGCGCAAACCACCAATTTCTGCTGTCCGCGGGACAGGATGTCCGCGGCGTTGTGGCCGCCCAATCGAAGGCGAAGATCTGCGCGCTGCGGGCCGGATTGGGTATGCCCCATCTGCTGATCTCGGTGCAAGGAAGAGGCGAGAACCGTGCTCAACTCTTTTTCCTTGTCCCAGCCGCGGAAATAACTAAGGGTCAGCCCATCCAACTGAACGAGCTCACTGAGTGTCTTTTCAAAAACGGGCTTCAGGGCT
The DNA here is from genome assembly GCF_029841165.1 of Pseudomonas sp. GD03842. NCBI lineage: Bacteria > Pseudomonadati > Pseudomonadota > Gammaproteobacteria > Pseudomonadales > Pseudomonadaceae > Pseudomonas > Pseudomonas sp. GD03842. The sequence continues at coordinate 452,857 of NZ_JAOCEA010000003.1, read as the reverse complement.
TTGATGTAGGCTCTGCGGAACACATCAATTTCGTCACTGGCCAGGCACAATTCCCGATCCCAGGCGGCCTGCGAAGCGACGTCAAGTGTACCATGCCGCAGCCATGAGTTCCGCTGCCGTAGGGCCTTCTGCAAGCGCTGCCAAGTGGCCATGAAGCGAGGTTCCACGTGGAACACTCCCCAATCCAGGAACTGTCGCCGTATCTTCGGCGCCCCTTCCAACAAGCGGAAGCTGTCTGGGTTAATGAGCTGAAGAGGCAGCGTTTCTGCCAACTGCGCCGCACTTTTGGCATTCTGGCCGTCTATGCGAATCTGAAATTCACCTTGTCGATCTCGTGAAATACCGAGATTGCTCTGTCCGCCCTCATTCAAGAGAACTTGCCCAAACACGGTGCAGGCAGGCTGGTCATACTGGATAACGGGCTGCAACCGGGTGCTGCGAAAAGAGCGAGCAAGGCCGAGAAGATGGATAGCCTCAAGCAGACTGGTCTTGCCGCTGCCGTTAGCGCCGTAAAGAATATTGATACGGGGGGAAGGGGAAAAGGTCACCGGGTGCAAATTGCGCACCCCGGTGACCGAGATGCGGCTAAGAGACATCGAGCGCCCGCTGGTTACAGGCGCATTGGCATGACGACGTAGGCCGAATCATCGTTGCCCGACTCCTGAACCAGCGCACTGCTGTTGGAATCGGACAATATCAGACGAACTTGTTCCGTGGTCATAACGCCGAGAACGTCCAGCAGGTAGCTGACGTTGAAGCCGATTTCCAACGATCCACCGTTGTAGTCGACGCCAATCTCTTCTTCCGCTTCCTCTTGTTCGGGGTTATTCGCTTGAATCTTCAACTGACCGCTAGCGAGTTGAAGACGAATGCCCCGGTATTTTTCGTTGGACAGAATCGCCGTGCGACTGAAGGCTTCACGTAATGCCTGACGGTCACCCACCACCAGTTTGTCACCGCCTTTAGGCAACACGCGCTCGTAGTCAGGGAATTTGCCATCCACCAGCTTTGACGTGAACGTGAATTCACCGGTTGTCGCACGGATGTGGTGCTGCCCGAGGACAATGCTGACCAAGCCGTCTTGCTCGGTGAGCAGACGTGCCAATTCAAGAATGCCCTTGCGAGGCACAATCACTTGGTGGCGATCAGCGTGCTCAATCTCCGCTGCCATGGAGCACATGGCCAGACGATGACCGTCTGTCGACACCGCACGCAGCACACCCGACTGCACTTCGAGCAGCATGCCGTTGAGGTAATACCGCACATCTTGTTGCGCCATTGCAAAACTGGTCCGCTCGATCAGTCGGCGCAGCTTGCTCTGGACCAGATTGAACGTCAGCGAACCTGGCCCTTCTTCCACCGTCGGGAAGTCGTTTGCAGGCAGCGTAGACAGCGTGAAACGGCTACGTCCGGCCTTGACCACCAGTTTCTGTTCGTCGAGCCTGATGTCGATCAAGGCATCGTTCGGCAGGCTTTTACAAATGTCCATGAGCTTGCGCGCCGGGACGGTTATTTCGCCCGATTGAGCGGGCTCTTCCAACTGAACGCGACCAACGAGCTCGACCTCAAGGTCCGTGCCGGTCAACGACAACTGCTGGCCTTCAACGACCAACAGTACGTTGGACAGAACCGGCAAGGTCTGGCGGCGTTCTACGACACCGGCGACCAGTTGCAGGGGTTTCAACAGGGCTTCGCGTTGAATGGTGAAATGCATGGTCTAGTCCCTTGCCTTGATAAGCTGCGTCGGCATCAAGTTGTCAGAGTCCGCAGCAAGTTCTTGTAGTCCTCGCGGATATCCGCATCGGATTCTTTCAGTTCATTGATCTTCCGGCACGCGTGCAGCACGGTAGTGTGGTCACGGCCTCCAAACACGTCGCCAATTTCCGGCAGGCTGTGGTTGGTCAATTCCTTGGAGAGCGCCATCGCGACCTGTCGTGGGCGGGCAACTGACCGCGAACGACGTTTCGACAGCAGGTCGGAAATCTTGATTTTGTAGTACTCAGCGACGGTGCGCTGAATGTTATCCACACTGACCAGCTTATCCTGAAGCGCTAGCAGATCCTTGAGGGATTCTCGAATCAGCTCGATGGTGATGTCTCGTCCCATGAAGTGAGAATGAGCAATGACGCGTTTGAGGGCGCCCTCGAGCTCACGGACGTTCGAACGAATGCGCTGGGCAATGAAGAAAGCGGCATCGTGGGGAAGCTCGACCTTCGCCTGGTCCGCTTTTTTCATCAGGATCGCCACTCGAGTCTCAAGCTCGGGCGGCTCCACTGCAACGGTCAGACCCCAGCCAAAACGAGACTTGAGCCGCTCCTCAAGCCCTTCGATCTCTTTAGGATAGCGGTCACTGGTGAGGATGACCTGCTGACCACCTTCGAGCAAGGCGTTGAAGGTGTGAAAAAACTCTTCCTGAGAGCGCTCTTTGCGAGCAAAAAACTGGATATCGTCGATTAGCAAGGCGTCCACCGACCGGTAGAAACGCTTGAACTCATTGATGGCGTTCAACTGAAGCGCCTTGACCATATCCGCGACGAAGCGCTCGGAATGCAAGTACACGACTTTGGCGTTCGGGTTTTTCTTGAGCAGGTGGTTACCCACAGCATGCATCAAGTGAGTCTTACCCAAGCCGACGCCGCCATAAAGAAAGAGGGGGTTGTAACCGTGCTTGGGATTGTCCGCTACCTGCCAGGCGGCAGCTCGCGCAAGCTGGTTGGATTTACCTTCGACGAAATTCTCGAAAGTGAAGGTACGGTTCAAGTAGCTGGTGTGCTTGAGCGCACCCTCGACCTGTACGCTGCGTTGTTCCGTTTTGGCAGCCGCTACCGGTTGCGCGTTGGCGGCCGTCATGGGATCGAAACTGGCTCGCGACGGTTCGTCGTCGGTCTGCAGCGAGGTTTGCAGGGCAGGTGCGGGCGCTTGTGCAGGTGCATCCGCAGGCGGCGTCACGCCATTAGGTTGGACGCTGCCTGCATGTTGGGCAGCTTGCGAGGCCGCAGCAGCTGCCGCCAGTGGAGCCGTCGGCGCTGCTCGAGGAGCAGAACTGCGCTTGCTGCCTATTAATAAGGAGAGTGCCGGGGCGATCCCCTGACCCTGCTCGCCTAGCAGCTCCAGCAGCCGCCCCAGGTACTTTTCATTCACCCAGTCGAGCACGAACCGATTAGGCGCATACACGCGCAACTCGTCGCCCTCGGCTTCGACCTGTAGCGGACGGATCCAGGTGTTGAATTGCTGGGCCGGCAGCTCATCGCGCAAAAGCTCCACGCACTGCTGCCAAAGTTCCACTGACACGGAAATCCCCTAAGTATCGAAAGCCATGAGGCAAAAAAACAGGCGGCCATTGTACCCACCCCGGGCGGACTTATCCACATACGGACAGCCGTGAGGAACTGAAAATCAAGCGTTAATGGATCAAAATTACCATCGATGGAGTGTGAATAAGCTCTGTGGATAAACCTCGCTGGCTACTCTGCATAACTCACGCCGCAAATCTGTGGATAAGGTCCCTGTGGATAAAACAGCATTCCATGCACAGCCTTTCCTCAGGGTCGACACAGTCGCAGCACCGTTTTCAGACAGAGTTGTGATCCTCTGTACACCTTGTAGAAAAAGGCGTTTGGTAGGTTATCCACAGAGAATGGGGCCTCTAGCTCTTATAAGCTCTTCAAAAAAGCTTTAAATATGTCCTTTCTTTATTTCTATCTTTGGCTCAGTGATCCGTTTGCCCGAGCGCCGGGTTGTCAGCCCTTCCTCTAATTAAGAAGACCGTGCAGGAATCGTTGGCTGGAAATTGACCTGAGGGCTTGCTTTCTCTAGAATCCCCGCTCTCTTAAAACGGGGTCATTCCGGCCCGTTGTGGACGAACCAGGTAACACACCATGAAACGTACTTTCCAACCGAGCACCATCAAGCGCGCCCGCACCCACGGTTTCCGTGCTCGCATGGCAACCAAAAACGGACGTCAGGTTCTGTCGCGTCGTCGCGCCAAAGGCCGTAAGCGTCTGACAGTTTGATCAGTCGGCACAGGTGGTGAGTCGAGACTTCAGTCGGGAAAAACGTCTGTTGACGCCCCGGCATTTCAAGGCAGTCTTTGACTCCCCAACCGGCAAGGTTCCGGGAAAAAATCTCCTGCTCCTTGTACGCGACAACGAACTCGATCACGCCCGGCTGGGTTTGGTGATTGGGAAAAAGAGCGTAAAGCTCTCCGTTGAGCGTAACCGCCTGAAGCGTCTGATGCGCGAGTCCTTCCGTCTCCACCAGGACAACCTGGCAGGCGTAGATATCGTGGTCGTCGCACGCAAAGGCTTGGGTGACATTGATAACCCCGAATTGATTCAGCATTTCGGCAAGCTCTGGAAACGTCTGGCGCGCAGCCGATCCAGTCCAGAAGCGAAAACCGAAACTGCGGGGGTAAACAGTCCTGATGCGTAAACTGGCACTCGTTCCGATCCAGTTTTACCGTTATGCCATCAGTCCCCTGATGGCCAGTCACTGTCGTTTCTACCCCAGTTGCTCCTGCTATGCGTACGAAGCCATTGAAACCTATGGCCTGGTACGCGGCGGCTGGCTGACTCTGCGTCGCCTAGGTCGCTGTCATCCGTGGAATCCCGGTGGTTTCGACCCGGTTCCACCCGCTCCCAAACCCCGTTCCTCTTCGATGGCCGAGTAATCATGGATATCAAACGCACAATCCTGATCGTCGCCCTGGCAATCGTGACCTACGTCGGTGTCCTGAAATGGAACCAGGACTATGGTCAGGCTGCCCTGCCGACTCAGAATGTTGCCGCCAGCACCAATACCGCCGCGCTGCCCGACACACCACAAGGTACAGCCGCAAATGCGGACGTGCCCAGTGCGACCGGAGAAGTGACAGCCCCTGCCGAAACACCGGTGGCCGTCAGCAAAGACCTCATTCAGGTCAAAACTGACGTATTGAACTTGGCGATTGACCCAGTGGGTGGTGATGTGGTCCAGCTGAGGCTGCCTCTCTATCCACGTCGGCAGGACCATCCAGAGATCCCGTTCCAACTGTTCGATAACGGCGGTGAGCGTACCTTTCTTGCGCAAAGCGGCCTGACAGGTATGAACGGGCCGGACGCCCGCGCCGGTGGACGTCCTGTTTACATCAGCGCTCAGAAAAATTACCAACTGGCTGAAGGCCAGAATGATCTGGTCGTCGACCTGAAATACTCCGATGCAGGCGTCAACTACATCAAGCGCTTCACATTCAAGCGCGGCCTGTACGACCTGACTGTCACGTATCTGATCGACAACCAGAGTGGGCAAACCTGGAATGGCAATCTGTTTGCCCAATTGAAACGCGATGCGAGCGCTGACCCTTCGTCGACCACCGCAACCGGTACCGCCACTTATCTGGGCGCGGCCATGTGGACACCTTCGGAACCTTACAAAAAGGTATCGATGAAGGACATCGACAAAGGCTCGCTCAAAGACACCGTTCAAGGTGGTTGGGTAGCCTGGCTGCAGCACTATTTCGTGACCGCCTGGATCCCGAGCAAGACAGATAGCAATACTGTCACTACCCGTAAAGACAGTGTGGGCAACTACATCATCGGCTTCACCGGCCCAGGGCTGACCGTCGCTCCAGGTGCCAAAGCCGAGACCACCGCGACGCTGTACGCCGGTCCGAAGAGTCAGGCCGTTCTGAAAGAACTGTCTCCAGGTCTGGAACTGACTGTGGACTACGGCATCCTCTGGTTCATCGCGCAGCCAATCTTCTGGTTGTTGCAACATATCCACAGCATTGTGGGCAACTGGGGCTGGTCGATCATTTTCCTGACCATGCTCATCAAAGCGCTGTTCTTCCCGCTGTCGGCCGCCAGCTACAAGTCCATGGCACGCATGCGCGCTGTTGCACCACGCCTTGCGGCGCTAAAAGAGCAGCATGGCGACGATCGTCAGAAGCTCTCGCAAGCGATGATGGAGTTGTACAAGAAGGAAAAAATCAACCCCCTGGGTGGTTGCCTGCCGATCCTAGTCCAAATGCCGGTCTTCCTCTCGTTGTACTGGGTGCTGCTGGAAAGCGTTGAAATGCGTCAAGCACCTTGGCTGCTGTGGATAACTGACCTGTCGATCAAGGATCCGTTCTTCATTCTGCCAATCATCATGGGCGCTACGATGTTCATTCAGCAGCGTCTCAACCCCGCTCCGCCCGATCCGATGCAGGCGAAGGTCATGAAGCTGATGCCGATCATCTTCACCTTCTTCTTCCTGTGGTTCCCTGCGGGTCTGGTGCTGTACTGGGTGGTGAACAACACCCTGTCGATCGCTCAGCAGTGGTACATCACACGGAGCATCGAGGCCAAAGCCAACAAAGCGGCGGCTTGATCTACCCTGTGAATAAGTAGTGCGAAGCGCCCCCTCTGTGGGGCGTTTTGCTATCCGTCAGTTTTATCCAGGAGGCGGACATGAGCGTCCCTCGTGAAACCATCGTTGCCATCGCCACTGCTCAGGGCCGCGGAGGCGTCGGTATCGTGCGTATTTCCGGTCCGTTGGCGAGCCATATCGCAACCGCCGTCACGGGCAGGAGTCTGCAGCCTCGTCACGCCCATTACGGAGCTTTCCACGATGCCGACACCTCTGTCATCGACGAGGGAATCGCATTGTACTTCCCGGGGCCGAACTCATTCACTGGCGAAGATGTGCTGGAGCTTCAGGGCCATGGCGGCCCGGTCGTATTGGACATGCTGCTACAACGCTGTGTACAACTCGGCAGTCGCCTGGCCAGGCCTGGCGAATTCAGCGAACGTGCATTCTTGAATGACAAACTCGATCTGGCACAGGCTGAAGCGATCGCTGATCTGATCGAGGCCAGTTCTGCACAGGCAGCTCGAAATGCCCTGCGCTCGTTGCAAGGTGCCTTCTCCCAACGCGTCCATAGCCTTACCGAGAAGTTGATCGGGCTGCGGATCTACGTTGAAGCAGCCATCGATTTCCCCGAAGAAGAAATTGATTTCCTTGCTGACGGGCATGTGCTGAGCAAGCTGAATGAAGTGCGCGAAGAATTATCCACAGTTCTACGCGAAGCCAATCAAGGCGCACTGCTGCGCGACGGTATGACCGTCGTCATTGCGGGAAGGCCCAATGCAGGCAAATCCAGCCTGCTGAACGCTCTCGCGGGGCGCGAGGCAGCGATCGTTACCGAAATCGCCGGCACCACCCGCGACATTCTGCGCGAACATATCCACATAGACGGCATGCCGCTGCATATCGTGGACACGGCAGGGCTGCGCGATACGCAGGACCAGGTGGAACGAATTGGCGTGGAGCGAGCACTGAAAGCCATTAACGACGCTGACCGAATTCTGCTGGTCGTCGATGCCACGGCCCCCGAGGCGAGCGACCCTTTCGCACTGTGGCCAGAATTTCTTCAACAGCGTCCCAATCCTGCCCATGTCACACTCATTCGCAACAAAGCTGACCTAAGCGGCGATCCTATTACCCTTAAGCAGGGTGAGGATGGTCATGCAATCGTCAGCTTGAGTGCGAAATCCGGCGGAAAAGGCCTTGAACTGTTGCGTGAACACCTTAAGGCCTGCATGGGTTATCAACAGACCGCTGAAAGCAGCTTCAGCGCACGGCGACGCCATTTGGAATCATTACATAGGGCCGATGCCTTTCTTGAACATGGCCACGCTCAATTGACGATGGCGGGAGCCGGTGAGCTTCTGGCAGAGGACCTGCGTCTAGCCCAGCAGAATCTGGGAGAAATTACAGGGGCGTTCAGTTCCGACGACTTACTGGGCCGAATTTTCTCCAGCTTCTGCATCGGTAAGTAGTTCAATTCCCCTTCTCGGCCCCTACCGGGGCCATCTTCCCTAACACGTCATGCCTCTTGGATCTCCGGCCGTGCGACAGCACCGCCGGTCGCTTCCGCACGCTTGCATCTCAAGAAAGGACTGCCCGTGACCGGGATAAGGTCTGTGCATAACCTCCTGTCAGCTCCGTAGATAAGTGCGTCTGAAAGATGAGCACAAGTGCCTCTGTGGATAACGGGTGATTTTATTCACAGGCTTAACGTCGTTATCCAGAGCGCTCCGATCCACCTAGGCACAGGGTTCAGTTTCTCTGTACACCCCGTTTTACAAGGGATACATGAATCTATCCACAGAAAGCAGCAGGTATAAACATAAACATAAAAACAGAGCTTTTATAAATTTCTCTTCTTTTTTATTTTTTTATTCCCATCGGTCCACAGCTGGTTAAATTTTGCGCAAAAGGTTTCTTTCAACAGGTTGAAGTCCCTATACTTGCCGCCAATTTCCAATTCCCCCCATTTAACAGGCACGAGGTGCGTGGTGGATTTCCCTTCCCGTTTTGAAGTGATCGTCATCGGCGGCGGTCATGCCGGTACCGAGGCAGCACTTGCGTCAGCTCGCATGGGTGTGAAAACCCTGCTCCTGACGCACAACGTGGAAACCCTCGGGCAAATGAGCTGCAACCCCGCCATTGGCGGCATCGGTAAAAGTCATCTTGTCAAAGAGATTGATGCGCTCGGTGGAGCGATGGCGGTGGCAACCGATCTTGGCGGCATCCAGTTTCGTGTACTCAACAGTCGCAAAGGCCCAGCCGTAAGGGCTACCCGTGCGCAAGCAGACCGGATTCTTTATAAGGCCGCGATCCGCGAGATCATTGAGAACCAGCCAAACCTGTGGATATTTCAGCAGTCCTGCGACGATCTGATCGTTGAGCAGGATCAGGTACGAGGCGTAGTGACCCAGATGGGTCTGCGTTTTATGGCGGATTCGGTGGTATTGACCACTGGCACGTTCCTCGGTGGACTTATCCACATCGGGTTGCAGAACTATTCGGGTGGTCGCGCGGGGGATCCGCCTTCCATCGCGCTGGCGCGGCGTCTGCGCGAGTTGCCGCTGCGTGTTGGGCGGTTGAAAACTGGAACTCCGCCCCGCATCGACGGACGCTCTGTCGATTTTTCGGTGATGACCGAGCAGCCAGGCGATTCGCCGATCCCTGTGATGTCATTCCTTGGCAACAAGCAGCAACATCCTCGGCAGGTCAGTTGCTGGATCACGCACACGAACGCGCGTACCCACGAAATCATTGCAAAGAACCTCGATCGTTCGCCGATGTACTCGGCTGCTGGTGAAATCGAGGGCGTCGGCCCGCGTTATTGCCCGTCGATCGAAGATAAGATCCACCGCTTTGCGGACAAGGAAAGCCATCAGGTATTCATCGAGCCAGAAGGGTTGACGACGCACGAGCTCTACCCGAACGGCATTTCCACTTCGTTGCCCTTCGACGTGCAATTGCAGATCGTTCGATCGATACGCGGCATGGAAAACGCACACATCGTCCGCCCAGGCTATGCGATCGAGTACGATTACTTCGATCCGCGTGACCTGAAATACAGTTTGGAAACCAAGGTCATTGGTGGGCTGTTTTTTGCCGGCCAAATCAACGGTACCACTGGGTACGAAGAGGCTGGGGCCCAAGGGTTGCTCGCAGGCACCAACGCGGCGCTGCGCGCTCAAGGCATGGAGAGCTGGTGCCCGCGCCGTGACGAAGCGTACATAGGTGTGTTGGTGGATGATCTGATCACGCTCGGGACTCAGGAGCCGTACCGCATGTTCACTTCTCGGGCGGAATACCGGCTTATCCTGCGTGAGGACAACGCGGACTTGCGGCTGACGGAAAAAGGCCGGGAGCTTGGGCTGGTCGACGATGCCCGCTGGGCCGCTTTCTGCGCAAAACGCGAAGGCATCGAACAGGAGGAGCAGCGCCTCAAGACGACGTGGATTCGTCCCGGTACAGAGCAAGGCGATGCTGTATCCGCTCATTTCGGTACGCCGCTGACCCACGAATACAATTTGCTCAACCTGCTGAGCCGGCCTGAAATCGACTACGCCAGCCTCGTCGCGCTGACCGGCGAACAGGTGGTTGATCCTCAAGTTGCCGAGCAGGTGGAGATCAAAACCAAATACGCCGGTTACATCGACCGCCAACAGGACGAAATCGCTCGGCTGCGGGCTAGCGAAGACATCAAGCTGCCTGTGGATATCGACTACTCGGGCATTTCGGGCCTGTCGAAAGAGATCCAGAGCAAATTGGGGACAACCCGGCCTGAGACGCTTGGCCAAGCTTCACGCATTCCTGGCGTTACCCCGGCGGCAATCTCACTGCTCATGATTCACCTGAAAAAACGCGGCGCGGGCCGTCAATTGGAGCAAAGCGCTTGAATTCGTTGGTCACCCCGCAGCATGCAGAAGAACTGACCCTTGGCGCACGTGAGCTAGGCGTCGAATTGACCGAGGTTCAACACTCACGTCTATTGGGCTATCTGGCACTGCTCATCAAATGGAACAAGGCCTACAACCTGACCGCAGTGCGTGATCCGGATGAAATGGTGTCTCGCCACCTGCTCGACAGCCTGAGCGTGGTCCCGTTCATCCAAGGTGAACGGCAGTTGGACGTCGGCAGTGGCGGCGGGATGCCTGGCATCCCGCTGGCCATCATGTTTCCAGACATGGACGTGACCTTGCTGGACAGCAACGGTAAGAAAACCCGCTTTCTGACTCAGGTGAAACTTGAGTTGCAGCTGGACAATCTCACGGTTATCCACAGCCGAGCGGAGGCCTTCCAGCCGGAGTTGCCTTTCAACGGCATCGTTTCCCGCGCATTCAGCAGCTTGGAAGATTTCACGCAATGGACGCGTCACATGGGCGACGTCAAAACGCGCTGGCTGGCAATGAAAGGTCTGCATCCAGCGGACGAACTGGTAGCATTGCCGACTGATTTTCATCTGGAAAGCGCGCAAGCCTTGGCCGTACCGGGTTGCCAAGGTCAACGGCATCTGCTGATACTGCGCCGCACGGCATGACAGGGAACACACGCAAGAATGGCTAAGGTATTCGCGATAGCGAACCAAAAAGGAGGGGTGGGCAAAACCACCACCTGCATCAACCTGGCGGCGTCGCTGGTGGCCACCAAGCGACGGGTGCTGTTGATCGATCTCGATCCACAAGGCAACGCCACCATGGGCAGCGGTGTGGATAAGCACGCCTTGGAGCATTCCGTCTACGATCTGCTGATCGGCGAGTGCGATCTGAACCAGGCCATGCACTTTTCCGAACACGGTGGTTATCAGTTGTTGCCGGCCAACCGGGACCTGACTGCCGCCGAGGTCGTGCTGCTGGAAATGCAGATGAAAGAGTCGCGGCTGCGAACTGCACTGGCGCCGATCCGCGAGAACTATGACTACATCCTGATCGATTGCCCGCCCTCGCTGTCGATGCTGACCCTTAATGCGTTGGTCGCTGCCGACGGTGTCATCATTCCCATGCAGTGTGAGTACTTTGCGCTCGAGGGATTGAGCGACCTTGTGGATAACATCAAGCGAATAGGCGAACTGCTGAATCCGGCCCTGAAGATCGAAGGACTTCTGCGCACGATGTATGACCCGCGTCTGAGCCTGATCAACGACGTGTCGGCACAGCTCAAGGAACATTTCGGCGATCAGCTTTATGACACGGTCATCCCGCGGAACATTCGTCTCGCGGAGGCGCCGAGTTTCGGCATGCCTGCATTGGCCTACGACAAGACTTCGCGCGGCGCGCTGGCTTACCTGGCACTGGCTGGCGAAATGGTTCGTCGTCAGCGCCGGACTTCCCGCGCTGTTGCCCAGCCCACCTAAGGAAACGTCATGGCCGTCAAGAAACGAGGACTCGGACGTGGGCTGGACGCACTTCTGAGCAGTCCCACCGTCAGCACGCTGGAGGAACAGGCAGTCAAGGCTGACAAACGCGATCTGCAGAATTTGCCGCTGGATCTTATACAGCGTGGCAAATACCAGCCGCGTCGGGACATGGACCCACAGGCACTTGAAGAACTCGCGAACTCGATCAGAGCTCAAGGTGTGATGCAGCCCATCGTGGTGCGTCCGATTGGCGAAAATCGATACGAGATCATCGCCGGGGAGCGCCGCTGGCGCGCCAGCCAGCAGGCCGGCGTCGACACCATCCCTGCCATGGTCCGCGATGTGCCGGACGAAGCAGCCATTGCCATGGCGCTGATCGAAAACATTCAGCGTGAAGACCTCAACCCCATCGAAGAAGCCATTGCGCTGCAGCGGCTACAGAGTGAATTTCAACTGACCCAACTGCAAGTGGCAGAGGCTGTGGGTAAGTCACGTGTGAGTGTGGCGAATCTGCTCCGTCTGATTGCGTTACCTGAAGCGATCAAGACGATGCTCTCTCACGGTGATCTTGAAATGGGCCATGCCCGCGCGCTGTTGGGTTTGCCGGAAGAGCGCCAGGTCGATGGGGCGCGACACGTTGTCGCACGCGGCCTCACTGTGCGCCAAACTGAGGCACTGGTGCGTCAATGGTTGAGTGGTAAACAGGAGGCCGCGGCGCCTGTGAAAGCCGATCCGGATATCGCCCGCCTCGAACAGCGTCTGGCCGAGCGGCTGGGCTCTGCGGTGCAGATTCGCCACGGCCAGAAGGGAAAAGGCCAACTGGTGATTCGTTACAACTCACTGGACGAGCTGCAAGGCGTCCTCGCTCACATCCGCTGAAACACATCGTGCGTAGCGTGTAGTCGGAAATCACGACCCGGCAGTTGAATAGGGGCTGAACCGCCCCTATACTCTGCGCGCATTTTGTCGGCACAAATTATGCCAAGTTATTGATTTTGGCGGCTGGCATACGAGGAGCCCATGTGATGGAGACACGCACGCCAAACCGCCTGCCGTTTCATCGCCTGGCTGTTTTCCCGGTCTTGCTGGCTCAGCTGATTGTCCTGCTACTGGCGGCGGTGACGCTTTGGCAGTGGCATGGAGTCGCAGCTGGATACTCAGGGCTTTGCGGAGGCCTGATAGCGTGGCTGCCCAATTTGTACTTCGCCCATAAGGCGTTCCGGTTTTCCGGGGCCAGGGCAGCACAAGCCATCGTTCGGTCGTTCTATGCCGGCGAGGCGGGCAAACTGATTTTTACGGCAGTGCTGTTCGCACTGACCTTTGCAGGCGTAAAGCCGCTGGTACCACAGGCGGTTTTCGGCGTATTCATGCTGACCCAGTTGGTCAGCTGGTTCGCACCCCTGCTAATGAGAACAAGACTTTTGAGACCTTAGGGCGTTTGAGGCAACCATGGCAGAGCAAACAGCTTCGGGCTATATCCAGCACCACTTGCAGAACTTGACCTTCGGTCATTTGCCTGACGGCACTTGGGGCTTCGCTCATTCCGCAGCAGAAGCAAAAGAAATGGGCTTTTGGGCTTTCCACCTCGATACGCTCGGCTGGTCGGTTGCCTTGGGCCTGATCTTCGTTCTGTTTTTCCGCATGGCCGCGAAAAAGGCGACCTCGGGTCAGCCGGGCGCCTTGCAGAACTTCGTCGAAGTGTTGGTCGAATTTGTCGACGGCAGTGTTAAAGACAGCTTCCATGGCCGCAGCGCCGTGATTGCTCCGCTGGCGCTGACGATCTTCGCCTGGGTGTTCCTGATGAACGCCGTCGACCTGATTCCGGTCGACTGGATCCCGCAACTGGCCATCATGATTTCCGGTGACCATCACATCCCGTTCCGTGCCGTATCGACTACCGATCCGAACGCTACGCTGGGCATGGCCCTGTCTGTGTTTGCGCTGATCATCTTCTACAGCATCAAGATCAAGGGCATTGGCGGTTTCATCGGTGAATTGACCCTGCATCCGTTCAGCAGCAAGAACGTGCTGGTCCAGGCGCTGTTGGTTCCTGTGAACTTCCTGCTTGAATTCGTGACGCTGGTCGCCAAGCCAATTTCCCTGGCCCTGCGACTGTTCGGCAACATGTACGCCGGTGAATTGGTGTTCATCCTGATTGCGGTCATGTTCGGCAGCGGGTTGCTCTGGCTGAGCGGACTGGGCGTGGTTCTGCAATGGGCGTGGGCGGTCTTCCACATCCTGATCATCACCCTGCAAGCGTTCATCTTCATGATGCTGACCATCGTCTATCTGTCGATGGCTCACGAAGATAACCATTAAGACGCGCTCAGCGAGTCTGATGAGCCCCTCATTGCGGTGGGGGGCCGCCCGCAAGGGCTGATGTAAAAACGATTTTGTTTTACCGCTTTAATCTAAGAAAACCTAACCAATACGACGTAAAAGTCGGGAGGAAAGATGGAAACTGTAGTTGGTCTAACTGCTATCGCTGTTGCACTGCTGATCGGCCTGGGCGCTCTGGGTACTGCAATCGGTTTCGGCCTGCTGGGCGGTAAATTCCTGGAAGGCGCTGCGCGTCAACCAGAAATGGTTCCAATGCTGCAAGTTAAAATGTTCATCGTCGCTGGTCTGCTCGACGCCGTGACCATGATCGGTGTTGGTATCGCTCTGTTCTTCACTTTTGCGAATCCCTTCGTTGGTCAACTCGCTGGCTAATCGCTCGAATTTTCGAGTTGATTGGTGTGATGGACAACGAACGAGCGAGGTGTTGGCGTGAACATTAATGCAACCCTGATTGGCCAGTCCGTTGCGTTCTTCATTTTTGTGCTGTTCTGCATGAAGTTCGTGTGGCCTCCGGTCATCGCGGCTTTGCACGAACGTCAGAAGAAGATCGCGGATGGACTGGACGCTGCCACCCGAGCAGCTCGCGACCTGGAGCTGGCCCAAGATAAAGCGGCCCAGCAACTTCGCGATGCGAAAGCTCAGGCAGCCGAGATCATTGAGCAGGCCAAGAAGCGCGGTACTCAGATTGTCGACGAAGCCCGTGAACAGGCTCGTGTCGATGCTGACCGCATCAAGGCTCAGGCTCAGGCCGAGATCGAGCAGGAACTGAACGGCGTTAAAGACGCGCTGCGCGCCCAGTTGGGTAGCTTGGCTGTCAACGGTGCCGAGAAGATCCTGGGTGCCACAATCGATCAAAACGCGCACGCGGAGCTGGTTGATAAACTGGCTGCAGAAATTTAAGCGAGGGCGATCATGGCAGAACTGACCACGTTGGCCCGACCTTACGCTAAGGCAGCCTTCGAGCATGCCCAGGCCCACCAGCAACTGGCCAATTGGTCAGCCATGCTCGGCCTGGCTGCTGCAGTGTCTCAAGACGAGACGATGCAGCGCCTGCTCAAGGCCCCGCGACTGACGAGCGCAAACAAGGCCGCCACTTTTATTGAAGTGTGCGGCGACAAGTTCGATGCCCAGGCACAGAATTTCATCCACGTCGTTGCCGAAAACGACCGTCTCCAGCTTCTGCCGGAGATCGCTGACCTGTTCGAGCTGTACAAGGCTGAGCAGGAAAAATCGGTCGATGTGGATGTCACCAGTGCTTTTGCATTGAACCAAGAACAGCAAGACAAACTCGCCAAGGTTCTCAGTGCACGGCTCGGCCGGGAAGTGCGCCTGCACGCTGCGGAGGATGCTGCCCTTATAGGCGGTGTCATCATCCGCGCCGGCGACCTGGTTATCGATGGCTCAGTTCGCGGCAAACTCGCGCAACTAGCCGAAGCATTGAAATCTTGAGTTTGAAGGGGCAGCAGAGCAATGCAGCAACTCAATCCTTCCGAAATTAGTGAAATCATCAAGGGCCGCATCGAGAAACTCGATGTGGCCTCCCAAGCCCGTAACGAAGGCACCGTTGTCAGCGTGTCTGACGGTATCGTGCGGATTCACGGTCTGGCCGATGCGATGTACGGCGAAATGATCGAGTTCCCGGGCGGCGTCTACGGTATGGCACTGAACCTGGAGCAAGACTCCGTGGGTGCAGTGGTACTGGGCGCTTACACCTCCTTGGCTGAAGGCATGAGTGCCAAGTGCACCGGCCGTATCCTTGAAGTTCCGGTTGGTAAGGAACTGCTGGGTCGCGTCGTCGACGCGCTCGGTAACCCGGTTGACGGCAAGGGCCCTCTGAACAACACCGAGACCGACGCGGTCGAGAAAGTTGCTCCGGGCGTTATTTGGCGTAAGTCGGTAGACCAGCCTGTGCAAACCGGCTACAAGGCTGTCGATGCCATGATCCCTGTCGGCCGTGGCCAGCGCGAGCTGATCATTGGAGACCGTCAGATCGGTAAAACCGCTCTGGCAATCGACGCGATCATCAATCAGAAAGACAGCGGCATTTTCTGCGTCTACGTCGCAGTGGGTCAGAAGCAATCGACCATTGCCAACGTGGTGCGCAAGCTGGAAGAAAACGGCGCTCTGGCGAACACCGTCATCGTGGCTGCCAGTGCTTCCGAATCCCCTGCGCTGCAATTCCTGGCTCCTTATGCCGGTTGCACCATGGGCGAGTTCTTCCGTGACCGCGGTGAAGATGCGCTGATCGTCTATGACGATCTGTCCAAACAAGCTGTGGCTTATCGTCAGATCTCCCTGCTGCTGCGTCGTCCACCAGGACGTGAAGCGTACCCAGGTGACGTGTTCTATCTCCACTCCCGTCTGCTGGAGCGCGCATCCCGCGTTTCGGAAGAGTACGTCGAGAAGTTCACCAACGGCGCAGTGACCGGCAAGACCGGTTCCTTGACCGCACTGCCGATCATCGAAACCCAGGCGGGTGACGTTTCCGCGTTCGTTCCGACCAACGTGATCTCCATCACCGACGGTCAGATCTTCCTGGAATCGGCCATGTTCAACTCCGGCATCCGTCCGGCAGTTAACGCCGGTGTTTCGGTATCCCGTGTGGGTGGTGCCGCTCAGACCAAGATCATCAAGAAGCTGTCCGGTGGTATCCGTACCGCGCTGGCTCAGTACCGTGAACTGGCAGCATTCGCCCAGTTCGCTTCTGATCTGGACGAAGCGACCCGTAAGCAGCTTGAACATGGTCAGCGCGTTACCGAGCTGATGAAGCAGAAGCAATATGCGCCAATGTCGATCGCCGACATGTCGCTGTCGCTGTATGCCGCTGAGCGTGGGTTCCTGACTGACGTTGAAATCGCCAAGGTCGGTAGCTTCGAACAAGCGCTGATTGCTTACTTCAACCGCGATCACGCCGATTTGATGGCCAAGATCAACGTGAAGGGTGACTTCAACGACGAAATCGATTCTGGCCTGAAAGCCGGTATCGAGAAGTTCAAGGCCACCCAAACCTGGTAAGCCGCAGTGGGAGCCGCGAGGCTCCCGCTTGCTAACCTGATAGGTGTTACATGGCAGGCGCAAAAGAGATTCGCAGCAAGATTGCGAGCATCAAAAGCACGCAAAAGATCACCAGCGCCATGGAAAAAGTGGCGGTCAGCAAAATGCGCAAAGCTCAAATGCGCATGGCTGCTAGCCGCCCTTACGCGGAGCGCATCCGCCAGGTGATTGGTCATCTTGCCAACGCTAACCCGGAATACCGTCACCCGTTCATGATCGATCGCGCCGTGAAGCGCGCCGGTTATATCGTGGTGAGCAGTGACCGTGGTCTGTGCGGTGGCTTGAATACCAACCTGTTCAAGGCCTTGGTCAAGGACATGGCTAAGAACCGTGACAACGGTGTCGAGATCGACCTGTGTGTGATCGGCAGCAAAGGTGCGGCGTTTTTCCGCAACTTCGGCGGTAACGTCGTCGCTGCGATCAGCCACTTGGGCGAAGAGCCGTCGATCAATGATCTGATCGGCAGCGTCAAGGTGATGCTGGATGCCTACCTGGAGGGCCGTATTGACCGCCTGTCCGTGGTATCCAACAAGTTCATCAACACCATGACTCAGCAGCCCACGGTCGAGCAACTGGTTCCGTTGGTCGCGACCCCGGATCAAGAACTCAAGCACCACTGGGATTACCTGTACGAACCCGACGCCAAAGAGCTGCTGGACGGCTTGATGGTGCGTTACGTGGAGTCGCAGGTCTACCAGGCGGTGGTCGAGAACAACGCTGCTGAACAAGCGGCGCGGATGATCGCAATGAAGAACGCCACCGACAACGCCGGTGACCTGATCAGCGATTTGCAGCTGATCTACAACAAGGCGCGTCAGGCAGCGATCACCCAAGAGATCTCGGAAATCGTCGGCGGCGCTGCCGCGGTTTAACGGTTCAAATATTCAGAGGATCCAGCTAATGAGTAGCGGACGTATCGTTCAAATCATCGGCGCCGTGATCGACGTGGAATTTCCACGCGACAGCGTACCGAGCATCTACAACGCGCTGAAAGTGCAAGGCGCGGAAACCACTCTGGAAGTCCAGCAGCAGCTGGGTGACGGCGTGGTTCGTACCATTGCGATGGGTTCGACCGAAGGCCTGAAACGTGGTCTGGACGTCGTCGACACCCAGGCAGCCATCTCCGTGCCAGTCGGCAAGGGCACCCTGGGTCGCATCATGGATGTCCTGGGCAATCCGATCGACGAAGCCGGTCCGATCGAGGCCGAAGAGCGTTGGGGCATTCACCGCGCTGCGCCTTCGTTCGCTGAACAGGCGGGTGGGAATGACCTGCTGGAAACCGGCATCAAGGTTATCGACCTGGTCTGCCCGTTCGCCAAAGGCGGTAAAGTCGGTCTGTTCGGTGGCGCCGGTGTCGGCAAGACCGTAAACATGATGGAACTGATCCGTAACATCGCCATCGAGCACAGCGGTTATTCCGTGTTCGCCGGTGTAGGTGAGCGTACTCGTGAGGGTAACGACTTCTACCACGAGATGAAGGATTCCAACGTTCTGGACAAGGTTGCCCTAGTATACGGCCAGATGAACGAGCCGCCGGGAAACCGTCTGCGCGTAGCTCTGACCGGCCTGACCATGGCCGAGAAGTTCCGTGACGAAGGTAACGACGTTCTGTTGTTCGTTGACAACATTTATCGTTACACCCTGGCCGGTACTGAAGTATCCGCACTGCTGGGCCGTATGCCTTCGGCAGTAGGTTACCAACCGACTCTGGCGGAAGAGATGGGCGTGCTGCAAGAGCGCATCACTTCGACCAAGCAAGGTTCGATCACTTCCATCCAGGCCGTTTACGTGCCTGCGGACGACTTGACCGACCCGTCGCCAGCGACCACCTTCGCCCACTTGGACGCCACCGTCGTTCTGTCCCGTGACATCGCTTCCCTGGGTATCTACCCGGCGGTCGATCCTCTGGACTCCACGTCGCGTCAGTTGGACCCGAACGTGATCGGCACCGAACACTACGAAACTGCTCGTGGCGTTCAGTACGTGCTGCAGCGTTACAAAGAGCTGAAAGACATCATCGCGATCCTGGGTATGGACGAATTGTCCGAGACCGACAAGCAACTGGTTGCCCGTGCTCGTAAGATTCAGCGCTTCCTGTCGCAGCCGTTCTTCGTGGCTGAAGTCTTCACCGGTGCTTCGGGTAAATACGTTTCCCTGAAAGACACCATTGCTGGCTTCAAAGGCATCCTCAACGGTGACTACGACCACCTGCCAGAACAAGCGTTCTACATGGTTGGCGGCATCGAAGAAGCGATCGAGAAAGCCAAGAAACTGTAATCATGGCGCCCGGAAACGGGCGCTCATCAGGTTGAGGCAGGCAAATGGCTATGACAGTCCATTGCGATATCGTCAGCGCGGAAGGGGAAATTTTCTCCGGTCTGGTCGAAATGGTGATTGCGCACGGTAGCCTGGGCGATCTGGGTATCGCTCCGGGCCACGCACCGCTGATCACCGGCTTGAATCCGGGTCCGATCACGCTGACCAAGCAGGGTGGAGAAACCGAGGTGTTCTACATCTCCGGTGGTTTCCTTGAGGTTCAACCGAACATGGTCAAAGTGCTTGCCGATACCGTGCAACGTGCTAGCGATCTGGACGAAGCCTCCGCTCAGGAAGCCGTTAAGGCGGCTGAGCGCGCCCTGAATGAAAAAGGCGCAGATTTCGATTATGGATCTGCCGCTGCACGTCTGGCGGAGGCCGCAGCTCAGCTGCGCACCGTTCAGCAAATTCGCAAGAAGTTCGGCGGCTAAGGCCACGGCGTTCATGTGCAATTGAGTAAAAGGGTAGCCTCGGCTACCCTTTTTCTTTTTTCGCGTCTCCCGAATCACCGCTCAGCACACGCTGTGCCCGCTTGGAATCCCTTCATGTCTCTCGATATCGTCATTCTTGCTGCAGGTCAGGGCACTCGTATGCGTTCGGCCCTGCCAAAGGTTTTGCACCCGGTCGCCGGCAATTCCATGCTCGGACATGTTATCCACAGCGCTCGGCAACTTTCTCCGCAAAGCATTCAAGTGGTGATTGGCCATGGTGCCGAACGGGTCCGCGAGCAACTGGCAGCGGATGACCTGAATTTCGTTCTTCAGGACAAACAGCTGGGCACTGGCCATGCCGTCGCTCAAGCAGTTCCTATGCTGAGCGCAGACACCGTGCTGATTCTTTACGGCGACGTCCCCTTGATCGAAGTAGAAACGCTCGAGCGTTTACTGACGTTGGTCAACGATCAGCAATTGGGCCTCCTGACGGTCAATCTGGACGATCCAACGGGCTACGGCCGAATCGTGCGAGATGCCGAACACCGTGTCAGCGCGATCGTCGAACATAAAGACGCGACCCACGCGCAGAAAGCCATCAAGGAAGGCAATACCGGCATTTTGGCCGTCCCGGGCAAGCGCCTGGCGGAGTGGCTTGGGCGTCTGTCGAACAACAATGCTCAAGGCGAGTATTACCTTACTGACGTCATTGCCATGGCCGTCAACGATGGGTTGACGGTTGCAACCGCCCAGCCGCTGGACGCGATGGAAGTGCAGGGTGCAAACGACCGCAAGCAACTTTCGGAGTTGGAGCGGCACTATCAGTTGCGCACAGCACATCGGCTGATGGCTCAGGGCGTAACGTTACGTGACCCGGCCCGGTTTGACGTCCGGGGGGAAGTGATTGTGGGCCGCGACGTCACAATAGACGTCAACGTGATTCTTGAAGGGCGCGTGGTCATTGAAGACGGCGTCTCCATCGGCCCTCACTGTGTGATCAAAGACAGTACTTTGCGCAAGGGCGCGATCATCAAGGCCAGCAGCCACCTAGAAGGCGCGATCGTTGGCGAATCCGCTGACGCGGGGCCCTTCGCGCGCTTGCGGCCTGGCAGTGTGCTCGGAGCACATGCACATGTGGGTAACTTTGTTGAATTGAAAAACGCCGAAATGGGCGAGGGCGCCAAAGCGGGTCACTTGACGTACTTGGGGGATGCTGTGATCGGCGCACGGACCAACATCGGGGCGGGCACGATTACCTGCAACTACGATGGCGCCAATAAACACAAAACGATCTTGGGCGAGGATGTGTTCATCGGCTCCAATAACTCGCTGGTAGCACCTGTGGATATCTTGGACGGGGCCAGCACTGCAGCCGGTTCGACGATCACTCAGAACGTCGCGGCTGAGCAGCTTGCTGTGGCCCGCGCGCGTCAACGCAATATCGATGGCTGGAAACGCCCAGTGAAGATCAAGAAGTAAATTATCCACAGGTTGTGGGGCATGGAAGAGCATCGTGGAATAAGCTATTTGTCGTTGGCTTCCGCATGTCAGTGCCTTACACCTTGACGGATGCGTTTCGATGCGCTTTCATTCGCTTCGTTATCTTTCGAAACGAAACTTAAAGCAATCATGTCGAAACGCAACACCCCCCAGCGTCGTCACAACATCCTCGCCCTGCTCAATGACCAGGGCGAGGTCAGCGTTGAGGCCTTGGCCAAACGTTTCGAAACCTCCGAAGTTACGATCCGTAAGGACCTAGCAGCGTTGGAAAGCAACGGCCTTCTGCTGCGTCGCTACGGTGGCGCGGTGCCAATGCCTCAGGAACTGATCGGTGAACCCGGCCAGCCCATTTCGCCCTATAAACGGGCGATCGCCCGCGCAGCCGTGAAGCGGATTCGCGAACATGCACGCATCATCATCGACAGTGGCAGCACCACTGCCGCGATGATTCCTGAACTCGGTCTACAACCGGGCTTGGTGGTCATGACCAATTCCCTCCATGTCGCGAATGCCCTTGGTGAGTTGGAACATGAGCCTGTGCTGCTGATGACCGGCGGGACCTGGGACCCTCATTCAGAGTCTTTTCAAGGCCAGGTAGCCGAGCAGGTCTTGCGCTCCTACGACTTCGACCAGCTTTTCATCGGAGCCGATGGCATCGATTTGCAGCGAGGCACCACGACCTTCAATGAGCTGCTGGGCCTGAGCCGCGTCATGGCGGAAGTTGCCCGGGAAGTCATCGTGATGGTCGAGGCAGACAAAGTCGGCCGAAAGATTCCCAACCTGGAGCTGCCCTGGAGCAGTGTCCATACCCTCATTACCGATGATCGCCTGCCGCAATCGGCACGCGACCAGATTCAGGCCCGCGGCGTGACAGTGATCTGCGCCGCTGTTTCCTAGGAGAAGACCATGTGTGGAATTGTCGGCGCTGTCGCTGAACGTAATGTCACTGCTATTTTGCTGGAAGGCCTCAAGCGCCTGGAGTACCGCGGGTACGACAGCGCCGGTGTGGCGCTGTTCAGCAACGCCGGGGTGCTGGAGCGGCGTCGTCGCGTCGGCAAGGTCAATGAACTGGAGCAATCGCTCGCAGGCGAGCCTCTGGTGGGCCGTCTAGGTATTGCCCATACCCGCTGGGCCACCCACGGTGCGCCGCTGGAACACAACGCGCACCCACACTTTTCGGGTGGGGAACTGGCCGTCGTCCACAACGGCATCATCGAAAACCACGAACCACTGCGTAATCGCCTCAAGGACCTTGGCTATCTCTTCACTTCGGACACTGACACTGAAGTCATCGTCCACCTTCTTCACCACAAGCTCCAAGACACGGCTGATCTGACCGCCGCATTGAAAGCCACCGTCAAGGAATTGCACGGTGCATACGGTCTTGCCGTGATCAGCGCCAAGCAGCCGGATCGGCTGGTCGCCGCCCGCAGCGGTAGCCCGCTCGTTGTCGGCCTGGGGCTGGGCGAAAACTTCCTGGCATCCGATCAGTTGGCGTTGCGCCAAGTCACTGACCGTTTCATGTACCTGGAAGAAGGCGACATCGCTGAAATCCGCCGCGACAGCGTGCAGATCTGGACCGCCGCCGGATTGCCGATCGAGCGCGAGGTCGTGCAATACCGCGAAGGTGCGGAAGCCGCGGACAAAGGCGAGTTCCGCCACTTCATGCTCAAAGAAATCCATGAGCAGCCCAAGGTCGTTCAGCGCACTCTCGAAGGCCGCCTGGGCCACGAGCAGGTCATGACCCAAGCGTTTGGCCCGCAAGCGGCAGAGCTGTTCGCCCAAGTGCGCAACGTTCAGATCGTCGCCTGCGGCACCAGCTACCATGCCGGTATGGTTGCCCGTTACTGGCTGGAGGGCCTGGCGGGTATTCCGTGCCAGGTCGAAGTGGCCAGCGAGTTCCGCTACCGCAAGGTCGTGGTTCAGCCCGACACCCTGTTCGTTTCGATCTCACAATCCGGCGAAACGGCGGACACGCTGGCAGCATTGCGCAACGCCAAGGAGCTGGGATTCCTCGCCAGCCTAGCGATCTGCAACGTCGGCATCAGCTCACTGGTGCGTGAATCGGACCTGACCCTGCTGACCCAGGCGGGGCCGGAAATTGGGGTTGCGTCGACCAAAGCCTTCACGACTCAACTGGTCGCTCTGATGTTGCTGACCTTGTCGTTGGGCCAAGTCAAAGGCACGCTCGAACCCGGTGTTGAAGCCGAGTTGGTCGAAGAGCTGCGTCGCCTGCCCACCCGCCTTGGCGAAGCGTTGGCCATGGACAGCACCGTGGAAAAGATCGCGGAACTGTTCGCCGAGAAAAACCACACCCTGTTTCTTGGCCGGGGAGCGCAGTTCCCCGTGGCCATGGAGGGCGCGCTGAAACTCAAAGAGATCTCGTACATCCACGCCGAAGCCTATCCCGCAGGCGAACTCAAACACGGTCCGTTGGCGTTGGTCGACAGCGACATGCCCGTCGTGACCGTCGCACCGAACAACGAACTGCTGGAAAAGCTGAAGTCCAACCTGCAGGAAGTCCGCGCACGCGGCGGTGAGCTGATTGTCTTCGCCGATGAGCAAGCAGGCCTTGTTAACGGTGAGGGGACCCATGTCGTCGCCATGCCACACATCGTCGACGCCCTGGCGCCAGTCCTGTACACCATCCCGCTGCAACTGCTGTCGTATTACGTTGCTGTGCTCAAAGGGACGGATGTCGACCAGCCGCGGAACCTTGCGAAGTCGGTGACAGTGGAATAAGCCTGTCACAGGCGGGGGATATGATCCTACGAAGTAAAAAATTGACGCATGGGATTCAGTAAATACAGGGGTTGGCCGGGAGGGGACGCAGAAGCATCAAGGCAATGATGAAAGAAGGTGAGCGAACGCGGTTCAAGGTGCGCAGCCTGATGCGTGAGCTGGCGTTAGTCACCGAACAGCCAGGGTCGCAGGCATACAAAAAGGCCGCAGCGGAGCGGCCGAGAGGCTATCGTGCAAAGAAAATACAAAGAGGTCTGAAGCGCTACATCATCCGAGGCGTGTATCCACTGATTCTGGCCGACTTGAGCGAGTCGAGGCGCTGGTTGACATAGGAGCGTCAATGCGCGAATGGAACGAGTCTTCCGCAGCTTGAAATCGGAGTGGAAACCGGCCACAGGCTACCTGATCGGGCAGCAAGCACAGCGGGACATCAGCCAGAATTTGATGACCTATTACAACTGGATCCGCCTGCATCAATTCAACGATGGGCTGGCTCCGGCGAAAGCTGAAGAAACTCAAAACTGTGTCCGGAATGAGTTGACCACTGCATCACTCAATCTTTAACGGTTCGTGTCCAGATAAGTCCAAACGTTGCTAAAGCGGCCAGCACTACGATTACCGCACCGAACATCTGCGCGGTAAACATGATGTCGGCACCTTTAGCCACCTCATATCCCGCTGCAATCGCGGGAACGCCCATGCCCAGGTAGCAGCACAGGAACGAAACAGACAGCACACCCGCCAGTTCAGCAGGGCGTGCGGCAGCAACGACCATACGGATACCGCCTTGAAACCCCGCTCCGAACCCAATCCCAGCCATACCAATGCCGTAGAAGAAAAACACGAACGATTTCAATTGCAATGAGACGAGTACAGTCATCATCCCGAGCATGAGTGCCAGGCTTCCAACCCAGGCAAACGTGCGCGCAGAACGCGAGCGCAATACAAGAATCGCTGCCACCCCGCTGCCTGAAAACGTCGCCAGTGCCAAGCCGCCTATCGAGGACGAAGAGACTTCAAAAACATGCTTGATCAGCGCAGGCCCCAGTGAGGCGTAGAAGCCGGCGACTGCCCACCCGGCAATAAAGACTGATGCCGCAATCAGCATTGCAGAGCGTACTTGAGGAGGCACGCCGAATTGAGGAATCAGCGAACGCAACGCTCCGGGTCGGACGGGTTGAGTGTCTCTCAGTAACACCAGCCCAATGAACTGAATCGTCAGTACCACGGCAAGGAAGGCAAATACCGTATGGGTGGGGAAAGGAATGAATTGCACCATCAGACTTCCCAAAAGCGCGCCAATAGCGCTGCCGCTCACAGGCGCGATTGCATTTGCGATGGCGCCACGCTGTGCGTGAAGCTGAATCAGCCCGGCGCCGACAGCTGACACGGCGGCGCCTGTGGAAAGTCCCTGAAGCACCCGTCCGGCGATCAAGTCCCACAGCCCCGAGGCGGTTCCTAACCAATACATGGCCACAACTTGCATGACCGTCGTCACAAGCAAGACAGGTCGGCGACCGATGTAATCCGACACTCTGCCGAATACTAGCAACGCCGCTAGAACCGAGAGCGCATAGACACTGAAAATGATCGTGATGATGACCGCTGAAAAATGCCAAGTGCTTTGATAAATCGGATAGATCGGTGTCGGCACGCTGGAACCTGCGAGAAATGAAAGCGTGATCGACGCCAGTAGCCAAAACCGTACTTGGGGGGACAGCCTCTGATGCGGCTCTGCACCGCCAGATGCGCTGGAAAGCGAAATCTCAGTCATGCCGAATTCAACTCATCAAAGTCCGCTGATCAACAGGCATGCGCCGAAAACAAAAATCGCCATGCCCAACGCGAAACGTACCGCTCGCCAATGGCGAGCGGATGCAGGAACGACTGCCGTCATGCCTTACTTACCCTCAATGGGGGTGTAATTGGCAACGTGAGTTACATCGGCCTTGGGATTGGAGATGGCATCGTTCATCACCCCCACTACTTTTCCATTACGGATAAGCGCAGGGACGTCATGGCTAGGCAGCAAGAACTTGCTGTCCGCAAGGGCGCGCTTGAGCGCTTTCTTTTCCTCAAGCGTCGACATTGCACGGTTGGCGGTAATGGTTGGCTCGTGCGCCGCCTGATCAAGGATGGGATCGATCAACTGATCTTGAAGGTTGTAAGCGATGTCACCGCAGATATTGGCCATCCCTTCATCTGTCTCGACGAGAATCGACAGCGAGCCTGGTGTGTGGCCACCCGAAAGACGAACAGCGACGCCCGGAATAACCTCCTCTTCGAAAGTCCCGTCGACGTCGAACAGTCGAATAGCGCCTCGCGTATGCAGACGATCGATCAGATGTTTAGTGTCCGCTGCGGTGTACATCAACGGGCCCATGATCCCGGAAGCCGCAAACTCCAGCTCTCGGCGGGAGATACCGACCGTAGTTGCCATAGGGAACAGATCCGTCATTCCGACGTGATCAATATGGGCATGGGTATGCAGGATGTGACGAATGTCCTTCATGCGCATGCCGTGTTGCGCAAGGTGATACTCGAGTGTCATCTCTTGAGTCACTTCGTACGGCAAGCCGAAAGCGGCGTACTGCTCGATGCTTCGCGACCCGGTGTCGACCAGAATGGGTTCTTCACCGCCGGTTATGAGAAACCCAAGTACAGGAATCGTCACTGTTTCGCCTGGATTGCGAAACAGAACCAAGCCACTGGAGTCGAGCTGCATGTTGCCGAGATTGATGGGATGAATTTTCAACGCCATGGTAATTCTCCTACAGATTGCCTTTATCGAGGCAAGGCTTCCCTAACGCCGAGCATCGAGCACTCAGCGGGGGCAGAAATGGACCGGAGTATTGAAAAACCGGGAGCCCGTGAGCAGACCCGGTCTACTTAAGGTTCCGAATTGATTTAGAACCGACTGGTTCAATATAGATCAGCAGGAGGTCATCGGCAAGATAAAAAAACGATCGGTTTGAAAAAATTAAAGCAGCTTTAACGCCTGCATGAAGTGGCCGACAGGATCGTCAGAATCCTTGACTCGCAAGCTGCTTTCCACACATACGCCTGAAAAGAACACCATGACCAGGTCAGCGACCACCTCGGCTGGCAATTTGGTGTTCTCGGCATGTACGTTTGCCACGACCTCAGGCATCAAACGACGATGGCTGTCGTTCAAGAGTTGGCGTATGCCGTCGGACAGGGTCGAGATTTCACGTAATGCGTTCACTGAGAAGCACCCTGTGCAGCCATTCTCCTGCCGTTCTCCAAGCCGCAGAAAACGCTCGATATTGGTCCACCCCAACGGCTGCGCGCTCAGTATTTCAAGTGCCCCTCTGTGCTGGTAGTAGTAAGCCAGAGCATTGAAAAACAGGTCTTCCTTGTCTTGAAACTCTGAGTACAGACCTGATTTGTTGACCCCCGTGGCCTGCTCCAGATGCTGGAGAGACGTTCCAGCAAATCCGTGCTTCCAAAACACCGGGAGCGCTTTTTCGAGCACAGATTCTCGATTGAATTTTCGGGGTCTCCCCATGGCAAATATCTCCACTGCAAAGCTTAAAGAACCGTTCGGTTTTCTATCTTATAGGTTCTGTAGCCCGTCAGCCAGTTGGTATCGAGTGAAGTTGACGACTGGAGATCGGGCAGAGATACAGCGTCTCGCCGTCGCTCGACAAAGCGATACCTCGGATGCAACGGTCAGGATCTTCGCTTTTACATCCGGTCCTCATAAAATCTCAGGTGCCAATTACATCGCAACTGAGTATGCGTTCCCTATGTCGCCAATCACGATGACGTGGGCGTGACGAAGCTGGAAGAGCTGCGCCAGATGCTCAACCACGATCCCGCAAGCAGAGGCATCAAGATCACGCTGCTGGCGTTTATTGCCAAGGCCTGTACGGTGGCATTAAACGCTTCCCGTACTTCAATGCATCACTGACCGAAGGTCAGCAAATTCTGCTTAAGAATCATTTCTATCGGGTTCGCAGCGGACACGCCTAACGGGTTGGTGGTACCGGTGGTACAAGACGTTGACCAAAAAGGTGTATTGGAAATAGCCAGCGAGATGTCGACGCTATCCGCGCTGGCGCGTGAAGGAAAGCTAAAGCCTCCAAAAAGCTGTCGTCAGTACTAAGGCAGCAGAGCATGCCCAGCGAGCATGATGGCCGCAGCGATCCCCGTCACCGAAAATGCCTGCTGCAAGCGAGGTCCGGCCAACTGCCCCGCGAACAAACGGCCAGCCAGCAACCCGAGCACAGCCCCCACTGCGAAGGGCAGCGCCGCTGGCCAATACAGCGATCCCGTCACAGCTGCAGTGGTCACGCTTCCCATCGACACAATGGCAATGGCAGCCAACGAGGTCGCAGTGATGCTCTTCATCTCCAGGTTGGTGCAACGGGCCAGCGCCGGAACGACGACAAAGCCACCGCCCACCCCAAGGAGTCCGGACAACACTCCTGAAAGCATTCCGGTCAGTGCCAGCGCGCGTGCGCAGGGCAGTGTCCAGCGCAAGCGCCCGCAGACTGGATTGAGCATGCAGGGCATGGAGTCCAGGCGAGGTGGTGGTGCTCCATGCCGCAGGTCCCGATTGGCGTTGTGCAGCATCCGCAGGCACGCATAAATCAGGACCATCGAAAACATCAGCGCCAGCGGTAGATTAGGCACGCGATGAGCGATGTAGAGCCCTAGCGGAGCCACGACGATTCCAATCATCGAGACCAGGCCTGCGGCACGATAGCGAACGATCCCTTGCCGCAGACCGAGTACCGCGCCCACGCCTGCCGAGAGTCCTACGGCCAGCAATCCAACCGGTGCCGCCTGGGGCAGTGACAAGCCCAGACCGAACACTAGAACCGGCACGGCGAGAATCCCTCCTCCGGCGCCGGTCAGGGCGAGGATCGCACCGATACCACCGCCCAACAGCACGCTCAGCATCGCATGGTCGAACATGATTGAACTCACAGGGCATTAATCGGAATTTTCAGATACCGCACGCCATTGGCCTCGGCTTCCGGCAAGTGTCCGCTGCGCATGTTCACCTGCACCGACGGCAGGATCAGCGCGGGCATGGCGAGGGTGGCATCGCGGGCTTCACGCATGGCCACGAAGTCATCTTCACCAAGGCCGTCATGCACATGGATGTTGTGCTTGCGTTGGGCGTCGACTGTCGTCAGGTATTCGATCGGTCGGCCGTTCGGGCGGTAGTCGTGGCACATGTAAATCAGCGTGTCGGTGGGTAACGCCAGGATTTTTTTGATGGAGCGATACAGCGTTCTGGCGTCACCGCCGGGGAAATCGCAGCGGGCGGTGCCGTAATCCGGCATGAACAGGGTATCGCCGACGAACGCCAGCGTGTGGTCGCCCGCGCTGATCACATAGGTCATGCAGGCCGGCGTGTGGCCGGGCGTGTGCAACGCCTGCGCGTTGAGGCTGCCGATGAGAAAATGGTCGCCATCCTCGAACAAGGCATCGAACTGGCTGCCGTCACGCTTGAACTGATCGCCCTCATTGAACAGCGCGCCAAATGCCCGCTGAACATCGGTGATATGGCTGCCTATCGCGATTTGGCCCCCTAGCCTGTCCTTCAGATAAGGGGCGGCGGACAGGTGGTCGGCATGCACATGGGTTTCCAGAATCCACCTCACCCGCACACCCAGTTGCTGCACGCGCGAAACCAGAGCGTTAGCCGACTGCGTATGGGTACGGCCTGATTTGGAATCGAAGTTCAGCACGCTATCAATGATCGCGCCGCTCAGGGTCAAGCGGTCTACCACCAGGTAACTGAAAGTAGAGCTGGCATCATCCAGAAAAGCCTCGACCAGAATATTGTCGTCGATGAGCATGCCGCCCTCCTGTTGCCATGGTGGAACGGCCGCACACACGTGCGGCCGGTGCGCGTCGGGATCAGTAGCTTTTGTAGGGCAGGAACTTGCCGGACAGCACGACATTGACCCGGTCGCCCTTGGGGTCCGGCTGGCGCTGAATGTCCATGGAGAAATCGATCGCGCTCATGATGCCGTCGCCGAATTCTTCATGGATCAGCTCCTTGATGGTGGTGCCGTAGACGTTCACCAGTTCGTACCAGCGATAGATCAGGGGGTCAGTTGGCACCGACGTCGGCAGCGAGCCCTTGTACGGTGTCACTTGCAGCCAGGCCACGGCCTCATCCGATAGCTCGAACAGCTTGCCCAGGGTCTCGGCTTGAGATTTGTCGAAGGTCATCTGGCCCAGGCAGCCGGCGGTGGTCCACTCCTTGGACAGGCCGATACGCTCCGCCACGTCACGCCATTTCAAGCCTTTGCTGACTTTGGCGGCGAGAATCATCTGGGTCACTTGGTCGCGATTGGAAATCATGGAAACCTCTCTCATCAGTCATGCAGGGGATTGTCAAACAGGGTTCAGGCGACGATGCGCAGCTTGGAACTGGACGGGCCATCGGGCCCCGAAGGTGGACCGTCATCGGTGAGGCCGGGATAGACGATCAGCGGCTCGGCGGGCGTGGCGGCTTGCGCGTTCTGCTCCTGAATGGTTTTGGAGCGGCGCACCAGAAAGTCCACCAAGTGGTTGCGGATACGGTAGAACTGCGGGTCATGGTGAATGGTTTCCCGCGAGCGGTCGCGAGGCAGCGTGTTGATGACGATTTCGGCGATGCGCGCATGGGGGCCGTTGCTCATCAACATGATCTTGTCGGCCAGCAAAATCGCCTCGTCGACATCGTGGGTGATCATGTACACAGTCTGCTGGGTGGCGGCGCAAATGCTCAGCAGCTCGTCCTGAATCACCCCACGGGTCAGGGCATCCAGTGCGCCGAACGGCTCGTCGAGCAACAGCATCTGCGGCTCCACCGAAAACGCGCGGGCAATGCCGACACGCTGCTTCATGCCGCCAGACAATTGGCTGGGCTTCTTCTGCCCGGCCCCTTTCAGGCCGACCATCTCTAGAAAGCGCGTACCGTGTTCCGCCACCTGCGCCTTCGACCACTCCGGGTGGCGCGAGCGCACGGCGAAGGCAATGTTTTGATCCACCGTCATCCACGGCAGCAGCGCGTGGTTCTGAAACACCACACCGCGATCCAGGCTCGGGCCGGACACCTCACGGCCGCCCATCACCACCGTCCCGCTGCTGGCCTCGTCCAGCCCGGCGAGAATGTTGAGGATGGTGCTTTTGCCGCAACCGGAGTGGCCGATCACGCACACGAACTCGCCGCGCTGGATGGAAAAACTGATCTCTTCGAAAACCGGCGCAGAAGCGGCACCGTAGCGCTTGGTCAGCCCTTCGACCTTGATGAACGCGGGCGTGCGGCTGGCGTTTTCATTCAGCATAAGTCACCTTTTTTTGCAGGGTGGCGAAGAGCAGATCCAGCAACATGCCCATCACGCCGATCATGAGCACGGCGAAGATCACGTTGGACAGCGACAGGTTGTTCCATTCGTTCCAGACGAAGTAGCCGATGCCGGTGCCGCCAATCAGCATCTCGGCGGCGACGATGACCAGCCAGGCGATGCCCATGGAAATGCGCATGCCGGTGATGATCGTCGGCGCCGCGGCCGGCAACACCACCATGAACGCCTTGCGCAACGGGCTGACCTCCAGAGTGCGGGCGACGTTGAGCCAGTCCTTGCGCACCGCGGCAACGCCGAAAGCGGTGTTGATCAGCATCGGCCATACCGAACAGATGAAGATCACGAAAATGGCCGACACCGACGAATCCTTGATCGTGTAGAGCGCGATCGGCATCCAGGCCAGCGGCGAGATCGGCTTGAGCACCTGAATGAACGGATCGAGGGCGCGGTACAGCAGCGGCGACATGCCGATGGCAAAGCCCAGCGGAATCGCCACCAGCAAGGCGATCAGGTAACCGATGGCGACCCGCCCCAGCGAATGCGCCAGTTGAATGCCGATGCCTTTCTCATTGGGGCCACGGTCATAGAACGGGTCGCTCAGTTGTTTGAGCGCCAGGGCCGAGAACTCGGCGGGCGTCGGAAAACCATTGGCCTTGCGTTGCTCGCTGCTGAGGCTTTTGCCCATCAGCATGGCGTACTCTTCATCCATCGCCGCCTTCGCGGTTTTTGCTGTCGGCAAAGTCGCCAGCTGCCATACCAGCAGCAACGCCGCGAGCATGGCCAGCGACAGTAGCGCCGCCCTGAATCTCAGTGTGTTCATCCCCTGCTCCTCTTACGTGCGCTTGATGGCAAAGCCATCCAGATAGGCCTTGGGTTGGGTCGGATCGAATGGCCGGCCCATGACCGAAAACGCCTTGTAGCCAGACAGCGGTTCGACGCTGGCTTCACTCATCGCCAATTCACGCATTTGTTTGCGGGCATCGGTCATCAAAAACACCTGTTCGGCGATGCCGTTGAAATCCACATCACCCTTGATGTAGCCCCAGCGCTTGAGCTGAGTGAGCATCCAGGTCGCCATGGAATACCAAGGCATCGGATCGAAGTCCGAGCGTTCTGGGTGGTCCTGCACCACACCCAGGCCATCGGCGAAACGGCCGGTCAGCCCTTGGCGAATGACGATTTCTGGTTGGTTGAGGTAGTTCGGTGTGGAGATGGTCTGCGCAATCATCTTCCGGTTGGCCGGATCACGGGCCAACGCAGCGGCGTTGAGAATCGCCCGGTACAGCGCCGCGAATGTGTTGGGATTCTCTTCGATGAATTTCTGAGAAGTGCCGAACGAACAGCAGGGATGGCCGTCCCAGATGTCCTTGGAGAGGACATGGATAAAACCGATTTCGTCATACACCGCACGCTGGTTGAACGGGTCTGGGCCAAGAAAACCGTCGATGTTACCGGCGCGCAGGTTGGCGATCATCTCGGCGGGCGGCGTGACCCGCAGTTGCACATCGCGGTCGGGGTCCAGACCGTGCTCGGCCAAGTAGTAGCGCAGCAGGAAGTTGTGCATCGAGAACTCGAATGGAATGGCGAACTTGAAGCCCTTCCAGTTGCGAGGGTCGCGATTGTCCTTGTGCTTGAGCGCCAGAGTGATGGCTTGGCCGTTGGTGTTCTGAATGCTGGCGACACGCATGGGTTGAGCGTTGGAGCCCAGGCCTAGCGAGATGGTCAGCGGCATGGGCGCAAGAAAGTGCGAGGCGTCCAGCTCACCGTTGAGCATGTTGTCGCGCACCAGCGCCCAGCCGGCGGTCTTCTGCAAGGTCACGTTCA
Organism: Pseudomonas sp. GD03842; assembly: GCF_029841165.1. Classification (NCBI taxonomy): domain Bacteria; kingdom Pseudomonadati; phylum Pseudomonadota; class Gammaproteobacteria; order Pseudomonadales; family Pseudomonadaceae; genus Pseudomonas; species Pseudomonas sp. GD03842. The sequence continues at coordinate 419,639 of NZ_JAOCEA010000003.1, read as the reverse complement.
GCCCCTGAGCTTTATACAGGCCCAGCGGGTCGGCCATGATCAGCGGCGTAGCGCAGTTGATGGGAATGAAGCCAATCTTGAGGTTTTTCTTCTCCAACGCACCGTTCTTGTCTTCGGCCATCGCTTGCATGGCTTGAATCGGTAACAGGCTGTTGATCGCCGCCATGGCTGCGCCTACCCCCACCGCCTTGAGGAAGCGCCGGCGAGTGGCGTCATGGGGAAACAGAGCACGGATCGCCGCTGCCTCGACAAAATCACGGGACAGGCTTTCGGGATTTTGCCCTCGAGCCATTCGTGCGCGCTCCGCCTCGCTGTCGTGGACTGACTGGCTGGCATGCTGGCCGCAGCTGCAACCTGACAAAGGCGCGTCATCGCTGTACGGTCGGTAAAAGTTCTCGTCGCTCATGCCCGCAGTCCTTCTGGTAAATGATGTTCAGGCGGCTGCCTGGCCAACTTGCAAGCTGGACGCCATGTGGCCGTCCAGATCCTGTTCCATGCGCAGGTGCCCTTCGCCCTGTTCGACGATCCGCCAGGTGCCGGCCATTGATGGCAGGCCGCGGAGCACGATGGGCAACGATCGGGTTTTCAGGCGGATCACCGGTTGCACGTGGGCGTAACCCGCGTGTTCACGGCCCAGCAAGCCGTGGGCGACGACCTGAGCCTGCAAGGCAATTGGTTCTACGAAACGGCATGGCATGCCGGCCAGGCTGATGCAATCACCTAGTGCGTAGATATCGGCGTCACTGGTGACCAACGTCTGGGGATCAACTTGAATGCCCCGATCGAACGCCAGGCCAGCGTTGCGCGCCAAACGGCTCTCAGTCATCAGGCCGGTGGCGGCCACCACTTGGTCGAACTCGAAATGGCGATCGCATTCGGTGCTAACGGTTTTGCTGCCATCTGCCAAACCGCTGATCTGCGCGACCTGTACCGAGCCGATGAACTCGATACCCTGTCGGGATTGATTGCTTAGCAGCAATTCGGCCGCCAGATCGGGCAGCAGCCCTGCCAACGGCAACGGATTACGATCGATCAGCGTGACGCTGTGCCCTGCCCGGGCGAAGTCTTCGGCCAGCTCGCAACCCACCATGCCCGCGCCAATGATTGCAATGCGCTGCGCGCTTTCGCTCAGACGCTCCTGCAAGCCGGACCATTCGTTCAGGTTGTTGACGCGCCAGCACAAGGTCGGCGGCAAGGCCGCGGGCAGCGCCGGGCGTGCGCCTTGTGCCAGCACCAGCTTGGTATAGTTCAGGGTGCCGCGGGTAGTTCGCAGTTGATGCAGTGCTGGCGTCAGCCCTACCACGGAGGTTTCGCAGTACAGCCGTACCCCCAAACGCTGCGCAGCATCCTGCGCGGTTTCGCGAATCAGCGATTGCGCGGTCTGACCGCGGCTCACCGCCAACGACAATTCGGGCTTGTGATAGCGGTTGCCGTTACAGGCGCTGACCAGAGTGATCGGCACGCTACGGTCCAGTTCGCGAATGGCCTCGACAGCCGCCCAGCCGGCCAGACCGGCACCGACCACGACAATACCGGTGCCCTGCTGAAACATTGGTATCTGGCTGACCGCTGCCACTTCACGTTTGACGAACAGCTCAAAGTCGCTTTTGGTCACGCCACACAAAGGGCATTCCCAGTCGTCCGGAATGTCTTCGAAGCGCGTCCCCGGCGGCAGACCGCTGTCCGGGTCGCCCAGTGCTTCGTCGTAGATTACGCCGCAGGCGCGGCAGATGAATTGCAGCCAGGGTTTGGTCAGGGCGCTCATGCCGGCATCTCCTCTTTCATCAGGCGGGCCATTTCCCAGCGCAGGTGCTTGATCGCCGGGGTCACGATGGCGACGAAGTGCGCCTCACGGATGCGCCGCTGTGGCGCAGCACTCATGCGATAGCCCCGCGCGCCTTGATGCAGCAAGGCCGACTGCGACGCCTTGAGGGCAAGCTCGGCACCCTGAACCCGGGCGTCGAGGACATCCAGCAGGAAATCCTTGCTGGTTTCATACGGGGTACGGCACAGCCTGAGCACCCGCGAATTGAGATCATCGAGTTCAAATTGCAACTCGTCGGCGCCGTTGTGCAGGAACTGGTTGACATGGCCCAGCGTCGGCTCGACCTCACGGATCGAATCGATACTGCCCTGGGCAACACCGCTGGCCATCCCCGACTGCAACAGAATGAAGGCACCGCGAATGCGCTGAACAAATGGCCGTGCCGGATCGGCGATCAGGGCATCCTGTGGGACAAAATAATCGACCAGACGCACACCCCAGGTACTGGTGCCTTCCATGCCGGAAAATTCCGGGCAAGTCTTAAGTTCGACACGTTCATCGAGATCGAGCATGAACATGATTTCGTGGGAGATGGAGCCGTCGTTACGTTCCACGCCGGCGATAGCGCCGCAATACTGACCCCGGTTGATGTGGCTGACCCATGGCAACGCGCCATTGACCCGATAGCCACCGGGCACCGTGCGCGCGCGCAGGATCAGTGTTTCGATACCGGCCAGCGCCTTCATCGGGTTGGACAAGGCCGTACCGCCGAACGTCTGGCCTTGGGTGTGCAGCGCCAATCGCGACAGCAATGCGGTGTTGTCGGACTGGTCCATGTATAGGCCGCAGACGTCGTGGCACCACATCAAAAAGCCGGTGGAACCACAACTGCGACTGGCTTCATGCATGCTGCCCACTGCCACATCGAAACGCTGGCCCTGCGGCGTCAGGTGCGCGGCAAAGGCACCGGCCTGCGCGAGGGAAGCCATGATGTCCAGCGGATAATGCCCTTCATCGATCCGCTGAACCGATTCGGCCAAAGGCCCCATGGCAATGCGGCGGACCTCTGCGAGCACCTGGGAGTCATCACCCCAGTCTGCGGTGCGTTCCGCCGGTTCGAGTGCACGTGCGATGTTATTCATGGCAATCCCTCCCGTCAGTGTTTGCGTAAGCGGCGCGCTGGGTTCAGCGCTGCCGGTTCAATCGGCCAGGCTGATGCTGAACGGGATCGGGTTGCGCAGGGTGTTGGCCATTGGTGAGGCGTAGTTGGCCAGACGAACGATTTCGTCCAGGGTTTCACGGGAGGCATCGCCTTCCACCAGCACCTTGACGCGGATGTCCTGAAAGCCCATTTCCAGCGGCTGTTTCTCGGCACCACCCGCGCCCCAGGCAGATGGGTTACCGATATCGCCTTCGAGAAAGACTTCCAGCTTGCTGAGCTTGACGTTCATCCAGGTGGCCACGGCGGTGACGCCCACGGCGATGCAGCCGCCCAGGCCTGACAGAATGACTTCGCCGGGCGCCGGCGCGGTGTTTTCACCGAACAGGTGCAGCGGCTCGTCAACCACCACCGGCGTGTGATCGCCCACGTAGCTCAGGGTACGGAACACGCCTTGACCTACGGTATGGACCTTGTTCGTCCCACGGGTATGTGGGTTGTTGCGGCCCTTCTCGGCGAACGCCTCCAGGCCGGCCTGGTCGATTGGCTTCAGGTAAGTAGTGGCGACTTGAGCAGTTGTAGCGGACATGTTTGTTCTCCATTGGGCTGAGCAATGGGCTGGCTGCATGTGCAGCGCCCGTTCGCCAATGGGCTATCGCAACGGCTGTGCCAGATTCTATGAGCCGGATAGGAAATTTTTATTCGCTATAGAAATCAATAGGTTGAAATCGAAGGCTGGACTTTTACCAAGTTTCACCCCTTACAAGCGCCTCGCCTGAACGACCTTCAAATTGTCGACAATGTAAACAATGTCGACAATTTGTAAGCCTCACCCGCCTGCTAGGTTTGCAGCTTTTTCCAGCGGTAGTTGAATTGCCTAGCCGTCATTCCTAGCATCTGCGCAGCACGCGACTTGTTGCCCCCGCAGCGCTCGACAGCGTGTACCAGCTCATCCGCGGAATGAGAGCTGACCGCCACGTAGGGACGCACAAGCTCGTGATTGAACTCGGTCGCGGAGGCACTCCGCACAGCAGCAACGGGTGAGTTTTTCGCCCCGCGTGCCGGAAGAAAATGCTCGATGTCCCGCGCACTCAATACCGGCTTTTCGGCCAGCAGCACCAGCCGCTCGATCAAGTTGGACATTTCCCGGATGTTGCCAGGCCAACTGTGCCCTTGCAGACGCTCAATCGCACTCGCATCAAAGCTGACGTTACGCTGATTGGCCTGATTGATCCGGTTGAGAAACTGCAACGCCAGTGCGGGAATGTCCTCACGGCGACTGGCCAGGGTCGGCAGGTGAATCGGAATTACGTTGAGTCGGTAATACAGATCCTGGCGGAACACGCCTTGGCTGACCTCCCCGGCCAGATCACGGTTGGTAGCCGCCACCAGCCTGACATCCACCTTGATCTCGCGCTTGCCACCCAGCCGGGTAATGGTGCCCTCCTGCAACGTGCGCAGCAGCTTGGTCTGCATTGACAGTGGCAGCTCACCGATTTCATCAAGGAAGATCGTTCCGCCATCGGCCTGCTCGAACCAACCTTCGCGGGCTGTGTTAGCGCCCGTGAATGCGCCACGTTCATAGCCGAACAATTCAGACTCAAACAGCGTGTCGGGAATCGCGGCGCAGTTGATCTTGATGAACGGTTTGTCTTGCCTGGGACTGGCCAGGTGCAGTGCCCGTGCAAACAGCTCCTTGCCGGTGCCTGACTCGCCCAGTAGCAGCACACTGGCGGTGGAATTGGAGACCCTTTCCAACTCCGAAATGGCCTGGAGCAATTGCGGCGAGCTGCCGACGATGCCATAGCGATTGGTGCGGGTTTCCAGCGCTCGCACCAGCTGCTGATTGCGAATTTCCAGCGCCTCGGTCTTCTCTCTGATGTAGGCGCGCAGGTGCAGGATCTGGCCGACCATGGTCGCCAGAATCCGCAGGATGCTGATGTCGTCAGTCAACGGCCGCACCCGCATGCGGATTCGGTGCGTAGCGAGCACCCCGATGACTTTCTGCCCGATCATGATCGGCAAGGCGATATACGACACGGGGCCCGGTGGCAGCTTGGCCCGTTCGACCACGCGCCCCAGAAAGGATGGCTCCTTGTCGATGTCCTGAACAATGATCAATTGCCCACGGGCCAGCACCCGGCCTGTAATGCCCTCATCAGGCGCGTACACGCCGCGTTTGATTTCCTCTCGAGTCAGCCCGTAGGCGTAGCGGATGCGGGCGTGCTCTGACGCCTCATCGAACAGCACGATACGCCCACGATTCAAGCCCAACAGTTCGGACAGCAGATGCAGCATCTCGTTGAGCACCGTATCTGAAGTGAGGTCTTTGCCCATCAAGCCGGTGACCTGTTGGAGCAAAAGCATCTCTTGAGATCGCCAGAACGCCGGTGACGCTTCGATATCCTGATCAGTCGTTACGTTTCCCAATCGCTTTCTCCAGTTCCGTGCCGCGATGAGTGAAGAGCTACACAACGCTTCACTGACAGCCATGCAAGAACTCTTCCGCAACCCAGCGTAGTGGTCTGATGGGAGCGGACACCCATTCAGGCGAGAATGCTCGTCAGATAGAGGTGCCGGATGACCAAGCAACGTCCTTCCTTTTCCGCTGAATTCAAACGCGAGGCCGCAAGTCTCATGCTCGATCAAGGCTACCCATCCACGTCAATGACCGCTCGGAGACACTCCATAATTCTTTAGTGTGACTTCAGTGTCAGACCGTTGATTCGGCGGGAGAACCTTTGAGTATTCTTGTTACATCGTCCCTGATGATTCGTCCGCGCCGAGGCAGTCAATCAAATAGATCAGGTTGGCAACGTTTCTTTAAGGCTAAAAAGTGAGGAAACTGCAATGCTATCGCCAGTCGAGTATGAGAAACGCTATTTTCTAAACTTGGAGGGTGTTTAGGAAGCCAGGAACAATTCAAATCGACGTGCGCAGGCAACGTCGAACTCAGTGGCTAAATCTGTTTTAACGCCACTCGGCTTGATTGGCCGTATGTGCGATGGAACCTTTCTGACATACTGTTATGTAAGATTAGAAATGAATAAATGGATTTCATATGGCCTCTATCGTTGGTACATCTCTGTCGAGCGTTTCAATACGCGCAACTCCTGTTTCGGCAAAAGGTTCTAGTTCATATCTGACTAATCAAGTTCTTCAGCAAATTGGAAAAAAAGAAGGAGTACTTGATACCGAAGCTTTGAAAAAAGCAGGGTTAGGCCCAAGTTTCGCATCGTTTGATGTAACTGCCATCACACCAAACGAGCTAGGGCTAGTGAGTAAAAACCTATACGCATTAGGGTTGATCGATAAAACCACCGCGAACCTGATGATTTCGGCAGGCACGAATTTGAACTCTGTGGGTAATCAAACGGTACCCGACGGAAAATTCAATGCTCTCGATTATTTCGCTGCACGAATAGATAACCTTAATAAAGCGAGTGTCGGTAACAATCAATATGGTTTTCATGTGGTTCCAGACTACATAAAAACGGTCCATGCCCTGTTGAACTTGGACGATTTCGCTAAGAACCAAAGATCCTTGAGCCGCTCAGCTTCATCTATCAGTGGACAAGTTGCTGCAGCCCACCAAACGGGCGGCTTCAGCATTAAGATATAAGCTGTATCGCTGGATAGCAGCAACGCCCGACGATCAATACTGACCGAGCGGGCTAGCGACCCTTCCTCTATGGAAGGCTATCTCTTCTCGGCAGGGCTGCCCTGTAGAAGTTTGTTCAGAACAGAAACCAACTGATGGGCTTGAGTGCTGATCAACTGGCGCGTGAACTCATCGTGAGGGAGCTCGCCAGCGAAAGCTCTCTGCGCAAAGGGAAGTGTCACTTCATTAGGCGTCAGCATCACGCCCAGCTTTGTCAAGATGTCGCGCAGGTGGCTGATCCCTCGCACACCTCCGAATGGCCCCTGAGAAGCACTCATGACTGCTCCGATTTTTCCTGTCCAAGGTTCCGACCCCAGTGCTCCATCGACCTGGCGCGAGCTCCAGTCGATTGCATTCTTGAGCAGCGGCGGCACTGACCCGTTATATTCTGGCGTTGCAATCAATACGCCTTGATGGGAGCGAAGCAACTCGCGCAGTTCTATCGCACCTTGGGGTACACGATGCGCCTCCAAATCCTCATCGAAGATTGGCAGTTCGAGCGCTCTCAAATCGACGACCGTTACATCGGCGCCGTGTTGGCGTACTTTCCCAATAGAGAAGCTCAATAGTTTTTGGTTCAGGGAGCCCTCTCTTGCACTTCCTGCGAACGCGAGAATTTTTGGGTAGTTAGGCATTTATGGAGTCCGTTGAAGTTTGAGTGAAGTCACCTCGACGCGGTAAGGCCATCCAGCTTTACCGCGTCGAATCGTCGCGATGGTTAGACGTTATTCCTAGCTTGTGAGCTATTCCAGTGAAAAACGGGTATATGACTTATGCTCAGCATCGACTGGTCGACTCGATCGCAACGTGCAGCTGATAAAGGCATTGTTTACCCCATCGTTTGGACAATGCGCGGTGTTCGTGCAGAGTTCAATTGCGGGATTTTTCCTTACGAACGCCCGCCAACCTGGTCGGAGCGTCAAGGAAATCGAGCACAATTTTGTTGAAGTCTTCCGGCGCCTGTATGAAGGCGAAGTGGCTGGTGTTCGGAATGAACACGACCGAGGCGGTGGGGATAGACGCTGCGATATAGCGGGTATGCTCAGGCTTTATGACTTCGTCATGTTCGCCATCCACTACTAAGACCGGAGCCTGAATAGTTTTGAGTTGCGCAGGCGTCCAATCGGGCTGCGTGGCGTACATGCGCCCGAGCTCCGCATTCAGGTGCTCAAAGCCCTTCGGGGTAGGGGACAGCTGTTCATATTCACCGGAAGCACGTTGCAGAAACTGCGCGAACGCAGGCTTCTTGTCGGCATCGCTATACGTACCCTTCGTATCCACGTTCGCACCGAATGCGACAACCTTGCCTACCCGGTCCGGATACCGCATCGCCATATCCAGTCCGGTGATTCCACCATCGCTCCATCCAATGATGTGAGCCTTATCGATATGCAATAGATTCATCAATGCCACAGCATCGTCTGCAAACAGGTCGTAGCCTAAAGGCGCTTGATCGACACCGCTTCGCCCGTGGCCCCGCGTGTCGATGGAGACGACACGGAAGCGGCTCTTCAAGGCTTTGACCTGTGAGCTCAGATAGCTCGAATTAGCGGGGCCGCCGTGCAGCAAGATAACGGTAGGGCCTTTTCCAGAGTCTGCATAAGCCAACTGAATGCCATTGATCTCGGCCCGATGATAGACCGCTGAATCAAGCGGCGTCTCTGGGAGCTTCTCCCACGGGTTTGCGGCAGCGTATGCGGGAAGCTGAATTGTCGCGCTGACAAGGATCGAGAAGCCCAGCAATGATTTGAGAAGTGCAATCGTTTTTGACGAACATACAGCGGGCATATCAATTTTTTCCTTATTCTTTTCACTCGATGCAATTGCATCGGGTGACTGAGAGTAGTTTGCGAAAACACTATATCTTTGCAAGCACATTCAAAACCGGATACCGACACGTACATTTTCGCAAAATAAATTTAACCAACGGCTAACAGTCTCTTGAATGACTTGACTCAAAACAGTGCTGATGAGAATTGGTCTACCGGCTTTTCTGATGATTGGGACATGACGCCCATTGTGAAGATTTGGATTATTGCGTTTTTTTCAACGCACTTACCTATAAGCTGTATCTACAAGAGGTTCGTACAGTGTTTTCAATACACTCAGCTTTACGCTACCCGGTCGCAAAGGGGAGTAGGGCAATCTGGATATCGGCAGTCTCCGCCGCAATCTACCCTTGGCTTCTCACGGGCTTCCACTGGTTCGTTACGCTTCCAGACGCCTCGGGTCCTACGCATGGGCTGACAGCTCTTCGTGTCGTCTGCGCCACATTGATGCTGATGCTCGCGTTCTTTATTCCTTTGATAAATCTGTGGATCGCCGGTGCGCCAGAGTTGCAGAGTGCAGTGGCGCGCAGGTTCGCCCTCATTGCCATAGCTACGCCAGCAAGCTATGTGTTTTTTGGTGTACTGACCTATATGGCGGGCAGTCAAATCCCGGATGTCTGGAGCTGGTCACCCGCTTGGCTACTGATTGGCTCGGTAATCTGCGCCATGAATGGCAATGAGGGGCAACGTCGCCACGTCACGGCGTCTTCAAAACTGAGGTTTGCCCATGGTGTATGTGGATCATTGGCTTCGCTATATGCGTTGTTTCACATCGGGAATCACGCGGCAGGCATTTTCAGCGTGCAGCTTCATAGCGAGATCATGGAATTCGGTCGGGCAGTGTATCGGAGTACGCTAGGAGAGCCTCTGCTTGTGGCGGTGATGCTCTTCCAAGTCCTGAGTGGCATACGGCTGATCTGGTGCTGGAGCGAAGCGGCCGCCGACCGGTACCGCACCTTTCAGGTCGCCTCTGGTGCGTTCATGGCCCTTTTCATCCTCGGCCATATGAACTCAGTGTTTGTCTTCGCCCGCATATGGCTGGGAATTCCCACGGACTGGTCTTTCGCCACAGGAGAGCCGGCTGGGCTGATCCATGATTCCTGGAACATCAGACTTCTGCCGCACTACGCTATGGGTGTGTTCTTTACCCTAACCCACCTGTTAAGCGGGCTTCGGGTGGTACTGATCGCACACGGCACGCCCACTCATACCGCCAATCGCTTGTGGTGGACCGGAGGCGCGCTGAGCGGCGGGATCTGCGTAGTGATCATGTGTGGGATGTCAGGTTTACACCTTAACTGAGCAACCAATCGTCGACGGCCATGGCGGGATCGTCGCCAAGAAGGCCAATGACAAAGTCCACCACGGTTCTGATGCGTTTAGGCACATGTTGGCGAGCATGGTAGACAACATGGATTGGGAAGCGCCTCGCTGGGTACTCCGGCAGCAATTGCACAAGCCTGCCCGAGCCGATATCGGGCCCTGCCGTTAGATGGGACAGCATCGCAATGCCGAACCCATTCAGCACAGCGCGATGCACAGCTTCAGCATTATTGGCTTGCAGCCTGGCGTGAATGGGGACTGCAAGGGGTCCCTGCTTTGTCATGAACCACCATGTGCTGTCATAGCCGCCCCGACGATGCGTTATGCATTCATGCCTTCCCAATTCTTCAAGGCTTGTAGGCGCGCCCATCCGGGCCAGATACGCAGGGGCAGCCACCAGCAAGCCAGATGTCGAACCGACGCACCTCGCGATCAGGTCGCTGTCCGATACGACACCTGCCCGTACTTCTATATCTATCCCGTCACCAATCAGATCCGGCGACTGTTCCTGAATCAGCAACTCAACCGACAGACCCGGATGTTGGGACAAAAGACGACCCAAGTGGGTGCTCAAGTGAAGGCCGAAAGGCGCAGGAGCGGCCAATCGAACATGGCCAACAGCTTCCTGATTGCGATGCCTGGTAGCTTCGAGCAAGGATTCGGCACAACTCAGCAGTTCGGTCGCCAAAGGGAGCAACATCAATCCTTCCTCGGTGAGCGCTACCTGGCTGGTCGATCGGTTCAACAAGCGCATGTCCAAATGCGACTCCAATGCACTGACTTGGCGGGACACTGCAGGTTGGGTTCGATTGAGTGCCTGGGCCGCTGCGGAAAACGATCCGCATTGCGCGACTTTCACAAAGGTTTTGATGGCTGAAACCAGATCCAAAGATGCTCTTCCGCAGGTGAGGAGGCCGGCGCGCGCCGACCCGAAACGTTGAGGCATAACCTATATGTCGGCAACTCATTGGTGCCTACTGCGAACGAACTTTAGTGTTGAACGCCATTTACCGGCAAGCCGCGAATCCAGAGATAAACGTTGTCTGGACGAGCGTTGCCTTTACTGTACACCGGAAGGAAGAATGAACCCGCGAGTTTTATCTGCCCCATCCCCCGAACGCCTGCAATTTGCTCAGATTCGCACGGTGCTGCTATGTGCGTTCATAGCATTGATGGACGGCTTCGACATTCAGGCAATGGCCGTAGTCACCCCCCAGTTGCTCGATATTTGGCATATGAAGGCGGGTGAGTTCGCCCCAGTATTATCAGCCTCATTCGCCGGCATCATGCTTGGAACGATTCTGCTCGGTCAGGCTGGAGATCGGCTGGGCCGTCGTAAGGTCATCTTGTTCGCATTTACCGTAGTGGGCCTGGCCTCCATAGCAACCGCTCTCGCCACCCGTGTCGAAATCATGATGGTGCTGCGCTTCGTCACAGGTTTCGCCATCGGGGGGTGCCTGCCCAACGTCACAGCGCTGACCGCTGAGGCATTGCCGGCTCGTTTCACGGGGCGAGCCGTGACGGCAATGTACTGCTTTGTTCCTCTCGGCGGCATGCTCGGTGGTGTGGCGGGCAGCCAACTCATCGAACGGTTTGACTGGCAAGCCGTGTTCATCATTGGGGGCGTGCTCCCGCTCGTCACATTGTTAGCGCTCCTGCGCTGGCTTCCGGAGTCTTCAACGGTGGCTGACTCTCACAGAGTCGACTCTCGACTGTTACTGGGACGACCTCAACTGACGCGGCAAGTCCGCGCTTTGTTCCAACCTCGATTGCGACGTGTCTCGACGCTGCTGTGGATGACTTTTTTCTGCAGCATGGCTTCCACCTATCTGCTGTCCAGCTGGCTTCCTACTCTCTTCAAAGCCGCGGGCAGGACGCTTCCGGACGCGATTCACATGATGTCTCTGTTTCAATTCGGGGGAGTGCTCGGGGGCTTGTTGCTCGGCCACCTAGTTGACCGTGGTTGGATTCGCTCCCTGCCGATGAGCTTTGTAATTGGCGGTTGTATGTCAATGCTGATCGCCTGGATGAATCAAGCTTCCGTCTACCTTTCAGCCGTCGTGGTGCTCGCAGGCGCTGGCGTCATCGGTTCACAGCTATGCATCAATGCCTTGTGCGCCAGACTCTACCCGGAAACCTTACGCGCATCCGGCATTGGCTGGGCGCTCGGAATAGGCCGCAGTGGCGCTATTGCCAGCCCTTACCTTGGGGGGCTGGCAGTTTCCTCAAGTTCTGGCTGGGAAAGCGTCTTCATAGCCGCGGCCGCACTTACCCTATTATGCGGTTTGAGCACAGCACTGCTGGCCGCCACTCGTACCGGGCAACCAATGGACTAAGTTTTTTAGCCCGAATTGGGTCGTTACTCGAGACCGCTCGCGACGGCAACATGGCCTCCGATGCCGCGTGTCAGATTTATTCCGTTTCCTGATGCACGCCGAAGCCGTCCAAGTCTTCTGCCCTGTAAATCGACCGCTGTGCCCGCCTCCTGCCCTTGTTCCAACTGACCAAGGGCCCACGACCCGCGAGAACCGCAGCCACATGCTCGACCTCAAATCGAAACAAAATGCTCACGCCCCCGGCTGGCCCAATCTCAATTATCGCCACGGGCTGACAGCCGCAGCGTTCGTCTCAGTATTGATGCTGGCCGGTTGCAAAGAACCCAAAGCCTCAAGCGCAGACGCTCCGGTCGCTGACGTTGATGTCGTCACCGTTGAACGCAAGCCTGTCAAGCAATGGGACGAGTTCAATGGCCGGATAAGCGCTATCGACACGGTCCAGATTCGTCCCCGAGTAACGGGATATGTGGAGCGCGTTGCGTTCAAGGAGGGCGACGAGGTTCGCAAAGGTGACTTGCTGATAGCGATTGACCCCCGCAGATATCAAGCTGCGCTGGACAGCGCACAGGCGAGGTTAGAGCGGGCGAAGGCATCACTTTCGATGACACAGTTGCAAGACCGTCGCGCCCAAACGCTGGTGCAAAACAACGCTATGTCAAAGGAAAATGCCGACACCCGCCGTGCAAATTACCTGCAGAGCCAAGCCGATGTGAGAGACGCGGTTGCCGCGGTCGCCCTCGCAAAACTTGATCTGGAATTCACTCAAGTACGCTCCCCCATCAATGGCCGGGCCAGCCGCGCCCAGTTGACGCTGGGGAACCTGGCTGTGGCCGATCAAACCGTTTTGACTTCCGTGGTATCCCAAGACCCCATGTACGTTTACTTCGACCCCGATGAGCACAGCTATCTTCGTTACCGTGAGCAAGCGCGCGCTTCGAAAGACGGCCACGCCACGCTGACCGTCCGGGTTGGCCTCGCCAACGACCGGGGTTTTCCACACACCGGCGAAGTGGATTTCACAGATAACCAGATGGACGCGTCGACGGGGACCATCCGGTTGCGTGCTCGCCTTTCCAATTCAACTCACCTCTTCACGCCAGGGCTGTTCGCTCGCGTATCGCTCTCTAATAACGAAGAGAACGGCACGATACTCATTGACGACAAGGCCGTGCTCACCGATCAGGATCGCAAATTCGTCTATGTATTGGTCGAAGGGGACAAAGCGGAGCGTCGGGACATTACAGTTGGCCGAATTAATGGAGGGCTTCGTGTGGTCGAGTCGGGACTCGAGCCAGGGGACAAAGTCATTGTGAATGGACAGCAGCGAATCTATTTCTCCGGCGCACCGGTGAGGCCGTCGGAAGTTGCCATGAAAACTTCGCAGAACTGAGGGCTTAAGCTGTGGACTTTTCAAAATTCTTCATTGAACGCCCCATCTTCGCCATCGTTTTGTCAATCATTATTACGGTCGTCGGGCTGATAGCGATTCCGCTAATGCCCGTAAGTGAATATCCTGAAGTCGTACCGCCCAGCGTTGTCGTCCGTGCCAGTTATCCCGGTGCGAACCCCAAGGAAATCGCCGAATCCGTTGCCACTCCCCTTGAGGAGGCGATCAATGGCGTCGAAGGCATCATGTACATGAAATCTGTGGCCGGTTCGGATGGCACGTTGCAGGTGGTGGTCACTTTTCTCCCAGACATCGATCCGGACACTGCGGCTGTGCGCGTTCAAAACCGAGTGAGCCAAGCCCTATCCAGGCTACCGGAGCAGGTCCGGCAGTTCGGTGTGACCACGCAAAAGCAATCCCCTACACCCTTGATGTATGTGTCGCTTCTCTCGCCCAAAAACACTTACGACGCGCTTTATCTTCGCAACTACCTCACTTTGCATGTCAAGGATGAGCTATCGAGGTTGAAGGGCATTGGAGACGTGGGCCTTTACGGCTCGGGCGATTACGCGATGCGAATCTGGCTGGATCCCGACAAGCTAGCCTCACGCGGTCTCACCGCAACGGATGCGTTGAACGCGGTACGAGAACAAAACGTACAGGTCTCCGCTGGGCAGCTGGGCGCCGAGCCCTCTCCAAAAGCAACCGATTTCTTGATATCGATCAACGTTCAAGGCCGGCTTCGCTCCGAAAAGGAATTCTCCGAGATCATCTTGAAAAGCGGTAACAATGGCCAAGTCGTACGGTTGGGTGATGTCGCACGCGTCGAGCTAGGCGCAGGCGATTACACGATGCGCACTTTCCAGGACAACAAAAACTCGGCCACCGCCGGCATCTTTTTGTCACCCGGCGCAAACGCTTTGGGTGTTGCCGAGCAAGTCTATAAAAAGTTAGATCAGCTCGCCGCGGACTTCCCTCAGGATATGACGTACCGAGCGGTGTGGGACCCAACGGTGTTCGTGCGTGATTCAATCAGCTCCGTGAAGCACACGCTTTTCGAAGCAGTAATATTGGTGGTCTTGGTCGTCATTCTTTTTTTGCAGAACTGGCGTGCTTCGATCATTCCGCTTTTAGCAGTGCCTGTGTCGGTGATAGGGACATTCGCCTTCCTATATTTGCTCGGATACTCAATCAACACGCTGACGCTGTTCGGTTTGGTGCTGGCAATCGGCATCGTCGTGGATGACGCCATCGTCGTGGTGGAAAACGTCGAGCGGTACATTGAGCAAGGCATGCCTCCTCGAGCGGCTGCGCACGCTGCAATGCGGGAGGTCTCCGGTCCCATTATCGCCATCGCCTTGGTGTTGTGCGCCGTGTTTGTACCAATGGCCTTCCTGAGCGGGGTCACCGGTCAGTTCTATAAACAGTTTGCCGTCACCATTGCCGTCTCGACGATCATTTCAGCAATCAACTCCCTGACACTGTCGCCTGCGCTAGCGGCCAAATTGCTGCGCGATCACCATGGGCCGAAGGACTGGCTATCACGCCGTATGGATTCCGGTCTAGGGTGGATCTTCCGACCGTTCAATCGATTTTTCCTCCGCAGCTCGAAGCGCTACGAAGGCACGGTCTCAAGGTTGCTCGGTCGTAGTGGGGCAGTATTCGTTGTGTACATACTCCTGCTCGGCGCTACGGTCTGCCTGTTCAACTCAATCCCCGGCGGATTCATCCCCACCCAAGACAAGCTCTACTTGTTTGCGGGCGCTAAGCTGCCAGAAGGAGCGTCATTATCCCGGACGGATGCCGTCACACGGCAATTGGGAGAGATTGCTCATCACGTCGAGGGCGTAGACATCGTCCCAGCCTACGCAGGGTTCAACGCTCTGCAGTCCGTGAATACCCCAAATGTGACCGCTTCCTACATCATCCTCAAACCATTCTCCGAGCGCACTCGCAGTGCCGCTGAAATTAATGCCGAACTGAATACGAGATTTGCGGCGATCAAGGATGGATTCGCCTATGCGCTCCTGCCTCCGCCGATACAGGGGTTAGGAAACGGGTCGGGATATTCGCTTTATTTGAAAGATCGTGGCGGGCTTGGTTATGGCGCCCTGCAGAGTGCGCTGAACGCTTTTATCGCCGAAGTGGCCAAGACGCCGGGCATGACGTACCCAGTAAGCTCTTATCAGGCGAACATTCCACAGCTTGAGGTACGTGTTGATCGAGTCAAGGCAAAAGCGCAAGGCGTTTCTCTGACCAGTCTATTTGAAACACTCCAGACATATTTAGGATCGGCGTATGTCAATGACTTCAATCAGTTTGGCAGGGTGTATCGGGTGCTCGCGCAGGCTGAAACAGCGCACCGCCAAACTGCGCAAGACATTGGAAATCTGCGCACCCGAAACGACCGCGGGGACATGGTGCCCATAGGGTCGATGATCAGTGTGGTGCCTACATTCGGGCCTGACCCGGTGGTGCGCTACAACGGTTTCCCAGCTGCCGACGTTATCGGAGACTCCGACCCCGCTATCCTTTCATCAGCCCAGGTGATTGAAAAACTCACCGAGATAGCAGGGAAGGTCCTGCCTCACGGCATTGAGCTGGAGTGGACGGACTTAAGTTACCAACAAGTGAGCCAGAATAACGCTGCGCTGATCGTATTTCCCCTGGCCGTCATGCTGGTATTTCTGGTCTTGGCGTCGCTTTATGAGAGCTGGACCCTGCCCTTTTCAGTCATCCTCATTGTGCCAGTCTGTATGTGTTCCGCTTTACTGGGGGTCTGGGCCACCGGCGGCGACAACAATGTCTTCGTTCAAGTGGGGCTAGTGGTGCTGATGGGGCTGGCTTGTAAAAACGCCATTTTGATCGTGGAATTTGCTCGGGAGTTGGAAATGAAGGGCAAGTCAGTCGTGGCGGCAGCGCTGGAGGCATGTCATCTGAGATTACGTCCAATCATCATGACCTCGGTAGCTTTCATTGCCGGCTCAGTCCCGTTACTGATAGGACACGGCGCAGGAAGCGAGGTGAGGCTGGCCACAGGGGTAACCGTTTTCGGCGGCATGCTAGGCGTCACGCTTTTCGGTCTTTTCCTGACACCGGTGTTTTATGTGGCGTTGAGAAAACTAGCGCTGCGACACGCGGCAGTGCGCGTGGAGAAGGCGGTAGATCTCAGCGCTTGAGCAAGGTCGGAGGGCGCGCCTGTACCGAACGCTCAGATCGGTCGGCGCAGCCCCTCGTACGCAGCTTTTTTCGTCACCTCAGGATCTGTATCTCTGGCAAACCAAGCTCAGGGCCTGCTCGAGCAAATCAATGAGTTCAACGCTGTCGAAGGGTTTAGCTAATACACCCAAGACGTTCGATGGTCTGGCCTGTACCCCATGTCCAAAAGCCAGAGACGCCGTCATGAGAATGATTGGAGTGGACGCGCAGCTAGCGTTTAAAATTTCGGCGAGTTGCCAACCGCTAAGGCCCGGCATCTGGATGTCGGTCAAGACGCATTGGATACGAGGAAATTGAACGGATTTCAAAAAGATTTCTGCGCTTTCGAAGCAGTGGCAAGAGTAGCCATAGGACCTGAGCAGACTCGCTAACGAGTCGCGTACCATACGGTCGTCATCTATGACCGCTAGATTTGTAGTGGTAGACATTTGCACCTGCACCGGCTTAGTGAGGGCTTCCTCGCTGCCGAATGTGACGGCTGATTGGGTTGTAGCCAAGCCCTCAGACGAAAGCGGCCATGCCGAGAGCGTCGGCGTCATGACAGATCCACGGCAAATTGCATGCCCCCAGCCAACAGTCCTTGTCGAAAATAAAAACGCTGACCTAAAGCATTGCCCAAGGCCGTATCTAGTACTAAACGGTTGCAACCAGCGCGGCCCGCGATAGCTTTCAAGTCCCTTATCAGCAGAGCACCTATACCAGTTCCCCTGATGGACTCGGTAGTGATCAGGTCGTCTACGTACAGGAAATGGCCGTGTATCATATTTGTCATCATTCGATAACCGGCTAGCCCCACAGGGGAGCCGGCTTGCAGCACCGCAAGTATCCTATAGCCCTCTGGCCGTTGGCGTCGGGCGCAAACAAGCAAGTCATCGGCAGACTTCAGCTGAGGCCGAAGTTGTCTCATGACTTCAAAGCAACGCTTGATATCCGAATCAGATTCCATAAGCTGCAGCGTGACGTTCGAGAAAACTTCGTCCATCAATGACTCCTAAGCAGTGGCGGCGGTATTGCAAGTGCGCTGCAGGTTCACAGGTCAGCGGGCTTCAGCAGGCAAGGGGATCTACACTTCAACGTGAACGCTCTTCTCACGTCAGATAGTATCGGCACCAGCCTATTTCATTTAACTAATAGTGTTGCCTTCGATCCACCCTGCTGCAGATAAATCAGTTTTAACCATTGAAACCCTCACGGCGCCCGTCCCTGCGTGTAAAGTCCATCCGCGCGTTGGGAGCTTTTAATTAAAACGTCATGGGTGCTCTTCGTCTGTTCGTTCAAACGACTTCGCTTACGGAGTTAATTCGAGCGGCATCGGCCAGGGCCTAAGGAATATTCATGTCACTGTACACACTGCTACTTGCCACGGTTGTGAACGTCAACAAAGAACTGCCGGTTCAGGGTAGCCTGACACTCGATGATTGCACGAAAGCTGCGATGGAGGCTTTAACGCAACAGTACAACTACGCAAAGTGTCGGCCTACGCAACCAGAGCGGCCTGTAGTGTTCGTCAAACTTCCTTCAGGTGTGATCACTGAGGTGGAACGCCAGCCAGGAGGGTATAAACTTTCCGGGGAGTACACTGCAGCGGACGATGCGTTCGTTGCAACCGCGCTGGGCAGGCCTTCTAGCCTCGTCCACTCACGTACTCATCAGTCGGGCCCTGACCATCTGAGGCTTGAAAAGTCACCTGAATCGATAGCGGCTGAGTGACCATCGCCGGGAGGCGAATTTTTATTCATCCGACCGCTTACTGTTAACAGCAAAACGATACTAGCCGTTATCACGGCCCCGGCCACGATCAACGAACGGGGGGAAGGCTACGCTCGCTGTACTCCACTAAACGTCCACCCGACCCCAAGATAATTGGAGCACCCGAAATCTCGGGAATTGGTCATTTACGTAATACACCGACCCGTCTATAAAAAGTGCTTGTATCGAGGAGGAACTCTTGTGGCTCGAGTCATCATCATTCTGACGACAATTTTAGGCGCGGCGATGGCCGCAAACGGCATTTTCATGCTGTCCTCACCCGAGATTTGGTTCTCGGTGGTGCCTGGCGTAGGTAGGACCGGGCTGTTCAATCAGCACTTCATCCGAGATATCGGGATTCTCTATATCTTCATTGGTGGCGGTTTTGTTTACGGCGCTTTGAACCCCGCTTACCGCCTGTTCCTCTGGACCTCTGCGACGCTGTGGCTCACCTGTCATGCTATTTTTCATTATCTTGAGGTCATGACTGGGATCTGTTC
The DNA here is from genome assembly GCF_029841165.1 of Pseudomonas sp. GD03842. Lineage (NCBI taxonomy): Bacteria > Pseudomonadati > Pseudomonadota > Gammaproteobacteria > Pseudomonadales > Pseudomonadaceae > Pseudomonas > Pseudomonas sp. GD03842. The sequence continues at coordinate 400,711 of NZ_JAOCEA010000003.1, read as the reverse complement.
GCCCTCATACCTAATCACCGAGTTTCCAGCTGTCACTTTACCTGCTGTGATCGGCGTGATCGCGACACTATACGCCCTCGGCAGCCACCGCCGAAACTTGGCCCAGCATAATAAATAAATCCTCTATGCCTGTTTCCATTGCTCTCCGTTGTGTGAGCGGACCATCATTTTATCTGGTGTCGCTGAGCTGACGCGCAGTTCGTTTTGAGACCCAAGATCAATCGCCCGACGCTTCGGTTGTTCGCGGTAGGGTTTCTCCACACGGATCGTTATTTACGGGTCCAACCCACAGCTTTCCAGGAAAGGATAAAAAGTTGGTAGGCAAGAACTTCGCAGGCGTCATTGCGTTTATGAAGGTGGCGTCGACGCAGAGCTTCAGTGCGGCAGCACGAGAGCTTCGTATATCCGTTCCGGCGGTCAGCAAAAGCATTAGTCGATTGGAAGCGCAGTTGGACGTTCGGTTGCTGGAGCGAACGACTCACCAGGTTAATTTGACGCGTGAGGGACGTCATTTTTTTGAAAACTGTTTCAGCAGTGTGGATCACGTCGTAAAGTCAGCGCATGAGCTAAAGGCGTTTGCGTGCACCGAGGCGGGCACTGTTCGAATCAGCTCCACGGTTGGCTTCGGTCGTAAATGCGTAGCGCCGCTGCTCCCGACGTTTTGTAAAAGATACCCGGATATCAAAATAGAATTCGAACTCACTGATCGCTTGGTTGATTTTGCGGATGGGCAATATGATCTTTCGATTCGTAATGGCCGCTTGGTGGACTCGGGAATCATCGCCCGAACGCTTGCCCCCATGCGAATGATCATTTGTGCAGCACCAAGCTATCTGGAACGAGCGGGCACACCTGAGACAATTCAAGATTTGCGTAACCACAAAATCATTGGGTTCCGCCGCGCTTATTCTGGCAAGACATACTCGTGGGAATTAGCCGTGGACGGTGAGCTCGTTCGACTTCCCATCCCGGAACACGTGGTCTTTGACGATGTTGGGCTGATTACCATGTCGGCCGTCGCTGGGATTGGCATCGCTCAACTGGCGAATTATCAAATCGATGATCTGTTGGAAAGCGGTCAACTGGTTCCGCTACTGACAGACACTGTGGCTGAGGGCCGGGCCCATTATCTGTGCTACAGAAGCCGCCACAATATCCCCGTGCGTACTCGGTTGTTCATCGATTACCTCATGAGCTGCTTCAATTCGTCTGAAGCTTCAAGGAAATACTCTGTACCGCTGAGACAGACGACCAATCAAGCGCATTGATCGCTGGATAGCGAGTCAGCTCAGTGTTTTCGTTCCAGGGGCGTGCCAGCCGACCACGGGCCAGTGGGCTCCATGGCATCACCGCGATGCCTTGGTCCGCGCACAGCGGCAGCATTTCCCGCTCTTCCTCGCGGTACAGCAGATTGAGGTGACTCTGCATGCTGACGAACTGGGTCCAACCGTGCAGCTTGGAGTTGTACAGGGCCTTGTTGAATTGCCAGGCCGACATGGACGACGCGCCGATGTAACGAGCTTCCCAGCCTTTACCACGTCGTGCAGCGCCTCGAGCGTTTCCTCGATGGGCGTTCGCTCGTCCCACTGGTGTATTTGGTAGAGGTCAACATAGTCGGTGTCCAGTCGACGCAAGCTGTTGTCGATCTCGTTGAAAATAGCCTGGCGTGACAGCCCGGCTCGGTTGGGCCCTTGGCCCATCCGATTGAAGACCTTGGTGGCGATTACAGCTTCGCTGCGTCGGGCGAAGTCACGCAAAGCGCGACCGACGATTTCCTCCGAGGTACCGTCTGAATAGCTATTGGCGGTATCGAAGAAGCTGATTCCGAATGCCGGTCTGCCGCAGGAGAAACATCCGTTCGATCGACTAACCGATGCCGACTGGAGTCGTCAGTGGAACTTGCCGAATGCGGTGTAACGGTGAATGCGGTGGCCCCTGGGTCGCTGGTAACGCCGATGTTCGCCAAGTTCCTGCAACCCAGTGAAAGTTGGGAGGAGGCGATGCAGCGCTACCTGCCGCAAATACCCTTGCATCGACTCGGCTCGGCGCAGGAAATCGCCGAGACCATCGCTTCGATCTACAGAAACTGGTAGGCATTCCCGATGCCGAGTTCCAGGTGTTGGTCACCGAGCGCAGTGGTCGCGATACCTCGACCAAGTGTCCGACCTCAGAGCCGGTTTCGTGTCCGCATCGACCATGGACATCTAAAGTGCCGACCAGACCTTGCACCTGACCAAGCTGTTCTATCGCCAAACCTTTCTCGGCAAGACGCTGGATCTGAAATTCGGCCACCTGCCGGCGGGCGACGATTTCGACGTAGCCACCTGCGAATTCCAGAAGTGGACATTCTGCGGATCACTCGGCGGCCATGGTGCCGGAGTGTGGTACAGCGCGCCGATCAGCCAGTGGGGCGGAGGGGGAGAAACAGCCTCTGCGTGCGGTCGCTGTCGCGCGGGGCATAGTGCGTCGTACCACACGTCGTAGGGTCATTACCTGTGCCGGAATTTAATGTCAGCGATAAACGTGCGCGCCGACTGCGTTTGCTTGAACGGTACAGGCAGCGAGACGATTACGGCGCCGGCTGCTGTTCAATGCCGCTATGCCATGGCTACGGCGCCTTGGGCATAGGGGGTGGCATGTCCCTGGCCTACACTCTGGTCATCGCGGAAGGCGGATTGATTATCCATAACGCTCACCGGCAAAATGGCTGGCATCAGCAGCTGTGCCTTCATATTTCACCAACAGAGGAAGCACAGTCACGCCGTTCCTGACAATCCGGAAGCGGCCCATCGTGATCACTTATGAACCTGGGCTGAACAATTCGTGCGCAGCCTCCCTCTATGGAGAGAAAATATGCGCCAAGACCCACTGGACGGGCTGATTGCCTTTATCACGGTCGCCGAGACGAAGGGCTTTACATCAGCTGGTGTGAAGCTGGGTATCTCGACTTCGGCGGTCAGCCAGGCGGTTCGTACGCTGGAGAAGCGGCTTGGACGGGCGCTCTTCAACCGCACTACCCGTAGTACCAGCCTGACCGAGGATGGTGAGCGTTATCTGGAGCTGGTACAGCCTGCGGTTGAACAACTGATTGCCGCCTCCGCTGAAGTTGGTCGCGAATCAGTGTATCCATCCGGACAACTGCGCATAAACGTGTCGCGCGCCGGACATCTGATCGTGTTGCAGCCGATGCTGCGCCGCTTCATGGATAAGCACCCAGAAATAAGTGTCGAGGTGCGGGTCGAGAATCTGTTGGTCGATATCGTCTCTCAAGGATATGACGCAGGCATCCGCTTCGGCGAACTGGTCGAAAAGGACATGGTGGCTGTGCGCGTCGGGCCGGTAATGAGCACACATATCATATGTTCGCCGGGTTACCTTGAGCGGCACGGCGTGCCTGAGCATCCCTATGATCTGCGCGAGCACGACTGTATCAACTTTCGTCACACTACCACTGGAATGCTCGAACGCTGGGAGTTCGTCCGTGGCGACGAGAAGATCGATCTTATGGTGAACGGCCGTCTTACCGTCAACGACTCCGAAATCCTCGTGCGCTCGGCACTCGATGGACTGGGGATCGCGAATATGATTAACGGCTACATCGAGCCGTTCCTCGAAGACGGCCGCCTGGTGCGATTGCTGACCGACTGGAGCCCGCAGATTCCCTCGCTGCATCTGTATTACCCCAATCGGCGCCGCGTGCCGGCCAAACTGCGTGCATTGATCGACTTCCTACGCGCGGAGCGCGACATGCCCGCTCGGACCGGCGACCTGGTTCTCTAGCATGCGCTGGCCTGCGAGGCGTTAGCGACCATCCAGTGCCCTCGGCGCCAGGAGATCGAGCCAGCCGACCTGAGCATTGCTCTGGCGATTGAAGGCGTGCCGGTTCAGGCATTTTTGTGCTTGGGACAGGAAGCTGAAAGTTCGCCTGGATCTTGAGCCATGAAATTCTCCAATTGGTGCAAATCAAAACACTGGCCGAGTGGCGACCCGCCCCATGGGCTCAAGGTACTGCACAGTGCCATAGCGTGTTTTCCTTCGTTCGATGACCACGCAAACCAAGTTCGTGTGCCGAGCGGCAGAGTGGTTTGAACAGCGGACCGCGCAGGGACATGTGTTCGACTCGCGGGCATGGTCCAGCAAGACCGCAGCGGCGCACTGCGCCTGAAGCGAAGCTTACCGATGGCGATTACCAAGTTTATCTTCACAGGGTTTCGCCCAATTATCGGCTTATCGCAACGTCGGCAGGGAAATAAGGTAGAGGCCATCGTTGGAAAGGAGCCTGCTATGAACACTTCCGAACCTTCCCTACTGTTCTTCATTACTGGCGTATCATCCGGCTTCGGTCGCACTACCGCCGAGGCAGCGCTAGCCGCCGGGCATCGCGTCGTCGGTACCTTACGCAAAGAGGACGAGCGCGCCGCTTTTGAGGCGTTGTCGCCCGGAAAATCCCGGGGGGTATTGCTCGACGTCACCGATCACAAAGCGGTGCAGTCAACGGTGGATCGTATTGAGCGGGAAATAGGGGCGATCGACGTTCTCGTGAACAATGCCGGCTACGGTCATGAGGGCCTGATCGAAGAGTCCACTCTGGATGACCTGATCAGGCAGTTCGATGTCAACGTATTCGGTGCTGTCGCCGTCGCCAGGGCGGTGCTTCCGTACATGCGAGGTCGCCGCCGCGGTCACATCATCAACATCACTTCTATGGGCGGGATCGTCACCTTCCCAGGGCTGGGCTACTACCACAGCAGCAAGTTTGCCTTGGAGGGTTTGTCCGAGTCGCTGGGCAAGGAAGTGAAACACCTCGGCATCCATGTAACCGCCGTAGAGCCGGGAGCGTTTCGCACGGACTGGGCGGGACGCTCGATGGTTCGTGCTCCGCGCTCCATTGCTGAATACGACGAGGTGATGGATCCACTGCGTGCGAGGCGAATTAGAGACAGCGGCAACCAGCTTGGGGACCCCGCGAAGGCGGCTGCGGCCATCCTGACGTTGGTCGAGTCACCCAACCCCCCGGCGCATCTGTTGCTCGGCTCAGACGCGTTGCGCCTAGTGGAGGAGAAACTGGCTGTCCTGCGCGCGGAAATTGAGGCGTGGAAGCCTGTCACCTTGTCCACCGACTTCGAGTAATGGGCCGTTAGTATGTCCGACGCCGTTTTGGACCCGGTTGGACCACCCCCCAACCCAGCCAAGCTGACGCGGCATAGTCGTGTCGGTTTACTCTTCGGCGTAGTTGCCGCTGTCATCTGGGGCGGTTTCCTGACCGTTTCACGTCACGGTATCGGCGAAGGGCTTCGTGGCAGCGACATGGCGTTCCTGCGCTATGGGACTGCCGGCCTGCTGCTGTTGCCAGTGTTGCTGCGACGATCCCCATTGACGCTCTGCGGTATCGGATGGTGCCGCAGCCTGGTGCTGACGCTATTAGCGGGGCCTTTATTCGTCCTCATCGGTGCCAGCGGTTACCTGTACGCCCCTCTCGCCCATGGCGCGGTGATCCAGCTCGGCGTGCTGACGCTGGCTAGTATCGCGCTGTCAGCCTGTTTTCTAGGCGAGCGTCTGCGAGCGTCGCGATTGGTGGGGCTGGTGGTGCTGGTCGCAGGGTTGGCAACGATCGCTGGACCAGCAATTTTTTCCGGGGGTTCGCTCGCATGGATCGGTGACCTGATGTTCGCCACAGCAGGCGCCATGTTCGCGACGTTCACCGTGCTGATAAGGCGCTGGAAGATCGCGGCACTCGACGCGACAGTAGTAGTGTCGGTGCTGTCGGCTGTCACATACTCGCCGTCCTACCTGTTGTTAGAAGACACTGCGCGCATAGCCTCGGCGTCGCCCTCAATCCTAGTTGAACAGGTATTTGTGCAGGGTGTGCTGTCCGGCATCATCGCGTTATTCGCCTTCGCCCAAGCAGTCCAGCGGCTCGGAGCCGGGCGCGCCGCACTGTTCCCGGCGCTGGCACCCGCGGTCGCAATCCTGCTCGGCATTCCATTGATCGGCGAGTTGCCGACGGCGGGCCAGTGGCTGGGCTTGGGTATCGCTAGTACCGGGTTGCTGATTGCCTTGGTTACTCCGGCGGAGGCCTTTTCCTCACCTCCACCTGTCGACGCAGCCGGGGTTGCGGCGGTGATCTCTCCAAAAAGCCATTCATGAACTCAGGTGCGGCTTTTGGCGGGACCGGGTTGGCTTTTTCAACAGAGTCGGCCGTGAGCTGTGTATCGCGAATGGCGACGATGCGCCGGATACGGCTCGGGCGTTTCTCAAATGGTGTCGACTTCACCGACGCGCTATCGCTTGCTGGAAATAGATGCGCATTGTCAAGATGTCTGCGCAATGTCTTCTTCCCCACCTGGCGAGTGCTGCGCCGATCAATACGTTGGAGCAACTGATGCACGCGCCGCGGGTGACCACCCGGATCGCGGGGTCAGTACCCGACGCGCTGCTGGTGAAAGGCTTTTCCAATCTCGACAAGAGTGCCGCTGGGAGCGAACAGCTTTACCGCATGCTGTTGGCAGGACGTACCGATATCATCGTCGACGATACGCCCGCAGGGGTGGCTTCCTATGCCCATAAACTGAATGTTCCACCCGCCGCCCTGCGCAGGATACCAGTGGAAATGTATCGCTCTTCGCTGTACATCGCCTTTAGCCCTGGATCGGACGATGAGGTGGTGAACGCCTGGGCCAATGCGCTGGCCACCTTGCGCAACTCAGGAGCTTTGGCGAGGATTCAGCGACGATATGAACACTGGGTACGGTAATGCCCTGTGTTCAGGCAACTTTGATTAGGCCTTCGGCGTCAGGGGTTGAGCGCTTCGCGGTTTTCCCCGCCTGCTGCTCTGCCCACTTCATGAACTCGACGATTGCCCACTCCTCTCGGCGCTCTTTGGCGCAGTACACGAAATAATCGAATTTCAGTTCTGAAGTGGCGTTGGTCACCTGTACGAGTCGTTTAGAGCGCAGCGCTTCGGAAGCGAAGACGTTGTTCACCAAAGCGATGCCTTGCCCTGCGCACGCTGCACTTATCAACAGGGATTCATCTCCGTAGCTTGAGCCTGCAATCATCTTTCGGTTATTCACACCAAACGCATTCATCCACACCTTCCAGTAATTGCGCTCCGTGTCTTGCAGCAGTGGGTAAGTGAGGCAGTCCTGTGGACTTTCGATCGTGCGTTGTTTGGCGAGCAGTTCCGGGCTGCACACAGGGATCAGGTACGACGACCAGAGACGGGTTGCATGGTTGTCCGGGCTGGCAGCCATTTCACGCTGGATAGCGATATCCACATGGCCATGCTTGAGGTCTGAGAGGCCGTTGCAGATCTGAATCGAAATTTCGATGGTCGGACACCGTTCCTTGAAATCCCCCAATGCCGGTATCAGCCATGAGCTGGCGATGGTTGAGGTGGTGCTGATCGCCAGGCGCGTTTGCCGCGGCTGTTTGAGGGCTGCGCTGGACCAGGCTTTTTCAATGACGTCGAAGGTATCAGCCAGCTCTTCGAACAAGCCACGGCCACTGGTAGTGAGCTGAATTCCTTTGGCGTCGCGCTCGAATAGCCTCTTGCCGATCTGGTCTTCCAGTCCCTTGATCTGCTGGCTGATCGCTGCTGGGGAGACGCACAGGTGATCCGCAGCGCGTTTCATGCTGCCGACCTTGCACACCTCGACGAAGGTGCGCAGGGCAATCAGCGGGATCGCTCTGCTCATCGTTTAGCCTCCGCGCTGGCGTCTGAGCCAATCATTCGAAGCATCGATGGGTCTGTCCATGTGGCCATGTTGAATACGTCCAGAAGCCTGTTGGTGTCTCACTGCGCCGTATGTGGATAAATACCCGGCACAGCCCCGTCCCGTCAGGCGCTGAAGCCAGCGCCCTATTAGGTTGTGGATAACTTGAAAAGCTCGAGATCAGGTCGTTGCCGGCGTATCCTGCGCTTTCGGAGCAGGTTTGGCCTTGCTCTGGCCGAGCACGAACCACACGGCCAGGCAAATCAGGCCGCCGCCGTACAGATGGCCGACGGACAGGTGCTCACCCAGAAACATGACGCCCCAGAGCACGCCGAACGGGGGAATCAGAAACGTCACGGTCAGTGAACGGACCGGTCCGATGTCGGCGATCAGGCGGAAGTAAAGAATGTAGGCACAGGCCGTGCAGATAAAGCCAACGGCTGCGAGAGACAGCCAGACTGTCGCGTCACCCCAACTGACCGGTGGGTTGACCACGGCGGAAATACCGAAGAAAGGGGCCAGGAACAATGTCGCGCCGACCTGACTGCCGAAGGCCACCAGTTTCGCGTCGAGCCCGCCCTGGTCGGCGATCCATTGTCGGGTGAGAAAACCGGCTGCACCGTAGCAACTGGTGGCGACCAGGCAAGCCACGGCCCCCATGACGACGGAACTGGTAAAGGTCATCGGCCCGGTGGTGGTCAAAAGGGAAATCCCCAACAGGCCGACCAATACGCCCGCCGCTTTTTTCGGCGTGAGGGAATCGTTGAAGAACATCGCGCCGATCAGAACGCCCATCAAGGGGGTGGTGGCATTCAGAATGGCGGAGTAACCGGCAGGGAGCAGCAAGGCTGCCATGCTGTACATCAAGAACGGGATGCCCGAATTGATCACGCCCAGAATCAAGGTGGCTTTGAACTTGCCGTTGAATTCATGATGCGTCTTGAGAATCGCCAGAATCACCAACAAGCCGATGGCACCCAGCAGCACGCGGAAGAACGCGGTGGGCAATGCACCCAGCACGGGCGCCGCCACTCGCATGAACAGAAAGCTGGCTCCCCAGATCGCTGCCAGGAGCAGTAACCGCACATAGTCAGATGGCCGCATGACACTTCCTTCCCGTCTTCAATGCGTTCAACAAAACGACTCGAAAGGTGTAGATTGACGCTCTTCGAGCCGGGGTGTGATGATTTCAACAGTGTCTGGACCCCCGCTCAAGCGAGCTTTTCTAACGCACATTAGATTTTCTTAACTCAAGGATCGGCATGAAATTCCCGCCCCTGTACGCCTTGCTTTGCTTTGAAGCGACGGGGCGTCACGCCAGCATGAAAAGCGCGGCGGGCGAGCTTTTCGTCACCCCTGCGGCCATCAGCCAGCAGATCGCCAAATTGGAAAAAGCCGTTGGCGTCACCTTGTTCATTCGTAATACCAAGCGTTTGGAGCTGACTCCGGAAGGCAAGATCTACTTGCGTGCCATTCGCCCGGCGCTGGGTCAGATTTCCGATGCCACACAGCGGTTGATGAGCGATAACGGTCCCAACACCATCACGGTCAGCTGCACCAGCGGCTTCGCCATGCAGTGGCTGTTGCCGCGTCTTCCGGATTTTCAAGCTTTGTGCCCCGGCATCGAGGTGCTGATCAGCACCACCAACCGGCTGGTGGATCTGCTTGGCGATGGTATCGACTTCGCGGTGCGCCATGGGTTGGGGCGGTATCCAGGGCTGGAAGTCGAGATGCTGATCAATGACCGGCTGCAACCCGTCTGTGCACCTAGCCTGCTGCCGGAGTCGCGTTATCTGTCTTCCCCCATCGACCTGAAGAACTACAACCTGCTCCACGACGAGCATCGCGAAGACTGGGCCTTGTGGCTAAGGGCGGTAGGTATCGAGGACGCCGACGCGGCGGTTCAGCGGGGCTCGGTGTTCGTGGACTCCAATGGCGTGATCGAAGCGGCGTTGGCGGGCATGGGCATCGCATTAGTCCGCCGTTCGCTGATCCGGGAGGAGTTGACCTCGGGGCGCCTGGTGGTGCCGTTCCGCGCCACGATCGAGACCCCCATCGCCTACTACCTGGTTTACGACGAAACCGCCATCCTGCCCAAATCCAGCCGACAGTTCCGCGACTGGCTGGTGTCTCAGGCGATCGCCAGTCAGCGGGAATTCACCACCCGTTGAGTTGAGCGAACAGCGGGCTCTCTGGAAGTCAGTTGCCCTGCGCCCGTCTAGGCGATTGTCCTCGATTCGCGCGTTGCCTAACAATCCGCCTGTGGATAACCACAACTACGTGATCTGCGATGATCATTGTTGGCCCGTACAGCGTGCGCTATTCCACGTGACAGTTAAGTCCTGCTTCAGTGTTCAAAGTTGAAACACAGAGGGTGTAAAGCCACCCTAACTTGCTGATAAACATGATGATTAAGCAAAGTTGAGTTAAGTCAAACTTAACTGCTGATTGCGATTTTCTTGTTTGCGCCTGTCTGCGGATTTCTTCAGTTTATCCCTCAACCCAACGGCGTCATTCAGCCGAAAAAACAACGGGCAGGGATGCCCCGCGCTGAAGGAGAAACTTCATGACAGACTTTCAAATATTCCGGCCCATGGCGTGGGACAAACTGGTCCATGAGTATGATCTGGACGGTTCCCGGCTGTTGCCTTGGAAGGGCTACCCTACCCCTATTGGGGGCGGTTGGTGCGTTGTACGCCCCGGCACCCAGTCTCTCTCGCACACCCAGATCGACCAGGAATTCTTCATCGGCATCAAGGGCAACGCGAAGCTGGTCGTGGGGGAAGAAACCTATCCTTTCACCATGGGCGATATCGCCGCCATCCCCAAACACACGGATCATTACGTCATCAACGATACCGACGAAGACTTTCACTTCTATGTGGTGTGGTGGGATCGTGACTCGGCCAATCGGTTTCTCGATGAAGATGCACAACAGGCCATGGCCCTCAATGAATTCGCCTTGCAGAAGGCGACCCTTCATGACGTTTCCGATCAGAGGGCTTCGTAATGGGCAAGCTTCTGGTCACCATCACCCCACCTACGCCCAATGGCGATTTGCATATCGGGCACATGGCAGGTCCATTCCTGGCGGCGGATATCTTCACCCGCGTTCAGCGTCAGCGAGGCCATGACTGCACATTGGTCTCGTACTCGGACGATTATCAGTCTTACCTGTTACGTCGCGGGATCGAGCTGGATCGTGCGCCGCAGGAACTGGCGTTGGAGAACACCGACAAGATTAACGACACCCTGGCCAAGATGGGCATCGAAGTCGATTTCTGGATGCGCCCTTATCGCAACAACTACTTCAAGAGGGCCGTCGAGGAAACGTACGAAGCAGCGGTAAAGGCGGGGGCCATCTATAAGAAGGTCAGCCAGGAGCCCTATTGCGAACACTGTGACAAGTGGGGCTACGAGGCTTTCGGCCGCGGCAATTGCGATCATTGTGGATCGGACTCGGATGCGAGTCAGTGTGAAGAATGTGCGCACACACCCAATGCGTCGAAGATGAGTGGGTTTCACTGCAAGCTGTGCTCGGCGCAGATGATCTGGCGGCCTGTGGAACGCGAGTTCCTGGCGCTTTCGAATTTCCGCAGCCACCTCAAGAGTACGTTCGAGAACGCGCCGCTGCGGCCCTTTATCCGTCGGTTCCTGAACGAGGAGTTCGAGATCGGCCCGATCGATTGGGCCATCACCCGCCCGCACGACGGCGGCCTCGACCTCAAGCCAGACGGCAGCCGCAGGATTCATACCTGGGCCATGGGGCTGTCGGGCTACCTGGGTGCCTTCCGCGAATACCTCAACGAACACAAGCACGCCCCATGGGAGTACGACGAGTACTGTCGCTCTGGCAAAGGCCGGCTGGTGCATTTCCTTGGTTACGACTGCGCATTCAGCCACATGATGGTGTATCCGGCGTTGCTGCAGACGATGTACGGCTATCGCCTGCGTCAGACGTTTTATACCAACCAGTTCCTGACGCTGAATGGGAAAAACCTTTCGACCAGCCGTAACTATGCCATCTGGGCGCGGGATCTGGTCGCCGACGCCTGCACCGACAGCGCACGCTTTTACCTGGCGCTGATCGCGCCCGAACAGGACACCGATGACTTCGATGTGAACAAGTTCGCGACCTGGCGCGAGCAGACCTTCAACGAAGTACTCGCCAAACTGGCGGCCCAGGCCGAACGCGAGCGCGTCGACGGCGACAGCCTCAAGGTGTCATCGGCAGATGCCGCCGCGATCAAGTTGCTGGTCGCACGCTGGTTCGAAGTCACCTCGGTGGATCACTTCACCATGAAGGGCCTGGCGGTATTGCTCTCGGACGTGATCAACGCGGCGCGTGATCGCCAACTCCTCGGCAAGCGCATCTTGCCGTACATGGCGCTGATCGGTGCGATGGGCGCTCCAGTGTTTCCGGACCTTGCCCGACAGATCCTGCGCTATTGCCGCTTCACCGAGAATGAGGTGTTCCAGCAATTGGTGTACGTCAGCGCCGTCGAGTACGAGATCTGACCGGGGGCAGTCGCTGATGAAGACCTCATTTGATGTGATCGTGATCGGCGCGGGCGTCATGGGCGCCTCGATTGCTGCGGCATTAGTGGAGAATGGCCTGGACGTGGCCCTGATCGAAAAAGGAGTTGCCGGGGCTCAGGGCGCGACCCGAGACACCGGGGGGATCGTGCGCGGGCTGGAGCTGGATCCGGCGTTGCGCCCGTTGACCAGCCACCGTCCGCAGGATGACAGCACCGGCGTCGTCCATTCCCTGTTCGCGCAGGCACTCAAACGCACGGGAGTGGCGTATATCGCCAGTTCCGACGTCTGCGGCCAGTATCTCGACGCGGTGGGCAGTGAAGGGACGCAGAACGTCGAACTGCATGCTTCGGTGGGGCCCTTGGACAACGGTCGTTTTTCGGCGCTGTGCCCGCAGGAATGCCTTTTGATCGAGCGCAACGGCGGGATCGTCGATGCGCGGGTGGCTGTGGCGAACCTTTGCCGGTACGTCCGTGAAAAGGCGACCTTCATTGACCATCTGGCGGTGGATCACTGCCGGGATGAGGGCGGTCAGGTCCAGGTCTTCGCCGGTCCGCTGTGCCTGACGGCGACATGGGCGGTCGATGCCAGTGGTGCCAATGGTCCCCTGGCCAGACCGCACGGCGCCGTCCATGCGCGGACGATACCGTTCACCCGGATGGGGTGCGATCAATCGCCGAGCATGCCGGTCATTGCGCATCATTTGAATACCTATCTATTGCCACTGGGGCGCAGTGTGATGCAAGTCGGAGGGCAGCGACGGCAACGCGCTGGACATGCTGACCAGTTGAACCTTGCGAGTCTCGACAATGAACAGGATGTCGTCGAGCGTGTGGCGCGGCTTGGCTACGACGCGCATCACTGCTGGCCGTTGGTGACTCAAGTGGGCTGGGATGCCTATACCGATGATGGTCGGCCGCTGATCGGTCGCTTCAGTGACGACAGTCACCTCTACCTGGCGACCGGCTTCTGTGGCATAGGTTTCAAGATGGCGCCCAATGTCGCGGAACGTTTGGCGTATGAGTTGAGTAGCCTGATGGCGGGGGTAACCCTGGACAAGAGCCACTGCTCCACGATGCAGGCTTTCTGTCCTTCCCGCTTTACCGAGGTCGCCTTGTCATGATGCGCCTGGGAATCTGCGCGGCGCTGGACGTACGCACCACCTTGCACGCTCGAAGCTTTTTGCGCGGCGTCTATCTGTCGAGCCACTTGTTCAGCCATGTTCGTCGCGCTCAACACCTGTATCTCGACGACGGCGCCAGCGCCGAAGGCGGGCAAGCGGCTGCTGAACGGTTCATCGAGGCAGGGGTCGATGCGGTCATTGGGCACTTCGCATCCGAGTCCGCCGCCGCAGTCATCGAGCGTTATGCACAGGCGGGCATTCCGCTGATACTCCCGGCGTCCACCTGCGCCCGGCTGACTGAAGACGGGCGCACCACGTTCCGGGTATGCGCCTCCGATCGCAAACTGGCGCAGCAGCTTTTGGCCTTTGCGCAAGAGGCCGGATTGAGCAAGTTGGCGTTGTTCGCGGATGCCAGTCTCCACGGCCAAAGGCAACTGCTTGAATTGGAGCAGGGCGCTAGCTTATCCACAGTCCGCATCGTGAGCGACCCTAACGAGGCTGACGCGTTGGTCTACTGCGGCCGCCTTAAAGCGAGCCACCAGTTCCTTGTGGATAACCGGGCGGCTGGATGTGAATTACCCCTGATCTTCACCGACGACGCAGCGTCCCCTGCGCTCGCCCAAGGCGTTGCCCGTCCTGGCACGATCTACGTGGTGAGTTTTCCGATTGCCAGCGATCTGGCGGAAGCGCAGGGCGTCGATCAGGTGTACCAGCGCTTCTACGGCGAGCACACCCCGGTCTACGCCATCGAAACCCTCGCTGCGTTTTCCCTCGTCGACGCGGCTGCTCGTCAGCGTCGCCATTTGCTGGATGCGCTGCGCTTCGACCACTTTTCCACACCCGCAGGCCCCGTCAGTTTCAGCAACGGGGAGAACGATCACGCCCGTGTTTCGCTTTGGGTCTACGCCGACAAGCGCGTCCATGAACGACGGCTGCTGAGTTGAACCGGGCCATTGGGCTCGCCACGTCTCATTCTTTTCAGGAAGAACCATCATGAATCAGTTTGAAATCGAGGGTATGCGCCAGGAGTTGGACGTCGCATCAGTCGGCTTCGGTCCCGCCGGTATCGCGCTGGCCTGTGCGCTGGAAGACGAAGCGGAAGACAACGGCAAGAAGCCGTTCCAGCGGGTGAAGTTCTTCGAGAAAGGGCGCGATACGACTTGGCATGGGGCGTTTTTATTGGCCGGGACTGACATCAACCATCATGTATTTCGTGACTTGGTGACCCCGCGTAACCCTCGCAGCCGTTTCTCTTTCGCCATGTACCTTAAGGCGAAAGGGCGCCTGTACAAGTTCGGTCTGCTAGGCCGCCCTGCCAGCCGAGTGGAGTGGTCGGACTACATCAGTTGGGTTGCCGACCAGTTGAACGATTATGTGTCCTACGACGAAGGGGTTGTGGATATCCTGCCGGTCACTGAGAGCGGCATCCTCAAGGCTGTGGATATCGTGACGCCGAAGGGCATCTATCGCACTCGGCGCTTGGTACTTTCGCACGGCAGCCTTCCCAGGATTCCCGAGGTCTTCAGCGCGCATTTAGGCGGCCGGGTTTTTCACACGTCGCAGTATTTGAAGAACGTCCACTTGGGCGGCGGCCCGATCGCCCAGCGCTGGCTGGTCCTGGGTTCTGGGCAAAGCGCGGGCGAAGCGGTTGCGCACCTCCTGGGCGCTGCACCGACCACCCAAGTGCACTCCGTCCACCGGGGCGTCGGGTTCAGAGTGGGGCAATTGGGGCAGTTTCCCAATATGGCTTTCCTGCCGGAGCAGGTGGACTACTTCCACCAGCTGGAGCCTGCGCGGCGTACCCGAGTGTTCGATGAGATTCGCTCGACCAACTATGCCGGAATCGACGCCGATGAGAGCCAAGCCTTGTACTCCTTCATGTACGAGGGCGAGGTCAGCGGCCATCAGCGTCTTAATTTACACACATGGTCCAGTGTCGAGTCTGTGGAAAAGGTCGGCGATGCCTATTCCGTTGTGCTGCGTGACAACAATACCGGCAGTGAAACCACGCTCTATGTCGACGGCATTGTCCTCGGCACGGGTTACGAACAACTGGCTGTCCCGCCGCTGCTGACGCTGCTGCTGCCCTGGCTGGTGCGCGAAGAAGACGGCAGCCTGTCTGTGGACAGATCCTACCGAGTCAGCCTGCAAAACAGCGAAGGGTTGCAGATCTTGGCCAACGGGACCTCGGAGAAGACCCACGGCATCAGCGACGCGCAATCCTTCTCGATGGTGGCGCTGCGTGCCCAGCAATTGACCGATGCATTGCTTGCGACGCAACCGCGTCAACTCGCAAAGGTTGTATCTCACCCTAAGCGGGCTGCGGCTGCGCGCGCCGAGGCTCGGTCATGAATTTCATTTCTCATATCGTGGGCGACTCGAATTTCGTCCGTGTGAAAGGTCTTGGCTTCGAGAACCTTCATCTGAAGCTGGAATCCTGTAACCCGGCGGGCTCGATCAAGATGAAGACGGCTATTGGCTTGATCGATTCTTACGCAGAGCGACGACTTATCCACAAGGATACCGTGCTGATCGAGTCGTCCTCCGGGAATCTTGGGGTGGCGCTGGCGATGATTTGCGCGGAACGAGGCTACAAGTTCTGCTGCGTCGTCGACCCCAATACCAATCTTCACAACATCAAAATGATGGAGGCGTTCGGTGCACAGATCGTCATCGTCACCGAGCGTGACGACAACGACGGCTACCTCGGAACCCGCATCCGCTACATCCGCGATACGGTCGCTAGAGACCCGCGCCATCTTTGGCTGAACCAATACAGCAATCCGGCCAACGCTCGGACGCACGAGCAAACCACGGCTCGCTCGATTCACATCGCCTTTCCGGCGCTTGATTACCTCGTCGTTGGCGCGGGAACCACAGGGACCTTGATGGGCTGCGTGCAGTATTTCCGCAAGCATTCACCGCGTACCAAGATCATCGCCGTAGACAGCGCAGGCTCGGTCACTTTCGGGCAGGCGCCGGGCAAACGCTACATCCCTGGGCTGGGATCGAGTCAGATGCCGCCGATCTTTCGTGCGCATCACCTGCATAAACAGCAAGTGGTCGACGAGCGTGCGACGGTGGCCATGTGTCGCTGGCTGGCCAGGTCCAATGGTGTGCTGGCCGGCGGCTCGACGGGCACCGTCATTGCCGGGCTGGCTGCGCCATCACTGAATATTCCCAAGGATGCCGTAGTGGTCGCGATCTCGCCGGATGCCGGTGAGCGCTATTTGGAAACCATCTACAACGACGAGTGGGTCATTCAGAAATTCGGGCTTGCCGAGCTGTCAGCGCTTTCCTCGCAACCAATCAGCCGTTACCTCAAACAGTACGTGCATTCTTTCGAAAGGGAGGAGGCCAATGTCTGATTTTCATGTGGTACCGGGTGCCGTGATCAAAGACATTCTCGACGTGCAAGCACACTCGATGGTGGCGCGGGTCGAGCAGGTCTATCTGCAGCACCACGATGGACAGACGCTCAATCCAGACAGCTATTTCCTGCGTTTTCCACAGCAGCCCGCCAATCGCATCATCGCGTTACCTGCATCGCTGGAAGGCGAGGGGGCGGTGGCTGGCATCAAGTGGATCTCGAGTTTTCCAGCCAACGTTCAACAGCAGAAGCCACGAGCCTCTGCGGTTGTGATCCTCAATGATCGGGAGACAGGCTATCCGGTCGCCTGCCTTGAAGGCGCCCAGATCAGTGCCGTTCGAACGGCGGCCTCGGCGGTCTCGGGCGCTTACTGGCTTAACGGGCAGTCTCGGCAGGCGGGATCGGTGAGCTTCATCGGTGCCGGCGTCATCGCACGCAACATCGCGCGCATGTTAGCCGTGGAGGGATGGAATCTCGGGGAAGCCTTGGTGCATGACCTGGACTCAGCCTCGGCCAACGCATTGAAAGCCTTCATCGAACAGAGGGACTTATGCACAGCCCGCACTGGCTCACTTGAAGAGGCGTTGGCGGCAGATCTCGTGATTTTCGCCACGACCGCTGGCGAACCCTACGTTGCGCACCCGAAGGCATTTCGGGCGGGTCAGGTGGTGCTCAACATTTCCTTGCGCGACATCTCCCCTGAAGTGCTGCTGGCGGCCAACAACCTGTGTGACGACGTCGAGCATTGCATGAAGGCCAACACCTCTCCGCATCTCGCCGAACAACTCACCGGTCATCGTCACTTCATGAACGGCACATTGGCGGGCCTGATGCGCGGCGAGGTCGCACTCGACCCAGGCAAGCCGTCGATCTTCTCGCCCTTCGGGCTTGGCGTGCTGGACCTGGCACTGGCCAAGTTCGTCGTGGATACCGCATTGGCTGAATCGCGTGCCGTGGCCATTGATGCGTTTTTTGGAGAAACCCTGAGATGGAACTGAGTGCCAGCTTGCGTTTTGTTCGTGACCTGCATGAGCGCCAACCCATCGATGATCGCGGGGCCGCTATACAGATCGGCATCGTCGGGTGTGGTTCAAGGGGGCTGACCGTACTTGAACGGCTATGCGCGGTCGCCGCGCACAGCGAGCGAAGGGTGGCGATTCATGTGTTCGAACCTCGCCAACCGGGTCCGGGTTTGCACTCGGTGGACCAGCCCGCCTGGCTGATGCTCAACACTGTGGCGTCGCAGATTTCAATGTTTCCGGACTCCGCCGCGCTGAACGGGCTTGCCGGGCGCACAGGACCGAATTTCTATGAATGGTGCTTGCGCTATAAGGCGGCAGAGCGGGTGGTCAGGCCTGATGAGTTTCTTCCACGCGCTTGGCTAGGAGAGTACTTGGCATGGACGTATCGGGAAGTCCTTCGTACGCTGCCCACATGCGTCGACGTCATCCATCATCCCCATGCTGTGGATAACATTGAGCACACCGATACCGGTGCCTTTGTATTGTCCACAGATGACCGACAGCGCTATCACGTGGATTGGCTCTTGATCACCATCGGGCACGCTGAGCCGCCTGCTGCTGGCGCGGGGCTGGGAAAGACAACCCAGCGTGTTTGCGCTTATCCACAAGCGCATGCGAGCCAGACTATCGCTTCCACACAGGCGGTCGGCATCGAAGGAATGGGGCTGTCGGCGATGGACGCGGTCGCGCAGTTGACCGTGGGACGGGGAGGGCGCTTCATCGCGGGGCCTGCTGGGCTGACCTATCAGCCGTCCGGTGAGGAGCCTCGTCTGTTTATGTACTCCCGTCGTGGGCTCCCCTATTGGACTCGGCCCGACATCGTCCCGCATCGGCTCGGAGCCGCTCCGTTGATATTCACCCTATCCGCCGTCGCCGATCTACGCGCCCGGCACCCGATTGGCCTGGATTTCGAATGCCAGGTGTTGCCGCTAATAAAGGCGGAGATGGCTGCGGAATACTTTGGCATGGTCGCCTCTCTGCGTGGCGAGTCCTCCTTGCGGGTGAAGTCGGAAATCGCGACTGCTCACCTGTTGGGCGAGATCGAGCCCAAGCTACACGCTCTGGCGCGGATGTTTGGTGTGCCGGGCCTGGACCCTATGCTTTTCGATCCCGGCTATTCGACAGCACCTGTGGAGAATTACGCGCAGTGGGTGAGATCAATGATCGAGGCGGATTTGCAGCAGAGCAGCTACGGGCTTGATCAAAGCCCCATCAAAGCTGCGGCTGAGGTGTGGAGGAGCTGTCGAGAGCAACTGCGGCGTGTTGTGGATAACCAGGGGCTGAGCAGGGCGTCCCATCGGGTGTTCTTCGATGAGTACGCTCCACTGGTCAACAGGATGGTGGCGGGTCCCCAAAAAGAACGTCACCAAGAGCTGTTAGCACTGGCAAACGCTGGCATTCTCGACTGGGTCCATCCTTCGCACGTCACGCGCGACCCCGAAACGGGGGACGTTGTACTTCAGCGCGAGGGTGAAAGTGCGACGTCATTGGACGTGGTTATCTCCGCGCACGTCAGTCCAAATCTGACCGTAGCCTCGCAGCCAGCGATCATACGTCAATTGCGGGAGAGCGGAATTATCCACAGTGGCGATGGGAATGATGGACTGATTCATATCGACAGCCATGGCAGAGCTCAACCCAATCTGTGGATAACCGGCCCCATCGTAGAGGGCGCTACCTATTACAACCACTACGTGCCTTCATCGGGGAGCTACTCTCGGGCGTTTGTCGATGCTGATCGAATCGCCCGGGAAATGTTAGGGATGATGGTGCCGGCGTGAACATCGCCTGAGTATCCGCTGCGATAAGCCACCCTGATGCCACGCGTAAAAAAGCCCGCACCGGCAACGCCGGGCGGGCGGGGTGCGAAGTCTTCCTCTTGGCGAGGTCAGTAAGACGTTGCAGCGTTGATAGCGACCTTGGTGTCTCGTGCCCCTTCAAGCGCCGCATTCTCTTTGCGCAATTCGGGCATCACGTAGTTTTTTACGATGTAAAGCGATCCCGCTGAGCTCAAGTGGCCTGAGTCGATTTGCAGCAACGAATGATCCTCCTGCAAGCGCACCAGGCATGAGTCGACCACGCACAATCCGTCCATCAGCGACACGAAATCGACCATGTGGGGATCGATCATGGCCCGTGTGGCGCGGTTCGTGTCGATCAGTTCCTTGTCCATAGCGGAATCGGTGATGTGCGAATCGTCCGTGCCCCAGTGACGATTGGCAATGACGCTGGGCAACGAAGGGTTCCACTGGGGCAGAGGCCCCATCAGCACCACTCGTTTGACACCGTCGGCCTTGAGCCGCGCGGCCAGCTCGTTCCAGCGCGTCTTGTCGTGCTGATCCTTTTGCGCGATCACCACCACCTCAGGTTGCAACGCAGCGATGGCTTTCAAAGCGGTGGTGTTGGAGTAGTTGCAGGTAATCCGCGCTGGGGTTTCCCTGCCTGTATCTATTGTCAGGCTGGGCTTACAGCCGGCAGAGGCCACCTGGTAGAAAGGCGTGCCCCGTGCCAGGAACGTTCTCAAGCCGAGCGACAGCGCTTGTGCGTGGGAATCGCCCCAGAGGAATACGCCGCCATCGCCCGATTTGCGCGTGCATGACGCGTCGATCTGCGTCTGGTTGCGCTCAGTGAACGCCGAAAAGGCATCGCATTTCAGCCAATAGTTTTCATACAGGTTTTTCTGCCGGGTCGCGTAATCCTGAAGAAAGCGTGCCTTGTCCGAGATGCTCACCGGGCGCAGCGCAGAAACGGCGCCATCGGTGGCATTGACCGCCGTGCCACCGACGAAGACCAGCGCAATCAGAGCGCCCGCACCCGCAAATCGCCACGAGCTTGTCGATGCTTTTTTCTGCGGCGTTTGTTCGATCAGCGAGTACGAAAGCTGGGCCAGAACAAAGGCAGCGATGATGCCTGGCAGCGCGTTGACCGGACTTCCGAGATAACCCGCATAACTCATGTACACCACGACGGGCCAGTGCCACAAATACAATGAATACGACAGTTTGCCGGTCCATTGGGAAAACCGATTGTTGGTCACGGGCGAGTCTTGCCGCGCCGCCATGATGACTGCGAATGTGCCCAGCACCGGCATCAAAGCCAGATAGCCAGGCCACACCACGCGCTCCGAGAGGACGACAAAGCTGGCGGCCATCAACCCCAGGCCGGTGGCTTCCAAAACCCGTTGTTGCGCGGGATTCAGTTTCACTGGAAACAACGCGGCCACGCCGCCCAGCAACAGTTCCCAGGCACGTGTAGGCAGTAGATAGAACGCAGGCTCCGGCCACTTGACCGACGCGATCACACAGACGACGAAACCGCCCGCACATGCCGCCATGACCACCCAGCGCAAATGACGCACTGTCATGACCTTGCTAAGCCCCAATAGCACGACGGGGTAGAGCATGTAGAACTGCCATTCGACGGACAGCGACCACGTATGCAGCAGCCACTTTTCGTGGGCGCTGGCAGTGAAATAGCCCGCTTCCGACCAGTATGTGAAGTTGGAGTAGAACCCGAGGCTGGCAGCGACGTGTTTGCCGAGCTCGCTGTATTCCAGTGGCAGCAGATAGACCCAGCCGAGTATCAGCAGGGCCGCACACATGACGGCCAAGGCCGGAATGATTCGCCGCGCCCGAGACTTATAGAAACCAATGAGACTCAGGCTGTCTTTCTCCAGATTGCGGAACAGTATTCCGGTGATCAGAAACCCGGAAATCACGAAGAAAATATCCACACCGGAAAATCCGCCCGGCAGCCAGGCGGGATTGAAATGGAAGATCACCACTGCGATGACCGCGATGGCCCTGAGTCCATTGATGTCTTTTCTGAAATCCATGGCGATTCTTCAAGTGACGTTGTTAAGAGGCCAGCGCAGAAACGCATCCGTTAGCCTGATGCGCCCACGCGAATGATTTTTGGGAAGCCGTTCAATGTGATAGGCGCCGAACACTGCTGCGCCTGGCAAGCCCAGGATTGCTCCGCGTTGAACCAGCCCTTTTGCGGCTGGGCGGTGTCGATGAGCCTGAGCGCACCGTTCTGTGGGCCAGCGGAATGTACGGTTTTCTCGATGGTTTTCCTGGCACCTGCCCATGCCACGACGATCTGCTCTTCACCCTTCGAGAAATGCAGCAAATAAGCGTCATCGGCCCACACGCTGGCGTCTGGGTCATAGGTGAAGTCTTTGATGAAGGGGCTGATGACCTTCAGCACGTTGTAGGCCGGCTTGGCTGAAAGGTCTTCATTTAAAAGCCCGAAGTTATGCTCCTGATCTTTTCGATCGGCCCCGTCGTTGATCAGGTCGTACCACCACATGCCTTCGAGATTGGGGATCGTGCGCGCGAAAAACAGGATGCGTGCCATGAAGGCCGCCTGGGTTTCGGGGGTGCTCCCGCAGTTCTCGGTGTGACTCGGCCAAGCCATCTCGGTGATGTACAACGGTACGTCGCGACCGGCCTTGGTGCGGATATGGCGTTCGTATTCACGCACCCAGTTGACCCAACCCTCCGGATTGTTTCGACCGCCCCCTGCGCAATGCGCGTAGGGATGGATCGACAGCCCGTCGACTTGATCGAGCATGCCGGCGTCGATCAGGTGGTCGGCAAATCCCTCGTCCATGCCCTGGGGGGTGATCGAACCGGCCAGGATCTTCGCGGGTGAGCCGTTTTGCCCTTGGGTGTGCTTGCGAATCAGCGGAACCGTGTCACGCACCAGCGCTGCGTAGTCGGCGGCCAGCTTGGGATCGCCCGGGGCTTCCAAGTCCCATTCATTCCAGATTTCGTAGTAATTGACCCTGTTCCCCAACTGACCGACCACGTAATTGACGTAATTCAGATAGGCCGCCTTGACCTTGCCTGCGCGCGGCTTGGCGTTGTCGTGAAAAAAGGTGCTGTAGTCGAGAATCACCAGGCGGGACAAGTTCTGCGTGGCTGCAGCGCTCAGGTAATCACGCCATGGCTGCACGATCCTCAGTTGATTGGGTGCCGGCTCGGCGGTTGACCAGAACGCATCGTCCTTGAGTGCGGTGACGCCGGCTTGCGCCGCAAGCTGCAAGGGCACTCGAGGCGAAGCCGGAAAGTTCATCAAGTGGGTGCCGATGCCCAGAATGAACGGCTCGTCGGCGGCCGCTTCATGAACGAGGAACATGCTGAGCAGAGACAGGAATGCGGCTGACAGGCGGCTGAACTTCATTGCCGATGCTCTCAATTCAAGTGGGGCAGGACAGGAAACAGAGCGTGCGTCCCGCTGAAGGTGGAGGTCACCGGACGCGGTACTCGATTTCGGCCGAGGACGTGACCAATGGCCATGCCCAGAAACAAATTGGCCGTCGCGATTTCAGGCATGTCGGTGGTCCAGCCCGTCAGCAGACAGCAAAAGCACACCGCCAGTAACGCTCGTCCCGCCCGCGTCACGTCATCGCCCAAGGCAATGAACAGAGGGATCTGCAGCGTGAACAGAAGAATTCCGAACGCGCCCAGCATGCCCCACAGGTACAGCACGGTGCTGTCTGAACCCAGGGTCGGCAGGCCCGGAATCGGGAACAGGGCCAACGTGCTGCCATAGGCGCCGAGCCCAGCCCCGGTCAGCTCCCAACCTTCGCTGATGATCCACCTCGCCATGTTCGGCCAACTGTTGATCAAACGATCGTAAAGCGAAGACAGGGTGCCGGTGCTGGCCAGGCCCGCGTTGAAGTCGTAGAGAAAACTGATCAGCGGCAGGATCATCCCGATCAGTACAGCGATCGTCATCACCACCCGTGCTGTCCAGTGAAACCGTAGGACCATCAGCAGTCCCACCGCGCACACGAAGCCGGCTGCGGGTGCCTTGCTCGTCGTCATGACGATCGCCACGGCGGTCACGCCGCTGAGCACGAGCATCAAGAGCCGGGACCGCAAGAACGGCATCACGAACAACGCGCCCATCGCCAGGTTGATCGACAGGATATTGGACACGCGTGCAAAACCGGCCAGGCGGTCGGCTTCGTCTACCGCCCAGGCCGTATTGCCGCTCAACTCCGTTTCGCCGAGTGTGTAGCTGTAGCCTTTCCAGGGAACGGACGTCAGTTTGTCCAGCGCCAGCCCGACGAAAGACGCTAGCAGGCACAGGCCGACCGCCCACAGCAGCAGCTTTTTGCGATGGATGAGCTGTTCGCTGCAAATCATGCCGAACAATATCGGGCAGATCCCGAAGACACTGAATCCGATGTTGCTGAGTGACGCGCCATGCAGCATGGCGATCAGGCTCGAAATCACCAGCGCGAGCAGGCCGAGCCACACCCCTTTGCTGGTCTTCAAGTGCAGGAGTTGCAGCATCAGCAGCAGGCAGCAAAGGATTTTGGGACCGTACAGCACCGCGGACAGGCCCGCCTTGTCCAGATAAAAACGCAGCGCCCCTGAGAATGTTTCGACCACGATCAAGCTGATGGCCGTCCAGACGATGGCCGTGGAGATGTTGAAAGAGAGGATCGAAGGTTTATCAACGGAGGCATTCGACATCATGGTCAGTCCCTTTGAAGCGCTCGAATGGAAGTGATCGTCGGACAGCTAGCCGGGGGCCGGCCGGTTGAAGTTCTCGACGCAAAGCTACCGCCCATCGACTCAGCTTCGGGCTGTCGATCAGAAAATAGATGCGGTATGTCGCAAGCGCCGGGGTAGGTGCAGCAGAGCTTGGCAAGCCATGCTGAATCGGCGTGACAGGAGATATATCAGCCCCAGATGGAGAGGCTGTCAACGAATTAGTCAAATTTTCGGACAGGGTCGCCCGATCGAAAAAATCGGAGTCTGTAACTTATTGAATTTACTAAGGGTGTGAAATTTGACGCTGGTAAATCGGGCGATCTCCAGCGCCTTTTCGGCCGCCGTCTATGACTCATTTCTGTTACAGCACAGCCGAGCATTGCAGGGTCTCGACGGGCTCAGCCTATAGAACGGGGCCGGCATCTAGCTCAGGGACCGAGCGCTTCTCTCATCCTTTTGCAGGATCACAGAAGCGCTCACGCAGGCTCAATGCACCGCTGCGGTCAATGGCTCAGGTGTATTTGCGTTTGTCCGGTGCAGGCGGAAAGTACTGGTACAGCCACGTCTCGCTCAGCGTCCTATCGCCCGTTTTGATGAACATGCGCATCTCTACAGGGTCGACCGAATCGTTGGTTGGATACCAATCGAAGGTCACACGGAAGCCTTTGATATCCGGCAATACAAGCACATTGAAATCCTGCACCTTGCCGTTCGATACGGACACAACAGGTTCGATCCCCGAGCCTTCCGGCAGGCGATCCAGTCCTCCGCCGTTGAAGTCCACGGCAAACCGTCGCGCCCAGACATCGGGATAGTGCTCTCCCGGTGCCCAGCCTTCAATGAAGCCGCCCATGCCGGAGCGCGTCGCATTGACCTGCGCCAGCGGCGTGCTCACCGGTGGCAACGGACTCCAATAGAGCTTGTAGCCGTAATTCATGGACATCCCGGCCTTGACCGGCACTTTCGGGTTCCAGAAGGCAACGATGTTGTCCAGCGTCTCGCCTGTGGTCGGCAGTTCCAGCAGGTCGATCGATCCCTCCCCCCAAGGTGTGGTGGGCTCGACCCACAGGCTCGGCCGACGGTGATACCAGTCGACGGTGTCCTGGTAGGTCTTGAAGTCATGATCGGTCTGCACCAGACCGAATCCTTTCGGGTCCTTGTCGGCGAAGGCGTTGAATTGGAGTTTGGCCGGGTTATTGAGAGGACGGCAGATCCACTCACCGTTGCCGCGCCACATGGCGAGCCGATCCGAGTCATGGATCTCGGGGTGAATGGTGTCGCACATGCGGCGTTCGTGGGTGCCACAGCTGAACATGCTGGTCATGGTCGCGATGCCCAGTTGCTCGATGTCGGCCCGAGCGTTGATGTGCGCGTCGATGTCCATCACCACACGCTCGGCTTGGCAATCGATATCGAAGCGGTAGGCGCCCGTTGCGCTCGGCGAATCCAGGAGCGCGTACACCACGAAGCGCGTGGCGTCCTTGGTCGGTTTTTCAAACCAGAACTTGGTGAAATCCGGGAATTCTTCCGGGCGGTGGGCGTAGGTGTCGATCGCCAGACCCCGAGCGGACAGGCCGTATTGTTTGTTGCTGTCAATCGCGCGGAAGTAGCTGGCCCCCAGGAACGACAAGATGTCGTTGATGGCGATTTCAGGGGCCTTGAACAGCTTGAAGCCTGCAAAGCCCAAGTCGCCTTTTAGCTGACTCTGGTCGATGCGGCTGGCTTCGTAATTGAACAGTTCCGGACGGAAATGCACCTCCCGCGCCTGGTTCGTGGCCGGGTCGACGCTGTACATACGCACCGGCGTCTTGAAACCTGCGCCGACGTGGAAGAAATGCACGTCCAGTTGACCCTTGACGTCGTTCCACAGGGAATGGCCGGCGTCGTATCGGATGGCGTTGAACTGTTGTGGGGTCATGTTCGCCAGGGTAGGCGGCAGGTTCTGCTTGGTGCTGACGTAGGCTTTGCCGGCCATCTGCTTGGCGAGGTCTTGCAAGGTCTTGAAGTCGAAATGTTCGATGTCGCCGTCTGCTGCGGCCGCCAGGGCATGTGCTGCATAAAGGCCCGAGGCGGGCAGCGCGCTATACGCTGCCAGCGCCATGGAAGCTTTCAGTAGATTCCTGCGATTCATAAGGTGAAGCCTCTGAAGAAATGCTGTGCCTTCCTGCACATGGACGTGCGCTTTCCCAATCCTTGCCGAACGCAAATTACCAACAACACAGATAACAATCTCGGCATCTTGTTCGGAAAAAAAAGAAAATTCGTTTCAGAGCACTTCCTGATGGGCTTCAACGGGTTGCTGTAGGTCAAACCCTGCGGGCAACGGGCCGCGCGACCGTCAGCGCCTTTGGAAACGCCGCCATCGACACGCCGCGTTGCGGCCGCAAGGCCCGGGTCGGTCACGCCTGAGTCGTGTGCCCTCCAGCGCCCATCGCCGCTTGGCGCAGCGCCTCGGAGCGTGTCGGGTGAGGGTGACAAGTCAGCGCCACATCTTCTGCTGACGCCGCGAACTCCATGGCCACGCAGTACTCGGCGATCATCTCGCTGACACTCGGGCCCACCAGGTGGACTCCCAGGATTTCATCGGTCTTCTCATCGGCCAGCACCTTGGCGAAGCCATCGCCTTCGTGGTTGACCTTCGCCCGGCTGTTGGCGCTGAAGGGGAATTTCCCAACCTTGTAGGCCCGGCCTTCCTCCTTCAACTGCTCTTCGGTCTTACCCACACTGGCCATCTCCGGCCGGGTGTAAATGACGTTGGGGATGAGGTTGTAGTTGAGTTCGCCTTTTTTACCCACAATGCGCTCCACGCAGACCGCCGCTTCGTCTTCTGCTTTGTGCGCCAGCATCGGGCCGGAGGTGACGTCGCCGATGACCCAGATGCCCTCCACCGCCGTACGGTGGCCCTTGTTGGCAAGCACGCCCCGTTTGTCCACTTCCAGCCCGACAGTTTCCAGGCCCAGCCCCTTCGTCACAGGACGACGCCCGATGGAGACCAGTACGTAGTCTGCTTCCAGCACTTCAGCCTCGCCGCCCGCAGCAGGTTCGACGGTCAGGCTTACGCCCGAATCGCTCGAGACAGCGGAGGTCACTTTGGCGCTCAGTTTGAAATTCATCCCCTGACGCGACAGGGAGCGGTGCAGCGTCTTGCCCGTCTCAAGGTCCGAGCCATGGGCAACATGGTCGAGAAATTCGACCACCGTCACTTTGGCGCCCAACCGACGCCAGACGGACCCCAACTCCAGGCCGATGACACCTCCACCGATCACGACCAGATGCTTGGGTACTTCGCTGAGTGACAAGGCGCCGGTGGAGTCGAGGATGCGTTTGTTGTCGATGGTCACGCCCGGCAGGGGGGTAGGTTCTGAGCCAGTGGCGATGATGATGTCTTTGGCGGTCAGCTCGGATTCCGCACCATTGGCGTCGGTGACGATGACCTTGCCGGGCCCAGCCAGGCGCCCCCAGCCCTTGATCCATTCGGCCTTGTACTTACGAAACAGAAACTCGATGCCCTTGGTCAGGCCGGTCACGCTCTCGACTTTCTGGGCCATCATCTGCGGCAGGTTCAGCGTCGGCGCCACTTCGATACCCAATTTCTTGAATTCTTCCCCCGTTGCTGCCTCGTACAGTTCCGAGGCGTGCAGCAGTGACTTGGACGGGATGCAGCCGACGTTCAGGCAGGTCCCGCCCAACGTTTCCCGACCCTCCACACAGGCCACCTTCAAACCTTTCTGGCCAGCATGAATGGCCGCGTTGTAGCCGCCAGGCCCGCCACCAATGATGACAACGTCGTAGTGACTCATGAACGCACTCCTCGAGAAAAATCGACAGTGGAGGGAAGCGTAGACCGCTCTCCGCAAAAATCCCGTCGACGACATGCCAGGGAAATTATGGTTGTAATATCAAGTGCGCTTGAACCTGAGGTCAAGTCCCGATGTGTTCAAGCACCGTTGTCGAAAATGCAAGAAAGGCCTGTGGATAAGCTGTTCGCAAGGCGTGTGTAACGCTGTTGAAGCAACAGCGCTATTCAGGGCCACCACTGCGTGCGGCTGCTCCGGCGTCAGGTCTGGGTGTTTGCGCGACAGCGCCCCGGATGCGCTTATCGATCGTCGCCACTAACAGGACCGCCATCAACGCCAGCGTGATGTTGATCGCCGCAGTAAGCGTATGGCCTGAGCTGATTCCGAGCCCGAACACAGCGAAACATAGCGTTCGCACCGCGCTGCTCAAAGGGCCCTCCCGGCGTCTGGATGCTTTGATCAGCGGGCCCAGCAGGCCTGCGAATTCGCTGAAGATCGCCAGTAGCGTCACCAGTAAAACCAGCAGCAGGCTAACCTTCGGCACCGCTGCAAATGGCAAGAGCAGCGCTGTTTCCGCGACGACGCGTCCTAATTCCTGGACGCACTGGCCGAGCCGGGAATACTGACCGAATTCATTGACCAGCAAGGCTTCGATGGCGTTGAACAGTGTGCGGATCAGCATCCAGACTGGAATCAGCAGGAAGATGCGCTCGTTGGCAGCGAAAGCAGCCACCAACACACCCACTGCGACGGAAATCAACGCCGTACACAGGGTGACATGGATGGCGCGTACACCGTCTTCAAACAAAATTCTCGCAACGGGATGAAGGACTCTTTGCAACCAGGCACTCGGCACCATAGCCAATCCTCTGCCTGTGGATAACTTTCAGGGAGCTTAGTGCAATTCTATGGTTGTGTGGAGAGGCGGCGGGCCTCATGCCGTTGCGTCGAGACGGCCATCGGGGGCGTGCACGCGACTAACCTGTCTACTGGCTGTCAGGGGAGTGGATTGACCCTGAGTCTGTGAATGACCAGACGAAAATTTCACGCCACTTGTTATATCGTAACGCCACTTGAATCTATGTTGCGGGCTATTGCACCCGCAGAGTCGGCAGGTTGGGAAATGAGTTCAGCATTCAGCAAGTTCTGGGGTGGCGATGCGGGTTGATCTGGATGTTGAAGGAGTGGCGCCTGCCAGCATGCCAAGGTTCCAGCGCGCGGGCTTTCACGTGCGTCGGCTTTCACGATTGACCTACCTGCTGGGTACTCTGGGCGTCATTGGCTTGGTGATATCGCTGTTCGTCGATCTGTTTTCCCCCAATCCCCTGTGGACCGCCGTGCTGACCAACAGCGCGGCGAGCCTGCTGGTGCTCGCCGCGGCACTGCAGTCTGCACAGATCGTGGCGCAGTGGCGCTCTCGCGTGCTGACACCGGATGAGGAGGACGTCTCTTCGGTCGAGGATGTCTCGGCCGACGAGCTTGGTTGGTACGATCGCCTGTTAGCGCGTATCAGCGGGGCGGGGGCGTCGATGGCGGGCCAGATCGGCGTGCCGGTCTTCTGGCTGGCGGGTTGGACACTCTTGGCGCTAATCAGCATCGCGATGATATGGAATTTCACGCTGGTCGGCACCGCGGTTGGCCTCGTTGGTAATGGGGTTGGAGGCCTCCTGTTACTGATCGGCTTCGGTTTGCTGGTATTGGAGCGTCAGTTCAGCAACGAATCCGAAGCCAGTTGGCCGGAGGCCGAGCAGTTGGCCCAGATCACGCGGGTCGCCATCGGGACATTGCTGATCGCGGCCTTGTGCCTGTTCTTTTCTTCCGTCGAGCGTGTCTGGCCCGTACGGCTGGCCGTGCTGATCGGGCTGCTACCCGGGTTGGTAGCAGTGGAATTGCTGGTCCGAGCGCTGTTGTCGGTTTTCAGCCCTCGCAACGAGCGGCTCGAGCCTCGTCTGATAGCCAGCAGTTTCGTCGCCGGTCTGCTGCGCTGGCCGCCGCGCCCGCTGACGGCATTGCAGAATGAATTGCACAACCGCTTTGGCATCGACTTGCGGCAGGTCTGGGCGTTTACCTACATGCGCCGTGCATTTCTGCCGGTCCTGGCGGTCATAATCGCGCTGGGTTGGGCACTGAGCGGGGTTCACGAAATTCCCATGCAGGGTCGCGGCATCTACGAGCGCTTCGGTAAACCGGTCGAGGTCCTCGGGCCTGGCTTGCATGCTGGACTGCCCTGGCCGTTCGGTGCGGTGTTGCCTGTTGAGAACGGTGTGGTCCATGAACTGGCGACCAGTGTTTCGGAGGGCAGCCGTGCGGATAACAGCCCTGCGGAACCAGCGCTCGATCCTGCCGAAGGACCGCCCCCTGCCACCGCGAACAGGCTGTGGGATGCGACTCACATCAACGATAAGTCCCAGGTGATCGCCAGCGGTTCTGTCGAGAAGCAGAGCTTTCAAATCGTCAACATGGACGTGCGCTTCGTCTACCGTATCGGGCTGGACGACCAGGCAGCGATGGCCGCGACCTATAACAGCGCCGACATTCCGAGCCTGATCCGCAGCACTGCCAGCCGGGTGCTGGTCCACGATTTCGCTTCGCGGACGCTTGATGAGTTGCTCGGGGAACAGCGCACGGATCTGGCGGCCGACATTGGCAGCGCCGTCGCGCGGGACCTGAGAAAACTCGACAGTGGCGTTGAGATCCTCGCAACCGTCGTTGAATCGATCCACCCCCCTGCCGGTGCAGCCAATGCCTACCACGGTGTCCAGGCGGCGCAGATCAGCGCCCAGGCGCTGATCGCTCGCGAGCGGGGCGCTGCGGCGGATCAGGCCAACCTTGCGCAACTGCACGCCAGCGTCGCGCATGACCAGGCCGCGGCAACGTCGCGCGAAGTTATGGCCACTGCGCAAAGCGCCGACCTGCGATTCGGTGCCGAACAACAGGGTTATGCCAAGGCGGGCCAAGCCTTTCTGCTTGAGCAGTACCTGAGCCAACTGACCCAGGGCATGACCCACGCCAAATTGCTGGTTCTGGACCATCGCCTAGGCGGTGGCAGTGCCCCGACCATTGATCTGCGTACTTTCACTCTTCCGGTCGACCCCACCACGTCGCCCAAGTCAGCCGAACAGCCAGTGGCTGAATAAGGAGTCGTTCCTTGAGTCTGTTTCATTCCCACGATCATCACGACCATACCGGTCACGGGCATGGGCATCATCATGGCCATTCTCATCATGGCGAAGACGCCGGCCCGGTCGGGTTTCCCTGGCGTCGAGCCGGTCTGGCGGCGTTGTTGGTGGCCTTTGCAGTGGCCGCGGCGAGCCTGGTCCAAGTGCGCTCTGGCGAGGCGACCGTCATCACTCGCTTCGGCAATCCGGCCCGTGTACTCCTCGATCCGGGGTTGAGCTGGCGCTGGCCCGCGCCATTCGAAGCGGCGATTCCAGTGGACTTGCGCCTGCGCACCACATCCAGCGGCCTGCAGGACGTCGGCACCCGTGACGGTTTGCGCATCATCGTTCAAGCCTATGTGGCCTGGCAGGTGCAGGGCGACCCTGACAACGTGAAGCGCTTCATGCGCGCCGTCCAGAATCAGCCGGACGAAGCGGCGCGGCAGATCCGTACCTTCGTCGGCTCGGCGCTGGAAACGACCGCCGCCAGTTTCGACCTGGCAAACCTGATCAACACCGATGCCAATCAAGTGCGCATCGGTGACTTCGAAAACCAGTTACGGCAACAGATCGAGAAGCAACTGCTCGATACCTACGGGGTGCGCGTGTTGCAGGTGGGCGTGGAGCGTCTGACGCTTCCGTCAGTGACGCTCAATGCCACGGTCGATCGCATGCGCGCCGAGCGGGAAACCATTGCCACCGAACGTACGGCCATCGGCAAACGCGAAGCGGCGCAGATCCGCTCCGCCGCCGAGCGCGACGCGCGTATCGTCGAGGCCGATGCCACGGTGAAAGCCGCCGATATCGAAGCGCAATCCCGCGTGGAGGCGGCGCTGATATACGGCCGGGCTTATGCCAGTTCACCGCAGCTCTACAATTTGCTGCGCTCGCTCGACACCTTGGGCACGATTGTCGGCCCCAGCACCAAGTTGATCCTGCGCACCGACGCTGCGCCGTTTCGGGTGCTGGTCGACGGGCCGCCCACGCTGTCGGAAGGCAAGCAGGACGGTAAGGCCGGGACGCAGCCATGAGTGAGCATGAGGCGTCGCACATCGAGCGCCCGGCGGTGAACAGCCCGTGGCTGCAAGCCAGCCGTTTGGCGTTTGTGGGCCTGTACGTGGTGACACTGCTTGCGGCCATCGGCTGGGCGGTCTCCAACGTGCGCCAGATCGATCCGCAAAATCGCGCAGTGGTATTTCGCTTCGGTGAACTGGATCGCGTGCAGAACGCAGGGTTGTTGTTGGCATGGCCACAGCCGTTCGAGCAAGTCGTGCTGCTGCCGTCGGCGGACCGCGTCATTGAGCGCCACGTTGAAACGCTGCTGCGTTCGCCCGCAGCGCTGGCTGCCGACAAGATCACCAGCTTCGCCACGCCGATGAGCGATGCGCTGGCGGGCTCGGGCTTTCTCCTCACCGGGGATGCGGGCGTCGTGCAACTGGACGTAACGGCGTACTACAAAGTTACCGATCCCCGGGCCTTCGTTCTGCAGGGCGAACATGTGCTGCCAGCGCTGGATCGTCTGGTCAACCGCAGCGCGGTCAGCCTCACCGCTGCACGTGATCTGGACACGATTCTGGTGGCGCGCCCTGAACTGGTGGGGTCCGACAGCCAGGCGGCCGAGCGGCGCGAGCGGCTGCGAGGCGATCTGGTACAGGGGATCAATCAGCGCCTCGAAGCGCTCGCCACCACTGGCGGCGGACTGGGTGTCGAGGTGGTGCGGGTGGACGTTCAGTCCAGCCTGCCCCCGGCCGCAGTGAACGCCTTCAACGCCGTGCTCACTGCCAGTCAGCAGGCCGATCAGGCCGTGGCCAACGCGCGCACCGCCGCCGAAAAACAGAACCAGGCCGCCAATCAACAAGCGGACCGCCTGCTGCAAGTCGCCCATGCTCAGGCTTCCGAACGGCTGGCCAAGGCGCAGACCGACACGGCTGCGGTAACAGGCCTTTCCCAGTCGATCCAGAACAAGAGTGACCCCGGGCTGTTGCTGCGCCTGTACCGCGAGCGGGTGCCGGGAATTCTCAAGCAGGCCGGCTCGGTGACGACGGTCGACCCCCATGACGATTCACGCCTGATCATTCAGGGAGCCGACAAATGAGTGGCCAAGCCGCACACACCCACGCTCACGATCATCATTCCGCCGAACCGGCGACGCCTGGCAGCATGCTGACCAGCACCGAGCAGCGCAGCGCTGCCCGGCAACTCACACTGGCCATGTTGGCATTGGGACTCCTGGTGCTGGGGCTGGTATGGCGGTTCTTCGCGCCGGAGCAAGTGGGCGTCAGCCAATTGCTGCTGGGCGCCGCTTCACTGCTGGTGGCGATTCCAGTGGTCAGTGCCGGCTGGCATAGCCTGCGCTATCCGAGCCTGCATGGCATTACCGACCAGCTGATCGCGCTGGCGATGCTCGGCGCTTGGGCGACCGGCGACCTGATGACGGCTGCCCTGCTGCCCATCATCATGATTTTTGGCCATGTGCTGGAGGAGCGCAGCGTCATCGGTTCGCAAGAAGCCATTCAGGCCCTTGGCAAGCTGACTCGCAGCCACGCGCGTCTGATCGCGCCGGACGGCTCGATTCGTGAAGTGGACAACGGTTCGCTGGTGGCGGGTGATCGCGTTGAAGTGCGTGCCGGGGATCGTGTGCCCGCGGACGGACGGGTGATCTCGGGACAGGCGAGTCTCGACACGGCGCCCATTACTGGCGAATCGGTGCCCCTCGAAGCCCGCTCCGGTATGGAGGTGTTTGGCGGCGCGATCAACCTGGATGGGCTGCTGCGCATCGAAGTCACGCGCATTGGCCACGAATCGACGCTGGGTAAGGTCATCGCCCTGATGCAGAGTGCCGAGCGTTCGAAGCCGCCGATCACGCGCCTGCTGGAACGCTACGCGGGCAGTTACATGGTGCTGGTGTTACTGATCGCTGCCGTGACCTGGTTCATCACCAACAACGCGCAAGCCATGCTCGCCGTGCTGGTCGCCGCATGCCCCTGCGCGCTCGTGTTGTCCGCCCCGGCGACGGCGATTGCCGGGATCGCCGTGGCCGCGCGACACGGCATCCTGATCCGCAGCTCGGCTTTCCTCGAAGAACTCGCGGACCTGACTTCGTTGGTGGTCGACAAAACAGGCACCCTGACCTATGGCAGTCTGCGCCTGCAGTCCGTCCTGGCGCAGGAAGGGGCGGGTGAGGACATTCTTGTGCTGGCCGCCAGCCTGGGCTCGGCCAGCAGCCATCCGGTCAGCCGCGCCCTGGCGGGCCTGGTCGAGAAAGACCTGCATGTGCCGCTGGAAGATATCCGCGAACGTCAGGGGCTGGGCGTCGTCGCACACACGTCGCGAGGCGAGGCGGCACTGGGTCGCCCCGAGCTGTTTGCCCAGTTGGGAATCGCGACTTCGCCGGTCCCCGGCCATGACGGGCCAATCGCGGGGCTGGCGATCGATGGTACGTTTCTCGCCTGGCTGCTCCTGGCAGACAGCCTCAAGCCCGAGGCGCGACAGGCGCTTGGCGAGTTACGTGACCTGGGGCTTGGGCGGCAACTGCTGTTGACCGGTGATCGGCAGAGCGTGGCCGATAGCCTGGGAGCGGAGGTCGGTATCGGCGACATCCAGGCGCAAGCCTTGCCGGAAGACAAGCTCAATCGCGTCATGGGCGAGATCAGTCGTGGCTTCCGGCCCATGGTGGTAGGCGACGGCATCAACGACTCACTCGCGTTGAAAGCCGGCGTAGTGGGTGTTGCGATGGGGGCCGGTGGCGCCGACATCGCGTTGGCGTCAGCGGATATCGTGCTGATCGGCAGCGATTTGCGTCGACTGGGAACCTGTGTGCGATTGAGCCGCCAATGCCGCTCCACCTTGCAGGTGAATGTCATCATCGGCCTGGGGTGGACCTTGGCGATCGTCGCGCTCGCAGCGTTCGGTGTTCTCGGTGCGGCGGGCGCGATGATCGCTGCTGTGCTGCATAACCTCAGTACGCTGCTGGTCTTGGGTAACGCCGGGCGGCTGCTGCGTTTCCACGAGCCCATCGGTAAATATTCATAAACGTTTGCAAGCCTTGGGTTGCGCTGCCTCCACGACCGGCAGCGCTCCAGATGGCTCGGCCATGGTCTCGAATTCGCTTGAGCCTTGAAGAACTCTGTAACAAATTATGAGTCAGTCATGAGTGGGTGCTCCAACACAGCAGGCTTCAAATGGGCTCGAATCCTGAGGCGGAGCAGCGGCCGCCCCTGCAGCAGATTCGTCGCAGTCCCTCGCTTAAGCCGATAGCCTGACGGTTCCTGTCTGGAGCCGGTTTTGGACTACCCTTTTCCTTGTCTTGGATCAGGGAGTTACCTTCGATGCTCGCGCAACTACCACCGGCGTTACAGAACCTTCATCTGCCCCTGCGTCTCAAGCTCTGGGACGGCAACGAGGTGGAACTGGGGAATGACCCCAGCGTCACGATTGTCGTCAAGGATCCTTCGCTGGTGTCCGACTTCACCCACCCGAGCCTAGACCTCTTGGGCAGTGCTTTTGTGGAAGGGCGTCTCGAACTGGAAGGTTCGATCAGCGAAGTCATGCGCGTCTGCGACGAATTGACCGCCGCGTTGGCGGACGCGGACGAGGGTGTCGCCCCGGTGCGCACCCAGCACGACAAGGACACCGACGCGAAATCCATCTCTTATCACTACGACCTGTCCAATGACTTCTACCGGCTGTGGCTGGACAAGGAGATGGTCTACTCCTGCGCCTACTTCAAGACCGGCGAAGAAACACTCGATCAGGCCCAGCAGGATAAATTTCATCACCTCTGTCGCAAGCTGCGTCTCAAGCCGGGTGAATACCTGCTGGACGTCGGTTGTGGCTGGGGCGGCCTGGCACGTTTCGCCGCCCGCGAATATGGCGTGAAAGTGTTCGGCATCACCTTGAGCCGCGAGCAATTAGCGCTGGCGCAAGAGAGAGTGAAGGCAGAGGGGCTACAGGATCGGGTCGAACTCAAACTCCTCGACTACCGCGATCTGCCTCAGGATGGCCGCTTCGACAAAGTCGTGAGTGTCGGCATGTTTGAACACGTCGGTCATGCGAACCTCGCTCTGTATGCCAAATGCCTGTTTGGCGCGGTGAAGGAGGGCGGTCTGGTGATGAACCATGGCATTACCGCCAAGCACACTGACGGTCGTCCGGTAGGGCGCGGCGCTGGCGACTTCATTGACCGCTATGTGTTTCCCAATGGCGAATTACCACACCTGGCCATGATCACCGCCTTCATCAGCGAAGCGGGCCTTGAAGTGGTCGACGTGGAAAGCCTTCGTCTGCACTACGCCAAAACCCTCGATCATTGGAGCATGCGTCTGGAGCAGAAGCTGGACGTGGCGGCGACCATGGTACCGGAGCAGGCCCTGCGGATTTTCCGGTTGTACCTGGCGGGGTGCGCGTATGCGTTCTCGAAAGGCTGGATCAACCTCCATCAGATCCTGGCCGTCAAGCCTCGTAGCGACGGTGGTCATGACCTGCCCTGGACGCGGGATGACCTGTATCCCTGACCGCGCACTCGCCATCGTTGAACCGTTCGGCTTGTCGGGCTTGGCGTGGTAAAAACGCCAGCGCCGGGCAGCCGGACGGACCGCCTGACGCCAGAATGACCTACAGGATCGGTGAGATCAGCCGCGCCACGCGCATCCCCAACTGCTGCAAGTGATGGGTTTCCTTGCTTTCCTCTATGGAGATTTCATGGGCCTGGGCGAAGTCATCGCTCAACATGGCCTCGACCTCCCTGGCGAAGTCTTCATCCACCGTGAGCAGCATGAGCTCGAAATTCAACCGAAATGATCGGTTATCCAGATTCGCGCTGCCAATGGCCGATATTTCGTTGTCCACCAGGACGACTTTCTGATGCAAGAAGCCCGGCGTGTAGCGGAATATCCGCACGCCCGCGCGCACCGCTTCGAAGGCAAACAGACTGGACGCTGCGTAAACGGTGTAATGATCCGGACGCGATGGCAGTAGCAGACGCACATCGACACCGCGCAGTACGGCCAGGCGCAGTGCAGCCGATACCGCTTCATCGGGAATGAAATAAGGGGTGGTGATCCAGACCCGTTCGGTCGCCGCGTGGATCGCTTCGACGAAAAACAGCGAGCAGGTTTCTTGCCGATCGGCCGGGCCGGTCGCAAGGAACTGACATAACACGCCGTCTTCGGGGTAGCTGTCCGGCAGGATCAAAGGGGGCAACTCTCGGGTTGCCCAGAACCAGTCTTCAGCGAAAGACTCCTGCAGGCATGCCACCACCGGCCCGACGATCGACACATGTGTGTCGCGCCACGGGGCCAATGGCGGCTTCAGTCCGAGGTATTCATCGCCCACGTTATGCCCGCCGACGAACCCCTTCACGCCGTCCACCACGACGATCTTGCGGTGATTGCGAAAGTTTATCTGGAAGCGATTGAGCCAGCCCCCGCGCGTAGCGAAAGCTTTCACTTTCACGCCGCCCGCCCGCAGCGTCTCGACGTAGCGAGCGGGCAAGGCGTGGCTGCCAATGCGGTCATAGAGCACGAAGATTTCCACGCCTTCAGCCGCTTTTTCCAGCAGCAAGGATTGCAAGCGCCGCCCGAGGTCGTCGTCATGGATGATGAAAAACTCTACGAACACAACCCGGCTGGCGGAACGGATGGCTTCGAAGATGGCGGAGAACGTCATGTCGCCGTCGATCAGCAGTTTTACCTCATTGTTGGCCAGACACGGCATGCGCCCCAGCTTCGGCATCGCGCGCAAGGATTCATAAGCGGCTGAGCGTCGTGCGGCCACCGCCTCTTCAATCCAGGGTTTCCAGTTGAAGTCGACAATTGCGTTACGCATCTCCTCGTTGGCCTGCCGCCGCGCTTTGATGTAGGCATCGAAGGTACTTCGGCCGAACACCAGATAGGGAATCAGCGTGACGTAAGGGATGAAGATCAACGGCATCGCCCAGGCGATCGAGCCTTGTGCCGTGCGTACGGTCAGCAGCGCGTGAATCGCTGCTACGATGCCAATGAGGTGCGTAAAGCCAAGCAAGTAGCCAAAAAAATACGGGCTGTGATAGTCCATGCGCGACCTTATCCTGTTGGCCTAGTGCCTAACAGACCACAGTGCGCTGGGATTGTCGCTATTTTCTTTGGCCTGCAACTGGCCAGAAGATCTGCCGTCTAAGCGTCATCGGCGGGCCACCCTGTTACGCGGCCACATTTCGTTTGCTTCAGCAGATAAAGGAACATGTTCATGAAAAAGCGCGTCATGGCGTTGATGGTTTGTCTGGCTGCGCCCTTCGCCCAGGCGCAGGTGCTGCAGCCCGGCTTGTGGGAGCTGACGTCTAGCAATATGCAGGTGGACGGCCAGCAGATGCCCGACATGCAAGTCATGCTTGCTCAACTGCAAATGATGGCCCCCCAGCAACGCGCGGCCATGGAGCAAATGCTCGCCAAGCAAGGCATTATCCTGGGCGGCCAAGGCGTTCGCGTATGCCTTACCCCGGAGCAGGTTAAAAATGAACAGATCCCGCTGACCGACCCCAAGACGGGCTGCACTCAGCGGATCACTGATCGCAATGGGCCGACTTGGAAATTCGAATTCAGTTGCCCCAGAGCTCAGGGCACTGGCGTTGCGCAGTTCCAGAGCGATCGTCAGTTCACCACCCATGTCGTGGGCTCTTTCAATGCGACCGGGCAACAGCAAAACGGCAGCATGGACACCAAAGCGGTTTGGCTTGGACAGAACTGTGGGGCAGTCAAGCCCCGCACCTGATAGACCGTTCGTCCGAATGCCCCGTTCGCCGGGGCATTTCTTTTTCAGCTCGAACACGGTCTGATGTTCCACGTGGAACATCTTGTTGTTTCACCTGAGTTTTTTGCCG
This sequence comes from Pseudomonas sp. GD03842, assembly GCF_029841165.1. Lineage (NCBI taxonomy): Bacteria > Pseudomonadati > Pseudomonadota > Gammaproteobacteria > Pseudomonadales > Pseudomonadaceae > Pseudomonas > Pseudomonas sp. GD03842. The sequence goes on along the minus strand of NZ_JAOCEA010000003.1, from coordinate 361,623 downwards.
TTACCCGTTGTTTTGAGTGATAAATCCAGGGCAGAACCTATCAAAAGCTTCATCTTCACCGCGTTGCCGGCATGTTATATTGTTGCGAAGAATCTCATCTTCTTTCGGAACGTGTCATGCACCGACGTCAGATGCTGCTCAATATGCTGTTGGCAAGCGCCGCCTTTGCGCTTCCTTTCTCCGTCAATGCCACGCAGATTCGTAATGCCCGCCTGTGGCGTTCCGAAAGCAAATTGCGATTGGTTTTCGATCTCAGTGGACCGGTGCAGTACAAGACGTTCACGCTGAGTGCGCCTGAGCGCATCATCATCGACATCAGTGGCGCGCGCCTGGAGGGCAATTTCAGCCAACTCGCCCTGGAAAACACACCGATCAAGGGCATTCGTTCAGGCCACTTTGGCCAAGGCGATACGCGCATCGTGCTTGACCTGGTCTCGCCGGTTCAACTCAATAGCTTTCTCCTTGGCCCGGATGGCGCCCAGGGCAACAGACTGGTGCTGGACTTAGGGCACGAGGTTGCAGCCCATCCGCCTGTACAACTCGCTGCCGCGCCGGCGGCCGTGATCAAGCAACCAGCCCCCGTCGCCGACAAGGCGCACCCCAAGCGCGACATCATGGTGGTGGTCGACGCCGGTCATGGTGGCAAGGACCCTGGTGCGGTCGGCTCCAAAGGCGAACGTGAGAAAGACGTAGTGCTTTCCATCGCACAGTTGCTCGCCAAGCGCCTGAAGCGTGAGAAGGGTTTTGACGTGCGCATGGTGCGCAACGATGACTTTTTCGTGCCACTGCGCAAGCGCGTCGACATCGCTCGTAAATACAACGCCGACATGTTTATCTCTGTTCACGCGGACGCAGCACCCCGGCTCACCGCCTCCGGCGCTTCGGTGTTCGCGTTGTCGGAAACCGGCGCCACATCGGCCACCGCCCGTTTTATGGCTCAGCGTGAAAACGACGCCGATCTGATCGGCGCCAACAGCCTGCTCAATCTCAAGGACAAGGATCCGATGCTTGCGGGGGTGATCCTCGACATGTCAATGAACGCGACCATCGCCGCCAGCCTGCAGTTGGGACATTCGGTACTGGGCAGCTTGGAGGGCATCACCACATTGCATCAGAAGCGCGTGGAGCAGGCGGGGTTTGCGGTGTTGAAATCCCCCGACGTCCCGTCGATTCTGGTCGAAACGGGCTTCATCTCCAATACCCGCGACAGCCAGCGCCTGGTCACGGCGCGTCACCAGCAAGCCGTGGCCGACGGCTTGTTCGAAGGTATGAAGCAGTACTTCGAGCGCAATCCGCCGCTGGGGTCGTACATCGCCTGGCGGCAGGAGCAGAAAGCGGCGGAGCAGGCCCTCGCGTGATGTGAGGCCTGACCCGCGCCTCTTCAGCGGCAGCCCATGACCCGATCGCAGGTGATCCTGCTCCGAGTGCCGCTGGAGCTGGAGACCCGGCTGATCGTCGTCCAGCCGACTTTCTGGATGGTCCCCACCCACGCTTCCCCGTCCGAGGCCAGCCCCGTAAAAAACGTCAGCGCGCCATAGCGACTGTTGGTCTGCGCCCAACTGCGATTGCCTGCGCTTTCGAAGCCGCGCAAGTAGAGGGTGGTGCCCGACATCGCCACGTTGTAGCGGTTGTCGTAGGCATCAACGCACGCCAGAAGCGTGGCGCTGCGGGTACACAGCGCTCGAGTCAGCTTAGGTGAAGGTGGCGCAGCCATGACCGGCGTGCCCAGTATCACGACTAAACCGACAACGATGTGGGAAACCCTGACCATTGAGCGGTCCTTGTAAAAAAAGTTAGCAGATTAGTATTGTTATACTATAACGTAAAAAGCGTCCGAACCTGCTACCTGATGAGACCTTCATGAACCGTCTTCCCGTTACCGTCCTGTCCGGCTTTCTCGGTGCCGGTAAAAGTACGCTCCTTAACCATGTCTTGCGCAACCGTGAAAACCTGCGGGTCGCGGTGATCGTCAATGACATGAGCGAAATCAACATTGATGGCAGCGAAGTCCAGCGCAATGTCAGCCTCAACCGTGCAGAAGAAAAACTCGTGGAAATGAGTAATGGCTGCATCTGCTGCACGTTGCGCGAGGACCTGCTTCAAGAGGTCAGCCGTCTGGCCAATGAGGGTCGCTTCGACTACCTGCTCATTGAGTCCACGGGGATCTCAGAACCCCTTCCTGTCGCTGAGACGTTCACCTTTCGCGACGAGACCGGGCAGAGCCTGGCCGATGTCGCGCGGCTCGACACCATGGTGACGGTGGTCGACGGGCTGAATTTTCTGCAGGACTACCAAGCCGCCGAAAGCCTCGCGACCCGGGGCGAGACGCTGGGGGACGAGGATGAACGCTCGATCACCGATCTGTTGATCGAACAGGTCGAGTTTGCCGACGTCATCCTGATCAGCAAAATCGACTTGATCAGCACCAGTGATCGTCAGGAATTGATGGCCATTCTCAAGCGTCTCAACCATCAGGCAGAGATCCTGCCGATGGTGATGGGCGCGGTGCCGCTTGGAAAGATCCTCGACACGGGCCGTTTTGACTTCGAGCGCGCCGCGCAAGCGCCGGGCTGGCTGAAGGAATTGCGAGGCGAGCACGTTCCCGAAACCGAGGAATACGGCATCGCCTCGGGCGCCTATCGCGCCCGTCGCCCGTTCCACCCGCAACGGTTCTTCGACTTCATCAATGGCGAGTGGACCAACGGCAGGTTGCTGCGCTCCAAGGGGTTCTTCTGGCTGGCGAACAAACATCAGGAGGCCGGCAGTTGGTCGCAGGCCGGCGGCTTGATGCGTTACGGCTTTGCTGGCCGCTGGTGGCGGTTTGTCCCCAAAGAGCACTGGCCACAGGACGAGGAAAGCACAGAAGTCATCATGCGCAATTGGATGGCGCAGAGTGGCGATTGCCGCCAGGAATTGGTGTTCATTGGTCAGAACATCGATTTTGCGCGCCTCAACGCTGAGCTAGATGCCTGCCTGCTGACGGACGTCGAAATGGCGGCCGGGGTAGAGGGTTGGGCTCAACTCGCCGATCCGTTCGGTGACTGGCATGGCGAGGCGGCTTGATACAGAAAGCCTTAGGGGCGCAACGGGCTCACGAGCGCGGCTCGAACCGAATGCGATGAACAAGGTATCAACGTACCTGACGCGTCGCGAGTCCGCTCGCTACCCTGGATCAACGCCCGCTGCGATCACGGCGCTTTCCAGATGCCTTTGCTCTGCTGTTCACAGAAGGGCTTGAGAAAAGCGGCATCGCTGGCCACCCCGTAATAGTGAATGTTCTGTCGATAAGGCATATTGGCGACTTGCGCGTTGCTGCATTGGCCGAACGAGCCGCTCGGGCACTGATCCAGGAAGGTCACTTCAACCTTTTGATCCTTGAGCTGCGGTTTGCAAAAGCCGTCATGAAACAGCTCGGGCGGGATGGTGAGGTTTTCCTGGCAGACCTTGACGTCAAGCCGCTCGGCCTGGCTATGGACCACACAGGATTCGGCCCGCACTTGGCTCGACATCACGGCCATCAGCAGCATCGCCAGTGGCGCGGGCAGCCCGCTTGCTCGCATCGATAATCTCCATCTGCGCTCCGCTGAGGAGCCACGTTGAACAATGGTCGGACATGCTGCAGAACATTCCTACCCATGTCATTGCCGGCCCATTGGGCGCAGGCAAGACTACCCTCATCAAGCACCTGTTGTCGCAGAAGCCGGGCAATGAACGCTGGGCGATTCTGATCAACGAGTTCGGTCGGATCGGGCTGGATGCCGCACTGCTGACCACGGCTGAGGATGGTATCGCACTGGGTGAGGTGGCTGGAGGCTGCCTGTGCTGTGTCAATGGCGCACCGTTTCAGATCGGCCTGGGTCGTCTGCTTCGCAAGGCGCAACCGGATCGACTATTCATCGAGCCCTCCGGGCTCGGCCACCCAGCGCAACTGATGGCTCAATTGCGCGAGGCACCCTGGCGCGGTGTGCTTGCCGTGCAACCCAGCGTCATCGTACTGGACAGTCAGGCCCTCGCAGCCGGAACCCCCTTACCTCCGGCACAGCGAGACGCTGCGCAAGACGCCGGACTGTTGGTCCTCAACAAGTCGGCGGCACTGGATGACGTGAACAAGCGAGCGGTCTTGGGGATGCTCCCCGATCGTCCCATCTGGTGGGCCGAGGCGGGGGTCGTGCCGCTGGATCGATTACCGGGGCGCGATCATCGAGCAACCGAGGGTGGGGACAGCTTGGTCATGGCCAGGAGCCTGGCGCAGTTGCCCGCCGTCTGGAGCGACCCCCTGGAGCCGATCTGCCTGAGCCAGCGGCAGGTGGAGGGCTGGAGCATCGGCTGGCGCTGGCACCCGGACCGTTCATTCGATGCGTCCAAAGTGCAAGCTTGGCTGCGAAGCCTCGACTGGCGGCGGGCGAAGTTGGTTATCCACAGCCATAAGGGCTGGGTGTCCGGCAATGCGTTGGCAGGCAGTGAAGTCCAATGGACGACGAGTGAGTGGCGCAAGGACTCGCGCCTGGAGTTGATCTTCGACGAGCCTAAAGACGAGGGGGCGTTATCTGCGCAGATCAGGGCCTGCCTGGTCTAGCGCCCGTTATCCACGCCGATCACTGTTTCCACTTGTTGTGTTCCTGCCGCCATTCACTGAGCTGGATGATCTCGGCCGTCGGCTTGGGGTCTTTGATCTCGAACGGGTAGGGCGCCAGTTCGATTTGGGCGGTGTGGGCGCCGAACATCGTGAGGGTGCCGGGGTGACGTTGCTCACCCGTCACAGTGAATTCGAAGGTGTACACGCGGGCCAGCCGCTTGCGGCCTTCATTGTCGCGCTTGAAGGTGAGCCGCCGCAGCGCGACATTGCCGTCGAGCAGTTCCAGATCGAGCTTGGCGCAGTGCTGTTTGACACGCTCCAAAGCCCGTTCACGCAGACCATGGGAATGCCACAGCCATGCGCCAGCGGTCGCCAGCAGCATCAGGACGAAAATGTTGCCCAGGGTCAGCATGAAAAGAGAGCTCCAACAGAAGATGTCCAGCTTAACTGCGTCAGGTCGCCGACAGCCATAGCCCGATGGTTTAATTTCGCTTCACTTCGTCCGGCATCGCTACTACTGTGCTTTCCCGGCCTCAGGAACCTGTCATGAAACGTTCGCCTCACCTACTCGCAATCCAGTCCCATGTGGTCTTCGGGCACGCTGGCAACAGCGCGGCCGTCTTTCCTATGCAGCGTATCGGCATCAACGTCTGGCCGCTGAATACCGTACAGTTCTCAAATCACACCCAGTATGGACACTGGAGTGGCGAAGTGCTGACGCCGCAGCAGATTCCGGCCCTCGTGGAAGGCATCGCGGCCATTGGCGAGTTGGGCAATTGCGATGCGGTCTTGTCGGGCTATCTGGGCAGTGCGGCTCAGGGACGAGCGATTCTGGCAGCGGTGGCGCAAATCAAACGTGCCAATCCTCGCGCGGTGTATCTGTGTGACCCGGTCATGGGCCACCCGGAGAAGGGTTGCATCGTGCCCCAGGAGGTCAGTGATTTTCTGCTGGAAGAAGCGGCGGCCGTCGCGGATTACCTGTGCCCGAACCAGCTTGAGCTGGACAGTTTTTCTGGACGCAAACCCAGCGGACTGTCCGATTGCCTGGCGATGGCTCGCGCGCTGCTCGCCAAGGGGCCGAAAGCCGTGGTGGTCAAACACCTCGCCTACCCTGGCAAGCCAGCTGACAGCTTCGAGATGCTGCTGGTGACCGAGCACGAAAGCTGGCACTTGCGTCGGCCGCTGCTGGCGTTTCCTCGGCAACCGGTGGGCGTGGGTGATCTCACGTCCGGTTTGTTCCTCGGCAAGGTGCTGCTCGGCGAGGATCTGCGCAGCGCCTTTGAGTTTGCGGCCTCAGCGGTGCATGAAGTGCTGCTGGAAACCCAAGCTTGCGCCAGTTACGAGCTCGAACTGGTTCGGGCGCAGGACAGGATTGCCCACCCGAGGGTCAGGTTTGAGGCAACCCGGCTGGATGTTTGATAGGCACATGATCGTTCACACGCTCTGCGTGGGAATGCCGTTCTGAACGCTCTGCGTCCATCGCCGGGGTGACGCAGAGCGTCACGGGATGCTTACCCACGCAGAGAATGGGGACGATCAAACGTCATCGCGGATGACTCCGCTATGGGGGCTTTCAAACGCCAACGATTTCCATCAAACCCCGTCTTCGCGAATCTCGCGATACCGCTTCTCCAACTCCTGACGAATCTGGCGGCGCTGTTGTGCTTGCACGTAACGACGCTTGCCTTCGCTGGTTTCTGGTGTGAGGGGCGGGACACTGGCCGGCTTGCGCTGGTCGTCAACGGCCACCATGGTGAAAAAGCAGCTATTGGTGTGGCGAACGGAGCGTTCGCGAATGTTCTCCGTGACCACCTTGATACCGACTTCCATTGACGTGTTGCCGGTGTAGTTCACCGAGGCCAGGAAGGTAACCAGCTCACCGACATGGATCGGCTCGCGGAAAATCACCTGATCCACCGACAGCGTCACCACATAACGCCCCGCGTAACGGCTGGCGCAGGCGTAGGCGACTTCGTCGAGGTATTTGAGCAGGGTGCCGCCGTGCACGTTGCCAGAGAAGTTGGCCATGTCCGGGGTCATCAATACAGTCATCGACAGCTGGGCGTTTCCGGGTTCCATAGCGTGCTCACGGTCAGGTTGAGTCAATTGACACCTCGTAGGGGTGTTCGAATGCAATGCGGCCATCAAAACCGACGTTACCGGGACGCTGGCAGCGGGTTTTCCGTCACGCCCGGTGTCGATCTGTTTCCATATATTGCACCGGCTTTATCCGCTTTTGCGCGGTGTTAACCTGCGGAAACCCTTGGATGGGGTAATTCCTGCGTTCCGACCAGAAGATTCTGGCCCTGCTAACGAATTGTCGTACAGCAGTCGTCCGTATTTTTCTCGATAGCGCCACCTTCTCGCAGTTACAAGGAGCCACGCCATGCATGCCATCGGTTTCATTCAGGATCTGGCAGTCATCATGTTGGTGGCGGGCGTGGTGACCGTCCTGTTTCATCGTCTCAAGCAACCGGTGGTTCTTGGCTACATTGTGGCGGGCTTCATCATCGGGCCCCACACACCGCCGTTCGGCCTCATCCACGACGAAGAAACCATCAAGACACTCGCCGAGCTGGGGGTCATCTTCCTGATGTTCTGCCTTGGCCTGGAGTTCAGCTTGCGCAAGCTGCTCAAGGTCGGCGCGACGGCCTTCATCGCAGCGTTTCTGGAAATCATGCTGATGATCTGGATCGGTTATGAAATCGGCCAGTTTTTTGGCTGGAGCACGATGGACTCGCTGTTCCTGGGGGCAATCCTTGCGATCTCCTCTACGACCATCATCGTCAAGGCCCTCAACGACTTGAAGATGAAGAACCAACGCTTCGCTCAGTTGATTTTCGGTGTGCTGATCGTCGAAGACATTCTGGGCATCGGCATCATCGCCTTGTTGTCGGGCATCGCGGTCAGTGGCACGGTCAGTTCGGGTGAGGTCTTTTCCACGGTCGGCAAGTTGTCGCTGTTCATGATCGTGGCCCTGGTCATCGGCATTCTGCTGGTGCCGCGCTTATTGGCCTACGTCGCGAAATTCCAGAGCAATGAAATGCTGCTGGTCACGGTGCTGGGGCTGTGCTTCGGGTTCTGTCTGCTCGTGGTCAAGCTTGAGTACAGTATGGTGCTGGGCGCTTTCCTGATCGGCGCGATCATGGCCGAGTCGAGGCAGCTGGCAAAGATAGAACACCTGGTCGAGCCCATTCGGGACATGTTCAGCGCCATCTTCTTTGTCGCCATCGGCCTGTTGATCGACCCGAACATTCTCGTCGAATACGCCTGGCCGATTGTCGTCATTACGGTCGCCGTGGTGTTGGGCAAAATGCTGTCTTGCGGCCTCGGGGCGTTCATTGCAGGCAATGATGGCAAAACCTCGCTACGCGTCGGAATGGGGCTCTCACAGATCGGCGAATTTTCTTTCATCATCGCCGCCCTTGGGATGACGCTCCAGGTCACCAGCGATTTTCTTTACCCCGTGGCAGTGGCCGTTTCAGCCATCACCACCTTGCTCACGCCCTATTTGATTCGTGCGGCCGATCCGCTTTCTCACACGTTCGGGAGGGTCGTACCCACGCGTATGGCGCGGGTGTTTGGGCTGTACGGGGAATGGCTGCGCAGCATCCAGCCTCAAGGCCAAAGCGCTTTGCTGGCCTCGATGATTCGCAAGATTCTGCTGCAGGTAGGCGTCAATCTGGCATTGGTCGTGGCGATCTTCTTTTGTGGCGCGTATTTCGCTGAGCGCATAGGCGACTATTTCAGCGAGTGGGTGACGGACCCCGGCCAACAGAAAGCCTGGATCTGGGGCGCCTCGCTTCTGTTGTCGCTACCTTTCCTGATCGCGGCGTATCGCAAGCTCAAGGCCTTGTCGATGCTACTGGCCGAGATGAGCGTGAAGCCGGAAATGGCCGGACGTCACACAGAGCGTGTCCGGCGGGTGATCGCCGAAGTGATCCCGCTGCTGTCGCTGATGGTGATTTTCCTGTTGATCGCCTTGCTGTCGGCGAGCATGTTGCCAACGAGCGAATGGCTGTTGTTGATCGTGGGCGTGGCGGGCGTAGTGGCCGCGGTGCTATGGCGCTGGTTCATTCGCGTGCACACGCGGATGCAGATCGCGTTGCTGGAGACGCTGGGTAATCATCAGGAGCCTTCAGAGCACTGAGCCGCTGAAGGCCGCTGGTTGGCATGCGTAGATTCGTCTCAGCTTTCCAGCCAGACGTCTCGTGCCCAGTGCCAGACCGACTCCCAGCTTTCTTCAGTGACAAGCTCCTCGTCGCCCGACCAGAGCACGACGGTGCCGTCTTCCTCGACACAGTAGTAATCCTCACCGTCCTGACAGATCGGGATCAGGTCACGTGGAACACCGGCGTCCCATGCGTTGGCCGCCACTTCCGGAAGATAAGTGTGCGAACCGGGATCGGTAACGGTCACAGGCTCCAGGCTGCCGTACACCACGTCACTGACATTCAGCAGGAATTCCTTGAAGACGAAAGGAATGTTGATGAACAGCTCTTCTTCGATTTCGACAAGCTGATCTTCGTCCGGCAGCTCAAGCGGGACGGGGACCGGCTCATTGGCTTCACGGAGTTGTTCGATAACTTCTTCCACGACGTGGACCCTCTAACGATATGCGCGGTTTATACAGTAGCTTAAAGCCGACACCAAATTAACTGCGGCCCCTGAAAAACAAAACCCCGATCGCAGTCGGGGTTTTGGATTAGCGAAGCCTGGAAGAGTTTCAGCCGTTCTGGCGGATACCCGCTACGAGCCAAGGCTGGTTCTCGCCCGGGGCGCGCTCCATGTTCCAGCTTTCGCTGAACACTTCGCCCTGGTCAAAGCGCGAGGTCTTCGCCACGCCATTGAATGTCAGCGTTGCGATGGTCTTGTCAGCGCGGTCTTCGACACCTTCCAGTTGAACGGTCAGGTTGTCGATGTACGTCGATTGGAAGGCGTCACCCAGGTCGGCACGTTCCTTTTTGAGGAACTGCAGCATTTGCGGGGTCACGAATTCAGCAATCTTGTCCATCTCGTTCGCGTCCCAGTGTTGTTGCAGGGACTGGAAGTGCGTACGTGCGGCTTCGACGAAGCGCTCCTCGTTGAACCAGGCCGGTGCGTTGATGACCGGACGTGGCGCGGCGGCGCTCGAACCACCGAACATCGAGTGGTTGTTCTGCGCAGGCTGTTCCACGGTTTCACGTTGGTACGGCGCGCCAGCCGGAGCCATGTGCGGCTGCTGCTTGCGACGACGAGCTGCGATGAAGCGGAAGATGACGAAGGCGATGATCGCCATGATCAGGATGTCGAAGAACTGCATGCCCTGGAAACCGCCACCCATGAACATGGAGGCCAGCAGGCCACCGGCGGCGATACCGGCCAGCGGGCCCAACCATTTGGAAGCACCGCCTGCGGCGGGCGCAGGACGTCCGGCGGCGTTAGGAGCAGCGGCAGGGGCAGAAGGGGCAGTCTGACGCGCCTGGTGAGTCGGCGCCGAGCCCATGCTCTTGCCGCCACCAAAACGCGCGGCGTTGGCGTCCAGACTCATGGTGAGTCCGATGACCAGCGCCAGGGCGATGCTAAGAAAACGTTGCATAGTGGGAATTCCCGTTTGTGGATTGCACGCGCGCCATATTGAACAGGACGACTGTGTCTGACCAGCGACCAAATGTTTCTGGCTTTTGCGTGGATCTCAATAGCGCCTATAAGACTTGGGTTGTAGGGCTACGGAGAAAGTTCTGTAGGAAAGATGGGGGCCATGCGTAGGAATGCAAGCGTAGGTGTGTCGGCCAGTGTGGTAACGCGCTTGCCCGCGATTGCTATTTGCCTGACACGTCGTTGCATACAGACACACCACAATCCCGCGCAAGCGCGCTTCTACGAAGCCACGCCGAGCGTCAAACCGGCTCCAGCTTCGCGTAACCCAGCATCAGCCACTTGCTGCCTTCGGAAAAATTCACCTGAACGCGCGCCTGTGCACCGGAGCCCTCGAAATTCAGAATCACGCCCTCGCCGAAAACAGCGTGCTGCACCCGCTGACCCAAGGAGAACTGGCTTTGCGGTATGCCTTCGCCATCGAACAGTCGGCTCGGTGCCATGGTCTTCGAGCCACCGAAAGGGCGCGACACACTGTTGGACAAACGCACTTCCTGAATCAGGTTCGGTGGAACCTCGCGTACGAAACGCGACACCTTGTTATAGGTTTCGCTTCCGTATAGACGCCGGGTTTCGGCATAGGTCAGCACTAGGTGCTGCATCGCGCGGGTGATGCCCACATAAGCCAGACGGCGTTCCTCTTCCAGACGGCCCGGTTCTTCCAGACTCATCTTGTGCGGGAACAACCCTTCCTCCATGCCGACGAGAAACACGTAAGGGAACTCAAGCCCCTTGGCGCTGTGCAATGTCATCAGTTGAATGCTGTCTTCGTGCTCGTCGGCCTGGGTGTCCCCCGCCTCCAGGGAGGCATGCCCCAGGAAAGCGGCCAGCGGGGTCAAGTCTTCCTCGCTTTCGCTGTTTTCAAAAGCACGGGCCGCGCTGACCAGTTCTTCAAGGTTTTCCACCCGGGCCTGGCCTTTCTCGCCTTTCTCTTCCTGGTGGTAAGTGATCAAGCCGGATTGTTCGATCACCGTCTGGGTCATCAGGTGCAGCGGCATGTCCACGACCTTGGCCGAAAGGTTCTCGATCAGTTCGATGAACGCGCCCAGCGCACTGGCTGCCCGGCCGGTCAGACCTTTATTGGCGATCAACAGCCGCATGGACTCCCACATGGACACATCGGCATGACGCGCATGTTCGCGGATGGCCTCGACGGTTTTTTCGCCGATGCCGCGTGGCGGGACGTTGATCACCCGCTCCAGCGCGGAGTCGTTACCCCGGCCGTCAAGCAGGCGAAGGTAGGCCATGGCGTTCTTGATCTCGGCGCGCTCGAAGAAGCGCTGGCCACCGTAGATACGATAGGGAATACGCTCGCGCAGCAAGGCTTCTTCAAGGACCCGGGACTGGGCGTTGGAGCGATAGAGAATGGCGATGTCGCTGCGCGACAGCCCGTTGCGGATCGCACTTTCGATGGTTTCGACCACGTAGCGCGCTTCGTCCTGTTCGTTGAACGCCGCGTACAGGCTGATCAGTTCGCCATCGCCCACGTCCGTCCACAGCTCTTTGCCCAGGCGCCCGCTGTTATTGACGATCAGCCCATTGGCGGCCTTCAGGATGCTGGCGGTGGAGCGATAGTTCTGCTCCAGGCGGATGACTTCGGTGTCCGGGAAATCATCGGAATACTGATGGATGTTTTCGATCTTTGCCCCACGCCAGCCGTAGATGGACTGATCGTCGTCACCGACGACCATCAGGCTGTCGCCGCCCTTGGCCAGCAGACGTAACCAGGCGTACTGCACGGCGTTGGTGTCCTGGAATTCGTCCACAAGTACGTGACGGAAGCGGCGTTGATAGTGATCCAACAGGCCTGGATTGTCGCGCCACAGGTCCAGGGCACGGAGCAGCAGTTCCGAAAAGTCGATGACGCTGGCCCGCTGGCAGGCCGCCTCATAGTTCTCGTAGATTGCCTTCATGGTGCTCAGGAACAGGTCGCCGGACGCTTGAATGTGCTTGGGCCGCAAGCCTTCGTCTTTCTGACCGTTGATGAACCACTGCGCCTGACGCGCGGGCCACTTCTGCTCGTCCAGCCCCATTTCGCGGATCACGCGTTTGACCAGCCGTTGCTGATCATCGCTGTCGAGGATCTGGAAGTTCTGGTTCAGCCCCGCTTCCTGCCAGTGCGCGCGCAGCAAGCGGTGCGCCAGCCCGTGGAACGTGCCCACCCACATACCCGCCGGGTTGATGCCCATCAACTGCTCGATCCGATGGCGCATTTCGGCCGCGGCCTTGTTGGTGAACGTCACCGACAGGATCGAATGCGGCGAAGCGTTCTCCACCTGGATCAGCCAAGCGATGCGGTGCACGAGCACGCGGGTTTTGCCGGAGCCAGCGCCAGCTAGGACCAACTGACGCCCTACCGAAGCGGCGACCGCCTGGCGTTGGGCATCGTTGAGGGAGTTGAGCAGAAGGGAGAGGTCGTCGTTATGCATCGGCGCATTCTAGGGTGCGGGAGGAGAGCGGGCAAACCCTAACGCTGGCCGGTCGTTAAATCGCCCGCCACCTTCCGTTCCCACGGGCGAAGGCGGCGACCTGCGCCTGTACCCGCGCTCGTCGGCCGACCGTTCACGCATTTTATTGTGCTGACTGTTTGGTCTGGTCAGCCGCTTGTGTATGCTCCGCTGACGTTCAAGGCCGCTAATTATAAGAATCGCCATGACTACCCGCCCAGCAGCCCCGGCCGACGCCGTGGCGACACCTTCTGTCATTCGCAAGCGTTACGCCACTCAGCTTGCGGCCGCACGCATCCGTCTTCTCTATCAAGGCTCGATGCTGCCAACCCTGTTCATGTTCATCAATGGTTTGCTGTGTGCCTGGTTGCTCTGGAGCCCGGAGCGCTATGTGCTGGTCGGCATCTGGGTAGGCTGGCTGTCTGCACTGGTGTGCCTGCGCATTCTTCAGGTGGCAGCCTTTCGCGCCGCCTCGTCAGACCGGCAGGCCGATCCGGTCTGGAAACGTACGTTTCTGGCGGGAGCCTGTGTGAGCGGTCTGACGCTGTCCACCGCGGCGCTGGTGCTCGTGCCGACGGAAAGCTTCGTGCAACAGGCGTGGGTGTTCGGCCTTATCGGTGCCGCGACCCTCTCGGCAAGCGTGGCTTACGCTGCGAGCATTCCGGCATTTCTGACCTTCGCCGTGCCTTGCCTGTTGCCGCCAGTGGTTTACCTGTTCTGGAGCGGCGACATTCGCTTGCGAGGCTGGGGCTGGCTGGGGTTGATCCTTCTCTTGGCGCTGATCGTCGTCGCGGCGCAGGTCAACCGAGTGATTCAGCGCGGCTTGATGCGGCGTTTCCAGAATCTGGCCCTGATCGAACACTTGCAGCAGGCGCAAGCCAACAGCGAAGCGCTCAATCGAGAGCTTGCCCGGCAATTCGAAGAGCGCGCGCGCTACCTCTCCCATTACGACGCGCTCACCGGTCTGGCGAATCGGGCACTGTTCAATGAACGTCTGCGCGAGGCGAACCAGCGTGTGCGTCAGGGTGGGCGTTCGCTGGCGCTGCTGCACATCAATCTGGACCGCTTCACCTTGCTCAATGACAGCCTGGGTCACGACATCGCCGATCAGTTGCTGCGCCAAGTGGGACGGCGCTTGAGTGCAGCATTGGCGGAGGCGGACACCATCGCACGGTTGTCTGGCGACGAATTCGCGATTTTGCTGGATGCCCAGGGCAACCTGACGACGCTTGCCCGGATCACCACGCGTTTGCTGGCCAAACTGCGCTCCCCTCTGTCGGTGGCCGGGCACGAGTTAGTGGTCAGTGCATCGATCGGCATCGCGCTGTTCCCGGATTCTGCACGCGACGTTTCGACGCTGGTCACTCAAGCCAACATGGCGATGCAACACGCCAAGCATTTGGGAGGCAACAATTTCCAGTTTTATACCGAGCGTCTGCAGGCTCGGACATTGGAGACATTGCAGCTGGAAATCCAGTTGCGGCGTGCCATCGAGGAAGGGCAGCTCACGGTGTATTACCAACCCAAGCTCGATCTGGCATCTGGGCGGCTGAACTCTGCCGAAGCGCTGGTCCGCTGGCACCATCCGGTGCATGGCATGGTCCCTCCCGGGGATTTCATCGGCTTGGCTGAAGAGTCTGGTCTGATCAGTGATATCGGCGAATTCGTCTTGCGGCGTGCTTGTCGACAGGCCCGAGAATGGCAGCGCTGTGGGTGGGTGCCGATCCGAGTCTCGGTCAATGTGTCCGTGCACCAATTGAGGCAAGGCAAATTGGTCACCCTGGTTCGTCAGGTGCTCGACGAAACCGGTCTGATGCCTGAATTCCTGGAGCTCGAACTGACAGAAAGTCAGTTGCTCGACAGTGTTGAGCACATTATCAGTACGTTCCGCCAACTGCGGGAGCTGGGGGTAAAGCTGACCATTGACGATTTCGGTACGGGCTATTCATCTTTGAGCTACCTGAAGCGCTTTCCGGTGGATTACGTGAAGATCGATCAGGCATTCATTCGCGGCCTCGGTGAAGGTTCCGAGGATGCTGCGATCACCCGCGCCATCATCGCCATGGCCCACAGTCTTGACCTGAAGGTGGTTGCCGAAGGGGTCGAGAACGCAGGGCAACTGGATTTCCTGAAAGCCCATGGTTGCGATGAAGTGCAGGGGTACTTGATCAGTCGGCCACTCGAGACAGCCGCGATGGGTGAAGTCTTGCGTGGTTCTTCGTCGGTTGCCTGGAGTCACGTATGAAAAGTCCTACACTAACCGGCGAACTGTCTGCTCCTGCCAATCAGTTGCGAACTCCAAGCTCGTTTAGCTGTGCGGTTTGCAGGTCATGTAGTATAACTACAAGAAAGCTACAGCCCGGCCCATCATCCTCAATGAGTCCTGCCCTTTGAATCTGTTGCAGCACATTGCCCAGTCCCGCCATCTCTTGCGTAAGTCAGAGCTCAAGGTAGCCGACCATGTGCTGCTTGACCCTGCGGCTGTCATGCACAGTTCCATGGCCGATCTGGCCCACAGTGTCGGCATCAGCGAGCCGACCATCGTGCGCTTCTGTCGCGCCATCGGGTGCACGGGGTTTCAGGACTTGAAGCTCAAGCTTGCCCAAAGCCTCGCCGCAGGGGCCAGTTTCGGGCAGTTCGCGATTCATGAGGATGACTCGGTCGCGGACTACAGCCTGAAAATTTTCGATACCACGCTGCATACGCTGATGGAGGTTCGGGAAAAGCTCGACCCTCATGCACTGCAAGCCGCAGTGACAGTGATGGCTGCCGCGCAGCGTGTCGAGTTCTACGGATTCGGCGCATCCGGCGCGGTTGCGGCGGATGCGCAGCACAAATTTTTCAGGCTGTTGCTAACGGCGGCGTCCTACTCCGATCCGCACATGCAAGCGATGTCCGCAGTCACCCTCAAACCGTCGGACGTCGCGGTGTGCATCTCTCAGTCCGGGCGCTCGAAGGACCTGCTGATCACCGCCAACCTGGTTCGCGAAAGCGGCGCCAACCTGATCACGCTGTGCCCAAGTCAGACACCGTTGGCCGAGCTGTCGACCGTCAACCTGGCGATCGATGTGCACGAAGACACCGAAATCTATACGCCTCTGACCTCCCGAATCGCCCATCTGGTCGTGATCGATGTGCTGGCGATGGGGGTCGCAATGGCGCGCGGGCCGACGCTGGTCAACCACCTGAAGAGCGTCAAGCGCAGTTTGCGCAGTCTGCGTCTGTCGCCGAAATCCATAAAGTCGGCAGAAGATTGAGCCAGCGCGCGGTGATTGAGACCGGGCTTTGCGCTCTGCACCCTTCACCAACTTGTAATCGCCGCGCCACCTGATCGTCACGGCTGAGCGCCATGCTGTACTTCCGCACACGCAATGGGAGACAGGATATGCCTCGGCACTACGATGACTCACAGCAGCACACCAGCGCCAAGACTCGCCGTCAGCAAGAAGATCAACGACGCATGGCCTTTCGGCGTGCGATCGAGACCCGCTTCGAAGACCGTCGCCTGAGCCTTGAATTCGATGACTACCTCGAAGCGACGGAAGGCCACTGGCGGCTCGCTAGCCTGTCCGAAGGTGCCCGTCAAAGCGTTTGACCAGCTCGCTGATCTGCGCCCGCTCCGTGCGAATGAAGGCCAGGAAAGCGTGCGCCACTGGTGACAGACGTTTCTCTCTGGCCTGAACGACGCACCAGCTTCGATAAAGCGGCAGCTCGGCCACCGGCAGCTCTTTCAGGGTGCCTGCGGCCAGCTCCAGACTCAGCGCGTGGCGGGTCAGCAACGCGACGCCGAGCCCCGCCACCACGCATTCGCGTTGTGCTTCGGCGGACGACACTTCCAGAGCGCTATCGAAGTGAATGCGCTTTTCTTTGAAGTATTCCTCGCAGGCCTTGCGCGTGCCAGAGCCCTGTTCCCGGACTACCAACGTGTGGCTTTCCAGGTCTTTTAAGGACGGTTCCGCCAGTTGAGCGAGAGGATGATCGGGTCTGGAGACGGCCACGATGGGGTTGTTCAGGAACGGCAGAAACTCCAGCCCCATGTCTTGTGGAACCATCGACATCACCACCAGATCGTCTCGATTGTCGGAGAGTCGACGAATCACCTGGGCGCGGTTGACGACGGTCAGACTGAGCATGACTTCAGGGTATTGGCGCTTAAATGCGGCGAATAGGTGCGGAACGAAATACTTCGCGCTGGACTCGATCGCAAGCTTCAGTTGCCCCTGCAACGAGCCCTGCATGTCGGAAAGCTGCATGTCGAGGCTTTCAAGGCGCCCGAAAATATCGCGGCTGGCCAATTGCAACGCTTCGGCAGCCTCGGTCAGGTAAAGCTTTTTACCGACATACTCAAAAAGAGGCTGCCCAACGAGTTCTTCCAGCTGCCGGATCTGCAGGCTAACGGCAGGCTGCGTCAGCGACATTTCTTCTGCCGCGCGGCTGTATGAACGTAAATCGCAGACCTCGTTGAAAACGCGTAGCTGACGCAATGTCATACGCATCAATGACTTACGCATTTTGCCAACGCTCTCTCGATGATCGAAACCAAGACTATAAGTCTTTACTTATGGTAATCCCAATTTTTACTCATTTTTATTAATTGCTGATTGGACTTAGGGTGCATGCATCGCTGCGACGCAACATGAAGTTACGGAATGTCGCGACGTGCTGACCGGGTCTACCGGTCCGTCTGCTCATCGGTCGAGGAAATGCCAGTGATAACAAAAATCCTGATCGCCAACCGTGGGGAAATCGCTGTTCGTATCGTGCGCGCCTGCGCCGAAATGGGCATTCGCTCGGTGGCGATCTACTCTGACGCAGATCGTCATGCCCTTCATGTGAAGCGTGCTGATGAGGCGTATGGCATCGGTTCGGACCCTCTGGAGGGGTACCTGAACCCGCGCAAATTGGTGAATCTGGCCGTGGAGACCGGTTGTGATGCGTTGCATCCCGGGTATGGCTTCCTTTCGGAAAACGCTGAGCTGGCTGAAATCTGCGCCGAGCGCGGGATCAAATTCATCGGACCTTCCGCTGAAGTGATTCGCCGCATGGGTGACAAGACCGAAGCCCGACGCAGCATGATCAAGGCCGGCGTGCCCGTTACTCCCGGCACCGAGGGCAACGTGGCGGACATCACCGAAGCCTTGGCCGAAGGGGACCGCATCGGTTACCCGGTGATGCTCAAGGCCACCTCGGGCGGGGGCGGGCGGGGCATCCGTCGTTGCAACAGTCGAGATGAGCTGGAACAGGCGTTTCCACGGGTGATTTCCGAGGCGACCAAAGCGTTCGGCAAGGCGGAGGTGTTCCTCGAAAAATGCATCGTCAACCCCAAGCACATCGAGGCGCAAATCCTCGGTGACCGCTTCGGTAACGTGGTGCATCTGTTCGAGCGAGATTGCTCCATCCAGCGTCGCAACCAGAAGCTCATCGAAATCGCGCCCAGCCCTCAGTTGACGCCAGAGCAGCGAGCCTACATCGGCGACCTGTCCGTGCGCGCGGCCAAAGCAGTGGGTTACGAGAATGCCGGTACCGTGGAGTTCTTGCTCGCCGAAGGCGAGGTGTACTTCATGGAGATGAACACCCGGGTGCAGGTGGAACACACCATCACCGAGGAAATCACCGGGATCGACATCGTTCGCGAGCAGATCCGCATCGCCTCTGGCCTGCCGCTGTCGGTCAAGCAGGAGGACATCATTCATCGTGGCTTCGCGTTGCAGTTCCGCATCAACGCCGAAGACCCGAAGAACAACTTCCTGCCCAGTTTCGGCAAGGTGACCCGTTACTACGCCCCTGGGGGCCCGGGGGTGCGCACGGACACGGCGATCTACACCGGTTACACCATTCCGCCGTTCTACGACTCCATGTGTCTGAAACTGATCGTTTGGGCACTCACGTGGGAAGAGGCGATGGACCGTGGCCTTCGGGCGTTGGATGACATGCGCCTGCAAGGGGTGAAAACCACCGCGGCGTATTACCAGGAAATCTTGCGCAATCCGGAGTTCCGCAGCGGTCAGTTCAACACCAGCTTCGTTGAAAGCCACCCGGAACTGACCAACTACTCGATCAAGCGCAAACCCGAAGAGTTGGCTTTGGCCATCGCCGCCGCCATTGCCGCCCACGCAGGCCTTTAACAGCAGCCTCAAGCTGCGAGCTGCAAGCCTCAAGTAAAAGCCGTACGCGTGCTGACTTGTAGCTTGTGGCTTGGAGCTCGACGCTGGTGAGGAGATAAGAATGACGAAGAAGATCTTTGTAACGGACACCATCCTGCGCGACGCCCACCAATCGTTGCTGGCCACCCGCATGCGCACCGAGGACATGCTGCCGATCTGCGAGAAGCTCGACAAGGTCGGCTACTGGTCGCTGGAGGTCTGGGGCGGCGCGACATTCGACGCGTGTGTGCGCTTTCTGAAAGAAGACCCGTGGGAGCGCCTGCGTCAATTGCGTGCAGCGTTACCGAACACCCGTCTGCAGATGCTGCTGCGGGGCCAGAACCTGCTGGGCTACCGCCATTACAGCGACGACGTGGTCAAGGCCTTCGTCGCCAAGGCTGCGGTTAACGGCATCGACGTGTTCCGTATCTTCGATGCGATGAACGATGTCCGTAACCTGCGGGTAGCCATCGAAGCGGTGAAGGCTGCCGGCAAACACGCACAAGGCACCATTGCTTACACCACCAGCCCGGTGCACACCATCGAGGCGTTCGTGAGCCAGGCCAAGCAGATGGAAGCGATGGGTTGCGACTCGGTCGCAATCAAGGACATGGCCGGGCTGCTGACACCGTTCGCCACGGGCGAGCTGGTCAAGGCGCTGAAAGCCGAGCAGTCACTGCCTGTATTCATTCACTCCCACGACACCGCTGGCCTGGCTGCAATGTGCCAGCTGAAAGCGGTGGAGAACGGCGCCGATCACATCGACACGGCCATTTCCAGCTTTGCCTGGGGTACCAGCCATCCGGGCACAGAATCGATGGTTGCGGCACTCAAGGGCAGCGAGTTCGACACCGGACTGGATCTGGAACTGCTGCAGGAGATCGGCCTGTATTTCTACGCGGTGCGCAAGAAATATCACCAGTTCGAAAGCGAGTTCACCGCTGTCGATACCCGTGTGCAGGTCAACCAAGTGCCAGGCGGCATGATTTCCAACCTCGCCAACCAGCTCAAAGAGCAGGGCGCGCTGAACCGAATGAACGAAGTGTTGGCCGAGATTCCTCGTGTGCGCAAAGACCTGGGCTATCCGCCTTTGGTCACGCCGACTTCGCAGATCGTCGGGACGCAGGCGTTTTTCAACGTATTGGCAGGTGAGCGCTACAAGACCATCACCAACGAAGTGAAGCTGTACCTCACCGGCGGTTATGGCAAGGCGCCTGGTCAGATCGACGAAAAATTGCGGCGCCAGGCCATCGGCAATGAAGAGCTGATCGACGTGCGGCCAGCCGATTTGCTGAAGCCGGAAATGACCAAGCTGCGGGGCGAAATCGGCGCGCTGGCGCAATCGGAGGAAGACGTACTCACCTACGCGATGTTCCCAGACATCGGACGCAAGTTTCTCGAAGAGCGCGCGGCAGGCACGTTGTCACCAGAGCCGC
The DNA here is from genome assembly GCF_029841165.1 of Pseudomonas sp. GD03842. NCBI lineage: Bacteria > Pseudomonadati > Pseudomonadota > Gammaproteobacteria > Pseudomonadales > Pseudomonadaceae > Pseudomonas > Pseudomonas sp. GD03842. Next base: position 341,384 of record NZ_JAOCEA010000003.1, on the reverse strand, counting down.
TGCTCCCGATCCCCGAGCCTGGTGCAGTCGCCAAGGCCAGTGGTGAAGGCGTGCCGACCGAATTCGTCATCGACGTGCACGGCGAAAGCTACCGCGTCGACATCACGGGTGTGGGCGTCAAGGCCGAAGGCAAACGGCACTTTTACCTGTCCATCGACGGCATGCCGGAAGAGGTGGTGTTCGAACCGCTCAACGAATTCGTCGGTGGCGGTATCGGCAAGCGCGCTCAAGCCAGCAAACCGGGCCATGTCAGTACGACCATGCCGGGCAACATCGTCGATGTGTTGGTCAAGGAAGGCGATGTGGTGAAGGCCGGTCAGGCCGTGCTGATCACCGAGGCGATGAAGATGGAAACCGAGGTCCAGGCCGCCGTGGCAGGCAAGGTCGTGGCCATCAACGTGGCCAAGGGCGACCGCGTGAATCCGGGTGAGATTCTGGTCGAGATCGAATGATCATTGATTGAACAGCCTCCCGCGGACAGACGCGAGAGGCTGAACGGTTACCTCTGGGGGAGCTCTCGTGGCTCCTCTTTTTTTTGCCCAGCGTGCTGCGGATTAGAAACTCATCTGCCACTGCCCCATCAACGCATGATTGCGGCTGTTGCTACCCAGCTCACCGTTGTAACCGACGCTAAGGGTGTGGCGAGCAGAGATTCCTAGATCCAGGCCGGCTTCAACGACCATGGCATCGCGATCCAGCGCAGTACCTTCAACGCTGAATGCGCTGCCGCCCAGCACGAAGGCCTGACGGGTTTTGCTGTCGACGTCGCCGTAGGTGTGGCGCCAGCCCAGGCTGCCCCGTGGTGTAAGGCTCATGCCGTTTTCCAGTTGGGTCAGTTGTGCCAGACGTACACCGAAGGCGCTGCTGAAATTGTCCTGGCTTTGCGAGTCGACGCTCAACGCCGCTGCGCCACCTTTTTCGGTGTAGCTGTCCCGGTGGTAGCGCTGGTAGCCGAGGTTGGCGAATGGTTCGACGTTCAGACGACCGCTGCCCATTTGATAGCCCAATTCAGCGAATGCCTGCTGGCTGTCGGCGTCGTAGTCGCCTTTCGGACGATCACTGAAGCCATCGAACGCCACCGAGCGTTTACTCTCGCCATCATGACGGCTATAAGCCGCGCCCAAGCGCAACGCGACCGGGCCATCCTGACGCTGCGCGTAGGCGCCGACGTGCCAACTGTTGACCTTGCCGTCCACACCCGTGCTGTCCAGATCAGTGCGCGAATAACCGCCCAGCACACCCATGCGCCAGGCGGGGGTCAACGACCAGTCCACGCCCAGCACCGTCCCCTTGGTGCGCTGTTCCAGACCGGCGCTGCCATGTTCGCCGTCGAGCTTGCCGTAGCTGCCGATGCCCTGCAGCCAGACACGGCCCTGTGCGTTCGGGTCGTTCAGGTTGCGCGCTGCGGTTGGAATGCCAGTGGCGGCGAGGGCCGGGGTGTCTTTGTCGTTCCTGCCGACCAACAGGCTGGAACTGCTGCTCATCCCTTGCATCGCCGACATCATGGTGGCGCTGACTTGAGAGGTTCCACTCAGCGTCGCGCTGGTCAGGTTGGCGTTGCTGCTGCCTGCCAGTTGCTCAATGGCCGTACCTGCGGATGACGTGCTGGTGTTCAGCAATGCCTTGTACAGCGCATTGTTCTTGCCCAGCGTCGCCAGGCTGTTCGCGGCCTGAACGCCGTTGCCGGTGGTGGCGTAGTCATTGAAGGCCACGTCGTTACGGGTATAGGTCAGGCCAACACGGGTGGGTTGATAGGTGAGTGTCGGGGTGAGAAACGCGTAATCGCTGGTGACGCTGCCAAAGGTGCCACTAATGCTGCCTGCCTGAAGCACGGTGTACTGGCTTTGCCACGGGTAAGTGCCGGAACTGGCATTGACCACCAGCGAGGCGCCGTTGAGGTTGGCGTTGCCGCCGACTTTGATCGTCGCGCTGCCGCCGTCTGCATCGGCGCCAAAGGCCACTGTCGAGCCGCTGCCCATGTTGAGATTGCCGTTGACCTGCGCAGCACCGAGGGTTTTGTTCGCGACCAATGTGCCGTTGACGTTCAGCCCACCCACCGTGCCGCCGCCTGCATACAGGCCGCCCTGATCGACTGTCATGGCGCCCGCGATGCCGCCCTGGTTGATCAGCGCTGCACCGTTGGACACGCTACCGCCGTCGCTGAAATCGCCACTGCCGGTCAGCGTCCAGGTCCCCTGGCGCACTTGCAGTTTTTCGAAGTTCCGGCTGGCGCCGAAGCTGCCACCCATCGCATCGTCCATGATGACCGTGTCAGTGCCGGTGCCGCCGTCGACTACGCCGATGAACTGGCTGTTGTGCCCCAATGCAAGGGTGTCGTCACCGCCGCCCATGTCCATGGCCAGGCCGCTGCTGCCACTGATCAAGCCATTGTTGTAGACAGTGTCGGCGAACTCGCCGACAAACTTCACGCCGAAGCCACCCAGACCCTCGATGGTGCCGTGGTTGATCAACGTCGTGGCGGCCACACCGGGACCGTCGCTGCCGTTGTCGACCAGAATGGCGTTGTCTACGCTGCTGATCAGCGCATTGCTGGCGTTGGAGATGTAGCCACCGCCGGCAGCGATGCCTTCGCTGCCGTTGGCAAAACCGTTCTTGTCCACGCCGCTGGCGCCCAGACCCTTGATGGTGCCGTAGTTCTCGATGTGGGCGAGCAGGTCGATGTCCACGCCGTCACCGTCGCCGTTGGGCTGCAGGCCGTTGTTGCTACCGATGATGGTGCCGTAGTTGATCACGGTGCCATTGCCATCGGAACCGAAGCCCGAGCCGTTGCGGCCGATGATGATGCCCGTGCTGTAGTTGGTCAGCGTGGCGCCCAGGTCGGTGGTGATACCGTGGCGGCCACCCGAAATCAGGCCGTAGTTGTTGAGGGTCACGCCGGTCGCCGAGTCGACGTCGATGCCGTCGAATTTCTGATCGGCTTTGGTCGAGTCGCCTGAGGAAATCTCGCCGTAATTGGTGATGGTGGCGTTCGAGCCGGTCTTCATGCCGTCGCTCAAGTCGCCACGAATCAGTGCGCCCTCGCGGTTGATGATGGTGGTCGTCACGCCCGCACCCCGCACCGAATCCATGTCGATCCCCTGACCGCCTGCTGTCGAGCGAATGGTGCCGCTGTTGTCGATCAGAACGCGGCCGCTGGGAAAGTCGGTGTCGATGCGGATGGCGTCATCGGTACTGGTGATCACCCCCGTCGAGCGGTTGATGATGCTGTAGTTGCGCGATTGAGTTTCGTCGCCGCTGCTGTCGAACGCCCGCCCGCCAGTGGATTTGATGGTGCCGCTGTTATCCACAACCACACCGGACCCGCTGGTCATGTCATTGAAGCTGACCGCCTTGCCGCTCGCCGTGATGCCTCCGGTGCTGGTCACGGTCAGCTTGTCGGTGCCGCTCAATTTGACGCCTGCTTGATCGGGTGTCGTGATCAGAAGGTCCTGAGGCTCAGGCACGGCGAAGGCTTCGCCTGCGAAGCCGCTGGAGACGATAAGAGCGACTTGCAGGGCGAGACGGTTCTTGGCGCGGAACATGACGGACGGCCTATTTTATGAAAAGGCCGTCCTGTATAGCTGTTTGATATGACAGGTTTATAACGACCTGAAATGGCTCAATGTGTCGATTTGTTTGCCTTCCTTGAAATTATCCACAGCCAGCCAGGCAGCGAATGCCTTTTCGACTGCGGGCCATTCGCTGTCGATAATCGAAAACCAGGCCGTGTTGCGGTTCTTGCCTTTGACGATCATGTGTTGGCGAAATGTGCCCTCATAGCTGAAGCCGAAGCGCTTGGCTGCAGCGATGGACCGGGCATTGTCTGCATTGCACTTCCACTCCAGACGACGGTTGCCCAGTGCGAAGGACTCTTTCGCCAGTAGGTAAACCGCCTCGGTGCTTTTCGGCGTGCGCTGCATGGAAGCGCCGAAGGTCACGTGACCAATTTCGATGCGTCCGGCGCTCGGCACGATAGACATTAAGCTGAGAAAGCCGTCGATGGCGCCGGTCTGCTGGTCGATCACCGTGTAGAACCACGGATCGGTCGAGTCTTGCAGGCTGGCCAGATAGTCATCGAACGTTGCGCGCTCTGTAAATGGCCCGACGGCCAGGTAGTCCCACAGCTTTGGATCGGAATCCGGGCCTTCCAATGCCGCCCACAGACCATCGCCGTGGCGCGCGGCATCGAGTTTTTCCAGACGAATGAAGTGCCCGTTCAACGTACGGTTGTCAGGCAGCTTTGCTGCTTGCCAGTGTTCAAGGTTCGACATGTTCAGAGTTCCAGCGCTCAGAGCGGTTTGCGAAATTGGATGAAGCCGGGGCGTTCAGCGATGCGTTCGTACAGTTGGATGGCGGTCGTATTCGTTTCGTGGGTCAGCCAGTGGACCTTGTCGGCACCGGCTTTCTTCGCCGTGGCGTAAACGTGTTCGATCAACTTGCGCCCCATGCCTGTGCCGCGTTGCTCGGGCGTCACCAGCAGGTCCTGAAGATAGCAGGACACATTGATGCTCCAGTTCGAGCGGTGATAGATGAAATGCACCAAGCCCACTGCTTTGCCGTTCTGCCAGGCGAGGGCGGCGTTGGTCGGCTCATTGCTGTCAAGGAAACGCTTCCACGTGCTGTCGGTGACCGCATCCGGCAATTCGGTCTTGTAGAAAGTCAGGTAGGCCTTCCACAACGGCAGCCATGCCGAGCGGTCATCGGCGGTGACAGGGCGAATTTGTACGTCAGGCACAGTTTTCTCCTTGGCTCATCAATCGAGCGATTTCCTGATCACGTGGGTGTTGGCTATTAGCCAATCCTCTACTTACGCCAGCGATGTCTTCTGCGCTGCGGTTCTGATTGAGCTTGCGTTTGCCTTCCAGCCGCTCGATGGCAATGGCGAAGCCGACGATGCCGCTCAGCATGTTGGTGATGTAATCGGCCGGGGCATCACTGACGGCCCAGGGCTCAGCGCGGTTCGCTTCGTGTTTATCGGTCAGATCGCTGACGAGCCGCAGCAGCCGCACAGGATCGGTGAAGACCTCGGCTCGGCCATAGGCATGAACGGCGGTGTAATTCCAAGTGGGTACGACCTTGCCGTGCTCGGTTTTTGCCGCGTACCAAGAAGGGCTTACATACGCATCAGCCCCCTGAAAAATCACCAGTGCCTCACCCGATGCCAGTGCCTTCCACTGCGGATTGGCTTTGGCCAAGTGACCGAAGAGGATGCCGTTGGGGCCCTGTGTACGGTCCAGCAGCAGCGGCACGTGAATCGCCTGGAGGCCGGCCGCATCCGCAGTCACTACCGTTGCCAGGCGTGAGCCTTCCATAGCCCGGTGCAGGCTCGCGAGGTCGTCGTCTTTGAAATGGCTGGGTATGTACATGAGATAGTCCTTGGCGATTGGCCTTATCCTAGGCAGGCTATTGGTCTTTCGTAAGCACCATTTGGGATCTATCTCATAGGGCCAATTCATGCCACCTCCTACGCCGTCGATGACATTCGATTTTGCCGGAATCGAGCTGGACCGCCGTCAAGGCTTGAGCCGTCAGTTATTCCAGGCGCTGCGCCTGCGGATCCTGGACGGGCGTCTGAGCGGGGGGACCCGTCTACCCGCCACTCGTGATCTGGCCGCAGCGCTAGCGATCTCACGAAACAGTGTGCTGAGGGCCTACGACCAGCTGTATGCAGAAGGCTTCACAGAGGGGCGTGTTGGGGACGGCACTTACATCGCGCAGCTTTCACCGCCTCAATTATCCACAAAAATATCCACAGGCTTATCACCAAGGTTATCGACAGGTTTATCCACAGATCCCTTCCGTAAGCGGGGTGACGGGGTGCTTGAAGTTATCCACAGTACCGCCGCTGGGGTGCTTGCTGAGCATCATCTCAGCCCTCCCAAAACCGGCGCTCCAAAGGCTTTTCGGGTGGGTATTCCCGCCTTCGATCTGTTCCCCTTTGACGTGTGGGGCAAGCTCCATGCGGCTTTCTGGCGAAAGCCGGGCTTGCATCACTTGGGCTACGGGGATCCGGCAGGGGAATGGCGGCTACGTGAGTTGATCGCTGTCTATCTCAAGACATCCCGCGACCTTCACTGCAGCGCTGAACAAATTGTGATCACCTCCGGTGCACAGCAGGCAATCTCACTTTGTGCACAGTTGTTATTGAACGAGGGAGACGCCGTCGCTATCGAGAATCCCGGCTATCGGGCCGCAGGACATGCCTTCGCCATCGCGGGTGCCAAGCTTGAGGGGCTGCCCGTTGACGGCGAGGGCATGCGCTGTCCTGCAGGGGGCGGTTGCAAATTGGCTTACGTCACCCCGTCCCACCAATACCCACTGGGTGTCACCATGAGCCTGGCGCGGCGCCTTGAATTGCTGGAATGGGCCGCGCGCAGTCAGGGCTGGATCGTGGAGGACGATTATGACGGTGAGTACCGTTACAGCGGCGCACCGTTGGCGCCGTTGGCCGCATTGGACCGACACGGTCGAGTGATTTACGTCGGCACCTTCGGCAAGGTCGCGTTCCCGGCACTGCGATTGGGTTATCTGGTGCTGCCTCACCATCTGGTCGACGTGTTCAGCCAGCGGCGGGCTGTGGACATGCGCCATTCTGAAGTCGGGACACAGAGGGTGATGGCCGACTTCATCGCGGGAGGCCACTTTCAACGACATATCCGGCGCATGCGCCGGGCTGCGCTGAATAGGCGCGACGCCTTACTGGCGGCCTGGCCCGATCAGATCGCGGGCTGTCGCCCGATGCCCAAGCCACTGGCCGGCCTGCATGTTTGCGTGGGAGTGGATAGCCTCGAGCGAGAGCGGGAGTTGATTGCCGCAGCCGCGAGCGTGGACGTCGAGTTTTCGCCGCTCAGCGACTATTGGCTACCCGACTCAGAGATACCCGTGGATAGCCGGGCAGGTTTGGTATTGGGTTTCGCCGCTGTTCCAGAGACCGATATTGCCTGCGCCCTGAAGCGGCTGCGCCAAGTGTGGTGAGCGGGCCATTGAATTGCCTGCAGCGTGCACGCGTTGCGTTTCTAGCTGACACCCTTAGAGGGTTATACTCGCCTCATCGCTAACCTGTTCTGAGACACATTCATGAGCCTCCCTCTCTCTGCGACGCCTGAGCGCAAGCTCGGCGCGCCGCTGTTCGCCGTCGCTCTGCTGGTGATCGGTGCTTTATTCCTTCAAACCACCGTCGGTGGCAAGCAAGTGGCATTGCTGCTCGTTGGCGCCGCCTTGGGACTGACCCTTTACCACGCCGCCTTCGGCTTTACCTCGGCCTGGCGAGTGTTCATCAATGAACGCCGGGGTGCAGGCCTGCGTGCGCAAATGATCATGCTATCGATCGCCGTCGTGCTGTTTTTCCCGGCACTCGGTGCTGGCACCTTATTTGGCTCGCCAGTGACCGGACTCGTCGCACCGGCAGGCGTGTCGGTGGTCTTTGGTGCGTTCGTGTTCGGTATCGGCATGCAAATGGGAGGTGGCTGTGCGTCGGGCACGCTGTTTACCGTGGGGGGCGGCAACGCTCGAATGCTGGTGACTCTTCTGTTCTTCATCATCGGTTCAGTAGTGGCCACCCATCACGCCGACTGGTGGTTCTCGTTGCCGTCCTTCCCGGCGACGTCGATCGTCAAGACCTTCGGCGTCCTGCCTGCCCTGGTCATGAGCCTTGCGCTGTTCGCTCTCATTGCCCTGATCACCGTGAAACTGGAAAAACGCCGTCACGGCGCACTGGAAACGGCCGTGACCAGTGAACATGTCGGCGTGCGCCGCTTTTTTCGAGGCCCGTGGCCGCTGGTGTGGGGCGCGGTCGCGCTAGCCCTGCTCAATTACGCAACGTTAGCGCTGGCCGGTCGACCTTGGGGCATCACCTCGGCCTTCGCATTGTGGGGCGCGAAAGTCGCCAGCGGGCTGGGCATCGATGTGAGCAGTTGGGTGTTTTGGCAAATGCCCGCCAATGCGAAAGCACTGGCCGCGCCGGTGTGGGAAGACATCACCACCGTAATGGACATCGGGATCATGTTGGGTGCAGCTGTGGCTGCAGGCATGGCGGGGCGTTTCGCGCCCAGCCTGAACATTCCGCTGCGTTCACTGATCGCGGCGGTCTTGGGCGGACTGATGTTGGGATATGGCTCGCGTCTGGCCTACGGCTGCAACATCGGCGCCTATTTCAGCGGCATCGCATCAGGCAGCTTGCATGGCTGGTTGTGGTTGATCGCAGCATTTGCAGGTAACGCCGTGGGCGTGCGCCTACGCCCGTTCTTCTTCGAAGGCGAGCGACACCCAACAGTAATGAGCGGATGTTGATCAAGGACTGACGCTCCCGGGAGACTCCCCGCCGACGTGAGTCGATTGCGTGTTTGAAAGCTTCCTTTTCAAATGCACTTTCACGGCACGGCGGGGCGTATCTGGAACGATCAGTGGCTGGCGCTGATTATTTTCCGATCTGCGCTTTCGCGACCTTGACGATGTTGTCCACAGAGAACCCGAACTTCGCCTGAAGCTTGTCGATGGGTGCCGAAGCGCCGAAGGTGTTCATGACGATTTTCGCGCCCGTCTGGCCCACGTACCGGTCCCATCCCAGCGGGCCAGCCTGTTCCACCACCACACGTGCCTTCACCTCGGGGGGCAATACGCTATCGCGGTAGGCCTTGCCCTGGTGCTCGAACAGCTCCCAACTTGGCATCGACACCACGCGGGCGGCAACCCCTGCTGCCTTGAGTTGCTCGAAGGCTTCGACGGTCATGCCGACTTCACTGCCGGTCGCGATCAGAATCACCTCCACCTTGCCTTCCACGGCGTCAGCCAACACGTACGCGCCTTTGGCGACCCCCTCCGCGCTCGCGTACACCGAGCGATCCAACGTCGGCATGGGCTGGCGTGACAGCACGATGCAGCTGGGTTTATGGGTCTGCGCCAGCGCGACTTTCCAGGCTTCCTCGGTTTCGTTGGCGTCGCCTGGACGCAGGGTCAACAGGCCAGGTGTGGCGCGCAATTGCGTCAAGTGCTCGATAGGCTGGTGGGTGGGACCGTCCTCACCGACGCCGATGGAGTCGTGGGTGAAGACGAACACCACCGGCAGTTCCATGATCGCCGCCAGACGGATTGGCGGCTTCATGTAGTCGCTGAAGACGAGAAAGGTTGAGGTGTAAGGTCGCAGGTAGGACAACGCCAGCCCGTTGGCGATAGCCCCCATGGCGTGCTCCCTGACCCCGAAATGCAGATTGCGGCCACCATAGCTTCCGGCTGCGAAACTGCCAGCGCCGTCGAACGTCAGGTTGGTTTTGGTCGATGGCGACAGGTCGGCCGAGCCACCCAGCAGCCAGGGGATCTGTTGCGCGAAGCCGTTCAGCACCTTGCCGCCTGAGGCCCGTGTGGCAAGGCCCTTGGGGTCTGCATCGAAGCTCATGGCGGTATTGCGCCAGCCTTCCGGCATCTCACCCGCACGCATCCGTTGCAGCTCATCTGCGAGAGCAGGTTGTTCCTTTTCGAATTGCGCGAAGGTCTTCTGCCATTCGTCGTACTCGCTCGCACTGCGGCTCAGCATCGCGTCGCGCAAGTGATGACGTGCCTCCTCAGGGACCGAGAAACTGCTGTTTTCATCCCAGCCGTAGGCTTTTTTGGTCAGTTTGATCTCGTCCTCGCCCAGAGGCTCACCGTGGGCGGACGCGGTGTTGTGCTTGTTCGGCGAGCCGTAGCCGATCACGCTGTCGACCACGATCAACGTCGGCGCATCGGTGGTGCTCTGAAAAGCGCGGATTGCCTCGGCCAAGGCCGCCGTATCGTTGGCGTCCTTCACATGCAAGGTTTTCCACCCGTAACCCTCAAAGCGTTTCTGCACGTCGTCGCTGTAAGCCAGCTCCGTATGACCTTCGATGCTGATCGTGTTGTTGTCATAGATCCAACACAGGTTCGACAGCTTCAGGTGGCCGGCAATCGATGCGGCTTCGGCGGCAACGCCTTCCATCATGTCGCCATCCCCGCACAGGACGTACACGTTGTAGTCGAACAACTTCGCATCGGGCTGATTGAAATGCGCGCCCAGCCAACGCTCGGCCATCGCCATCCCAACGCTATTCGCGCAGCCTTGGCCCAGCGGGCCAGTGGTGGTCTCCACGCCTGTGGTCATTCGGTATTCAGGGTGACCCGGCGTCTTCGAGCTCATCTGACGGAACTGCTTGATGTCCTCGAGGCTGACCGCCGGTTTGCCGGATGGAGTGCCGTGCTCGTCGATCTCGACCACGCCTGCCAGGTGCAGCAATGAGTACAAAAGCATGGAGGCGTGGCCGACCGAGAGCACAAACCGGTCGCGATTGGGCCAGTCGGGATGTTCCGGGTGATAGCGCAGGAACTCTTTCCACAGCGTGTAGCCCACCGGTGCGAGCGCCATAGGGGTGCCGGGGTGGCCTGAGTTGGCCTTTTGCACCGCATCCATAGCCAGCGTGCGGATCGTATTGATGGTCAGTTGATCGTGTTCATTGGCATTCGACGTAGCAGGCGAGCCCATGGCGTTCTCCTCATGACGTGTAGCTGAAACGTTCAGACAGGGTTGAGCACGGGCGAGGCGGGTTCGTTCCATGAAATATCAAAGGGGGGGCCGGTGCGAAGAATGTTTCAGAGTTTTCCAGCAGCGAACGAATCATCCCCTCTGCATTCGAACACCTTGGATCCCGGGCCAGTTGCCGGGTCGTCATAAAGCCAGGGGGTCGCCATTGCAGGAAACGATCATCAAGAAGTACCGGGCCACGATCAAAACCTTTACCTACATCGGATGGTCGCTGTTCTGGCTATTGATCTGGGACGTGATCGTGACGGTGGATTTCATGCTTTTTCTGGACCCCAAGATCACGCTGCCGTCCATGCCCCTGACGCTGCTCGGGTCGGCTCTGGTGGTGCTGACCAGTTTCAGAAACTCAAGCGCCTACAATCGCTGGTGGGAAGCGCGCACGCTCTGGGGGGCGTTGGTCAACAATTCCCGCAGCTATGCGCGGCAGGTGCTGACCTTGATCGACGACGAAGGCCAACTTAACCCGGTCAAGGCCGTACTGCTGCGCCGGCATGTGGCGTACGTCGAGTGTTTGTCCTCGCATCTCAAGGGCGAAGACTGCGCCGAAGATGTGACAGCCATGATTCCCCGTGAAGAATACGAACGGCGCAAGCGCACCAATAACTTTCCCAACGACATCCTCAACGTATCTGCAGCGATACTCGCGGACGAATACAAGGCAGGCCGCCTGGACAGTATTCGTTTCGAACGGCTAGAAGCGACGCTGGTGGAAATCTCCAACTGCCAGGGGGGCATGGAGCGGATCGCCAATACGCCGCTGCCATACCCTTACGTGGTCTTTCCGCGCCTGTTCATTACCCTGTTCTGCATCATCGTCCCGATCGGGCTGGTCGAGACCTTGGGTTGGTTCACCCCACTGGCCTCGACCGTCGTAGGTTTCATGCTGCTGGCCATCGAAAAGATCGGCAGCGATCTGCAGAGCCCGTTCAAGGCTTCAGAGCATGAAATTCAGATGAAGGCGCTGTGCGCGAATATTTCAGGCAATTTGAACTCGATGTTGCGAGATGCAACGGAAATGCAGCGTTGAGCGACAGGGAAGGTCGTCTGCCTCGCCGTGTCGCTCGCCTGAAGAATGGCCGCTGCGACTAGGTGCCGGATTTGATCTTGGTCCATACCCGCGTCCTGGCGCGCTCCGCATCACGGGGCAGCGGGGTGAGGGTGTACAGCGTCTTCATTGCCTCAGGGGTTGGATAGAGGTTCGGATTGTTGCGGATCGCGGGGTCAACCAGTGGGGTCGCATCCTTGTTCGGGTTCGGGTAGCCGACGAAATCGCTGATCGGTGCGATCACATCCGGTTGCAGCAAGTAATTGATGAAGGTGTGGGCGTCTTCGACGTCCTTGGCGCCCTTCGGAATGGCGAGCATGTCGAACCAGATCGGCGCGCCTTCCTTCGGCAGACGCATGTCCACGACGACGCCGTTCTTCGCTTCCTTGGCCCGGTTCGCCGCCTGCGAGAAACTGCCGGAATAACCTACCGCCACGCAAATGTCCCCATTCGCGATGTCGGCCATGTATTTGGACGAATGGAAGTAGGTGATGTAGGAGCGGATCTTCATCAGTAAGGCTTCTGCCTTGTCATAGTCCTTCGGATTCTTGCTGTTCGGATCGAGCCCCAGGTGCTGCAAGGCCAATGGCAGAATTTCCGAAGGTGAGTCCAGCAGCGTCACGCCGCAGGCTTTCAGTTTGCTGATGTTCTCTTCCTTGAAGATCAAATCCCAGCTGTTCACGGGGGCGTTGTCGCCCAGCGCGGCTTTGACCTTGTCCGGGTTGAAGCCGATCAATATGGTCCCGTACATGTAGGGGACGGCAAACTTGTTGCCGGGATCGTTCGCCTCCAGCAGTTTCATCAGGCTGGGATCAAGGTGCGAGTAGTGGGTCAGTTTGCTTTTGTCCAGCGGCTGGAATACACCGGCTTGGATTTGTTTGGCCAGAAACACGTTGGAAGGCACAACAACGTCGTACCCCGAGTTACCTGTGAGCAATTTCGCTTCCAGTGCCTCATTGGTGTCGAAGATGTCGTAAATCAGGGGGACCTTGGTCTCCTTTTTGAAATTTTCCAGGGCCTGCGGGGTGATGTAGTCGAACCAGTTATAAACGCGCAGGGTTTTGGGCTCGTCGGCGTACGTCGCGCTGCTGAAGATGGCCGCGCAGACAGCGGGAAGAATGAGGCGCTTGAGTCTGTTCATCGTTTTCTCTCTTCGTGTCTCGGAGGGGCAGATTGGAGGGGTCAGACGCTTTCAAAGCCTTCCAGCACGTTTACGGCGTTGATGCCGATCTCTTCGACTGCGTAGCCGCCCTCCATCACGAACAGTGTGGGTAGGCCCAACCGCGCAATACGTTCACCCATGCGCAGGTAATCCGGGCTGTCCAGCTTGAATTGCGAGATCGGGTCGTCTTTGAAAGTGTCCACGCCCAAGGAAACGATCAGGATGTCGGCGCCGAAGCGGTCGATTTGCGCGCAGGCCTTTTCCAGCGCAGCGCTCCAGATAGGCCAGTCGCTGCCAGCGGCCAACGGGTAATTGAAGTTGAAACCTTCGCCAGCACCCTCGCCCCGTTCATCTTCGTAACCGAGGAAGAAAGGAAATTCGAAGTCCGGATGGCCGTGTATCGAAGCGAACAGCACGTCGCTGCGGTCGTAGAAAATCGACTGGGTGCCGTTGCCGTGGTGATAGTCCACATCCAGAATCGCAACCTGTCGACGGCCCTGATCGAGAAAGGCCTGCGCGGCTATCGCGGCGTTGTTCAGGTAGCAATAACCGCCCATGACGTCGCTGGCGGCGTGATGTCCCGGCGGCCGGCACAGTGCGAAGGCACTCCGGGCGCCTTGCTGGATTGCCGCTTGCGCAGTGAGTGCGACCTGCGCGGCGCTGTAGGCCGCCTGCCAGGTCCCTGCGGTAATCGGCGCGCCGGCATCGAACGTGTAGTAACCCAACTGGCCGTGAAGGCTGGTCGGAATGACCGATCGCAATGTGCGCGCAGGCCAGGTGTAAGGGAGTAAGTCGCCTTCCGGGCCGGTGGCTGCCCAGCGGTCCCATGCGCCTTTGAAAAAGGCCAGAAACGCATCGGTGTGAATGCGCTTGATCGGTTCGATGCCGAAATCACCGGGGCCTTCCACGGCCCCGATGTCGCGGTCCAGTACCCGCTGCAGCACATGGTCAGCCCGAGAGGGCATCTCGAAGCAGGGCATCAGTTTGCCGTCAATCAACTCGCAGCGGCCGTGATGCAGATGATGATCGTCCGAATAGATCGTCAGCATTCTTGTTCTCCAGTGGGCTTGTTTGCCCCACATTCTTGAGGCGCTCAGTCTTCAGGAGAACGACGGAAACGGTCAAAAGAGGATAATGACGGCCATAAAATCTGTCCGAAAATCGCCCCTGAGCAGAGCGGAGCGACTCGTTTTAAGGCGTTTCAGCCTCTGAATTGACTCGGCGCCACACCGCTCCAGCGGATGAACGCATGGCGGAAGCTTGCCGTCTCGCTGAAGCCCAGCGCCTCGGCGATACGGTGAATTGGCATCTGATCCTCCTGCAACAGCTGTTTCGCCCGCTCGAACCGCAGCTCATCGAGCAGTTGCTGGTAGCTGCTGCCGGTGGCCTGCAAGTGGCGGCGTAATGTGCGCTCGGAGCAATTCATCTGTTGCGAGAGGATGGCCAGGCTCGGCGTTTGCGCAAGTTGGGCGGCGAGCAGATGGCGGATGCGGCCTAGCCACGCCTGGCGCCCGGTGAACTCGATGTTCTGTCGGCGGCAACGCTCGCGCATGTCACGGTGTGTGACGGGATCAGCCAAGGGAAGCGGTCGATCGAGCCAGCTTCGGTCAAACGCAAACGCGTTGTCGTGCGCATCGAAACGCAAATCGCAGGCAAAGCTCTCGCGGTAGCTGGCCTGGTACTCGGGCGCCGAATGGGTAAAGCGCGCCGCGAGCAACGGCAGTGTGACACCCAACAGGTCATCGCAGATCACTTTCAACGACGCCATGCACAGCTCGGCGTTGAAAACCCGCAACCCTTCCTCATCGCGGTAGTCGCTGGCACAGAACCAGATGCATTCCCCCTCGTCGACCAACTCAAGCTCGAACAGCGTGCCCAGCAACGCCGGATATGCGAGTGCCAGCCGCAAAGCGTCACCCAATGTGGCACTGGTGAGCAGCGCGTAACCGAGAATCCCATAGGACGACACATGCATGCGTCGGCCGAGGGGCAAGCCGATGTCCCTTCGCAGTGCCACTGCATTGGCGCAGACCTGCATTTCCTGAAACGTGGTGATGCGAATGTCCGGGCGACGAAGGTCTGCTTCCGTGATGCCGCTTCCGGCCAGCAGCGCCTCGCTGCTCCAGCCCTCAGCACAAAACGTTTCCAGTACCAGCGAAACGGCATTGAGGGTCGTGAGATGAGAGTGAAGCATGGCGGGTTTTCCGATGACTGTCCGACCGGAAAGGAGGAGCAAAAGCTGTGCCTTCTGCGCGGCGTGTCCCTGTTCAGCCGCCTATGTCACAACCCGCACCCGGCGTACCGCAATGAAGTTTCGAGGGTTACAGCAACTCCCCACACATATCCAGTTCGACCAACCGCCTCACCTCCTGTGCAGGCAGATCGGAACCCAGCAGTGCATGCAGTTTGCCGAGCGCCGCCTCACGGGTCATGCCACCGCCGGACAGCACGCCCACGCTTCGCAGGCGGCTGCCTGCCTCGTAAACGTCCAGTTCGACGCCGCCCTCATGGCACTGGGTGATCGCAATCACGCAGATGCCTTGCCGATGGGCGCGTTGAAGGCTGTCGAGGAAGGCAGGGTCATCGCTGGGGCCTGTGCCGCTGCCGAAACATTCGAGGACGAGCCCCTGAATGCCACTGTCGAGCATTCCATCCAGTTGCGCGGCGCCGATACCGGGAAACAGCGGCAGTACCGCCACGTTGGCCAGTTTTTTCCTGTTGCGATAGTCCAGCGCTCCGGGCAGTAAGCCGACCGGTTGACCGCCGCGGGAGCGGTTCAGCGCGGCAAAAGGATGACGGCCGAAACTGCGGATTTTCGCGCAACGCGTCGGTTGCATGAGGGCGCCGTGAAAATACAGATGCACGCCGTGAGGTAGCCCGTCCCCCAGCGCCTGCAGAGCGCCGGTGACGTTCTCCCAGGCATCGCTCTGCGGTACGCCGGCGGGCAGCATCGAGCCGGTGAATACCACTGGCGCATTCAAGCCGAGCAGTTGGAAGCTCATAGCCGCCGCGCTGTAGGCCAGGGTATCGGTGCCGTGCAGCACCAGCACCGCGTCGCAGCCTTTGGCATCGACGGCATCGACCACCGCTTCATGCAGACGCTGCCAGTAGGCGGGCGTCATGTTGGCGCTGTCGATCAAAGGGGACATCTCGTGAAACTGCCATTGCGCGAACACTTCGCCGGACAAGGCGGCCAGTTGTTCAGCCATCCTTGCTTCGAAACCGGAGGCGGGCGCCAAGCCGTTCTCGCTGGCTTGCATCCCGATGGTGCCACCGGTGTAGAGCACCATCACGTGCCGGGCCGGTGTGGCGTTTTCGCGATTCATGGATGTCTCCCTGGGCTGACTTCAGATGATTAGCGTGCGTTGGCGGCGGCTTCGCCAGTGGCCGACGCGGATTGGCCAGCAGGCTTCTGATGACCAGGCTTGGGCCAGGCGTTCAGGTCCAGGTCGAGATCCGGGAACTGGCTGGAGTCGAACACGGGCGTTTTGACGCCGGCCTTACGCTGCGCATCGTAGTCGTTCAGGATACGCAAACCGATCTTGAACAGCATTGCCAACGCGATCAGGTTCACGAACGCCAGCAGGGTCATGGTGATGTCGGCAAAGGCGAACACGGTACCGAGGTCTTCCACCGCGCCCCACAGAATCAATGCCAACACCAATGCGCGATAGCTGATCAGAGCCTTTTTGCTCTCTCCAACCAGGAAGCGCAGGCTGTTTTCGCCCAGGTAGTAGTTGTAGAGAATCGAGGTGAACACGAACAGGGCCAGGGCAACGCTGATGAACAACTTGCCCCAGTCGCCCACGACGGCTGCCAGCGAGTTTTGCGTCAACGCGATACCGTCGCCTTCGAAGCCCGGTGTGTAGAAACCGGAAAGCAGAATGAGCAACGCGGTGCAGGTGCAGATGACGAAGGTGTCGAGGAAAACGCTGAACGCCTGAACCACGCCTTGCGCCACCGGGTGCTGAACCTCTGCCACCGCAGCGACGTTCGGGGCGCTGCCGAGGCCCGCCTCGTTGGCGAACACGCCACGTTTCACGCCCATGACGATAGCGCTGCCCACCAGGCCGCCGAACACCTCATCCATACCGAATGCACTTTTGACGATGGTCATCAGCATGTGTGGGACGTGTTCGAACTGCACGCCGATCACGTACAGCGTCACACCGATGTAAACCAGCGTCTTGACAGGTACCAGCAGGTCAGCAACCGCGGCGATTCGTTTGATGCCGCCGATGAACACCAGGCCCAGCAACACGGCCAGTGCGATACCCGCGTAACCGGGCGAAACTCCAAATGCACTGTTCAGCGAATGCGTCACCGCGTGGGATTGCAGGCCGTTGAATGCAAAGCCGAAGGTCACCAGCAGCAGGACCGCCATGACCATTCCGAGCCAGCGCTTGCCCAGGCCGTGCTGGATGTAGAACGACGGGCCGCCTCGATACTGGCCTTCGGAATCGCAACGTTTGTAGAGCTGACCGAGCGCGCACTCGAAAAAGCTGCTGGCCATGCCGACGAGGGCGGTCACCCACATCCAGAACACCGCGCCAGGTCCGCCGAGGGTCACGGCGATACCCACACCCGCGATATTGCCCGCGCCCACGCGTCCGGCGAGGCTCAGCATCAGTGCCTGAAAGGAACTCAATTGGCCTGAGCTGCTACGCAAGCTTTCCCTAAAAACCGCGAACATGTGCGCAAAATGACGTAATTGAACGAAACGCGAGCGAATCGTGAAATATCCACCGAGCCCGACAATGAGCACGATCAGCAGTTTTCCCGAAAGGAAGTCGTTGATGACTTCAAGCATTGATGTTTCCTCGCTTTTTTAGAGGGGGCGCACTATACCGATGCGCGTTATTGGAGTCTGTAAAACGTTTCTGCTTTTGAACCCATTTCGTTCGGCGGGGGACGGACGGTCTACCCCGGCGTATGGCTGTCTGGTGGTGCTGGTCCGAAAAATCGGCAGGTAAAAAAAAGGGCCTGGAAGCATGTTCTTCCGGCCCTCAAAAGGGTGAGGGGTGTCTAGACCCTCAGCCTGGTGATCGTGTTGCAGACATTGCGGTCACCTCGCGATCAAGCCTTCAGTGGCACGAGTCGCGGAGCAATCATGTTCTCGGGGCGCAGAATGTCGGCAAGCATTGCCTCGTCCAGCAGGCCTTCTTCGCGCACCAGTTCGAGCACTCCGCGGCCTGTTTCCAGCGCGACGCGGGCGATACGGGTCGCGTTCTCGTAACCGATGTAAGGGTTCAGTGCGGTGACCAGCCCGATCGAGTGTTCGACCAGTTCACGGCACCGTTGCTCATTGGCCGTGATGCCGACGATGCAATGTTCGCGCAGCATGTCCATGGCGCGTTGCAACAGGCGGATGGAGTCGAAGATTTTGTAAGCGATCAACGGTTCCATCACGTTCAACTGCAACTGGCCACCTTCGGCCGCCACAGTCAGCGCCAGGTCGTTGCCCATGATTTCGAAGGCGCACATGTTCACCGCTTCGGGAATCACCGGGTTGACCTTGCCCGGCATGATCGAGCTGCCCGGTTGGCGCGCTGGCAGGTTGATCTCGTTGATGCCGGTGCGTGGCCCGCTGGACAGCAGGCGCAAGTCGTTACAGATCTTCGACAGCTTGACCGCAGTGCGCTTGAGCATCCCGGAGAACAGCACGAACGCACCCATGTCGGAGGTCGCTTCGATCAGGTCCGCCGCCGGCACCAGCGGCTGGCCGCTGATGATCGCCAGGCGCTCGACCGCCAGGTGCTGATAGCCAGGGTCGGCGTTGATGCCGGTGCCGATGGCGGTACCGCCCAGGTTCACTTCGGTCAGCAACTCGGGTGCCAGGCTGCGCAGGCGGTTGAGGTCCTCGGTCAGGGTAGTCGCGAAGGCACGGAATTCCTGACCCAAGGTCATCGGTACGGCGTCTTGCAGCTGGGTGCGGCCCATTTTCAGCACATGGGCGAACTCCTGCCCTTTGGCGGCGAATGCCTGAATCAGGCTGTCGAGGCTGGCGAGCAAGGCATCGTGGCCCAGCAGCAGACCCAGGCGAATGGCGGTCGGGTAAGCGTCGTTGGTCGACTGCGCCATGTTTACGTCGTTGTTTGGGTGCAGGTATTTGTATTCGCCCTTGGCTCGGCCCATCGCTTCGAGGGCGATGTTGGCGATCACTTCGTTGGCATTCATGTTGGTGGACGTGCCCGCGCCACCCTGGATCATGTCCACCACGAACTGATCGTGAAAATCCCCGCGGATGATGCGAGCGCAGGCTTCGCTGATCGCGGCGTGTTTCTCGTCGCTCAAGTGGCCCAGACGGTGGTTCGCATCCGCAGCTGCCTGCTTGACCATTGCCAGGCCGACCACCAGTTTCGGGTAGTGCGAGAGCGGTACGCCCGACAAGTGGAAGTTGTTCACTGCGCGCAGGGTCTGGATGCCGAAATAAGCATCGGCAGGGACTTCGAGGGTGCCAAGCAGGTCTTTTTCGATGCGGAACGATGCAGCGCAGGACATGATAGAGAAACTCTCAGGAGAGACACGGACTAAGCCGGAACGCCTTGAATACTAGGCCTGTGAGCGATTGCGAACCAATGCTGTTGCGCGCTAGCCTATGCACAAACGGCATAATGCTGATGTGACGCGTGAGGCATGAAGCGCGTGCGTCAGGCATGTACCGAACCTATTTCTGCCCCGGATGGCTTATCCGCCGACGCTGGACATGCTCCCGCGTCGTCGTGCTCTGGAGATGACCATGAACCTTGAAAGCAAATGGCTGGAAGACTTCAGTGCGTTGGCAGCGACCCGGAGCTTTTCGCAGGCGGCGGAGCGCCGGTTCGTTACGCAACCGGCGTTCAGCCGAAGAATTCGCAGCCTGGAAGCCGCCCTCGGCCTGACGCTGGTCAACCGCTCCCGCACGCCCATCGAGCTGACGGCAGCGGGGCAACTCTTCCTGGTCACGGCACGGACGGTGGTCGATCAACTCGGGGAGGTGTTGCGCCATCTGCATCATCTGGAAAGTGGGCAGGGGGAGGTGATGCAGATTGCCGCCGCGCACTCGCTGGCGTTGAGTTTTTTCCCTCGTTGGATCGCCCAGTTGCGCAACGAGGGCTTGAACATCGCCACGCGGCTGGTCGCCACTAACGTGGGCGACGCGGTGCATGCCTTGCGCGAAGGAGGCTGTGACCTGATGCTGGCGTTTTACGATCCGGACGCGGCGCTGCAAATGGACGCCGAAATCTTCCCTTCGCTGCACCTGGGCATGACCGAAATGCTCCCCGTTTGCTCGGCGGATGCCGACGGCAAGCCCCTGTTCGACCTGGAAGGCGACCAGAGCGTCCCGCTGCTGGCGTACAGCGCGGGCGCATTTCTCGGGCGTTCGGTGAACTTGCTGTTGCGTCAGCGGGCGCTGCGCTTCACCACCGTTTACGAAACGGCCATGGCCGACAGCCTAAAGGGCATGGCACTTCAAGGCTTAGGCATCGCATGGGTGCCGCGACTTTCCATCGCTGCCGAACTGGAGCGGGGCGAGTTGGTGGTCTGTGGGGGGCCGCAATGGCATGTACCGCTGGAGATTCGCTTGTACCGCTGTGCATTGGTACGCAAGGCCAACGTGCGGTTGCTGTGGCGCAAGTTGGAAACGGCGGCCCTGACCAGCGAAACGGTTCAATGATCAGGACACCCGAACCGAGCATCATGGGGTTTCGCGCAGGTAGTTTCTGATGGCCTGTGCGGAACGGTCACCGTACCGGTAGCAGTTTTTGAGGAAGAATACGTCCTCGATGAACATGTTGGTGATGCAGGGTGCTGGGGCTGCGGTGGCGAGGAATTCGCCGTCGCTGTGTGAGGCGCCGAGCGTATGTCCGACTTCATGCGCAATGGTGCGATAGGCTGTCATCGACGCGATGGCGGAGCGTCCGCCAAATCTTGCGATGCCTTGCGTGAAGAGTGTCAGCTTGTCACGGGTGATGAGCAGGTATTTGTGGCGCTTGTCACGAGGCTTCTGCTCAGAGACGACATAATCGATGACACGTTGATCCCACTCCTGAATCGACTTGTCCGCATCGCCCAGGCGATAGTCGAAGTCCGTATAGCCGGGCTTGCGAGCAACCGTAACGATGTCGACCTTCCTGCCGGTGATGTATTCCAGATCGTCAGTGAACCAGTCCAGATACTCGTTATTGAGTGCCTTGAGCGCCTGGTCCGTCAGTTCGTCGTGCAGGAACAGCGTCAAGACGATCGGCAGCTTTTCCGGTTCGTCATGGTTTTCGGCTGCCACAGCCATATGGGCCGAGGCCCAGACGAGCAGGGTTGCGGTGAGGGTTGCGATGAAATTCTGCATAGTAGGTTCTCGTCCTTGAGAAGGGTTGGGGTTGAAGCGTCTTAAGCTCAACATCTGCCAAAGGCGGTGTCGGTCAGCCAATGCCTAAGAGCCGGTCGGTTTTTTCCACAACCTGAGCTGGAAATGGCAAACGGGCCGTGCAGTTGACGGGTGGTCGCCGGCCATCTTTCAAACCCGTTTCATTGCGGTATACTGCGCGGCCTTTGGCCGGTTGCACTGGTCAGCATTCGTACAACAAGCCACGCCGGTCCTCCCGCGTGGCTTGTTGTTTTTAGACGCGCCTACGGGCGCCCGATGAAGAGGCACGACGATGAGCGCACTGGTTGGCGTGATCATGGGCTCCAAGTCCGATTGGTCCACCCTTAGCCACACCGCCGACATGCTGGAAAAGCTCGGCATTCCGTACGAAGTCAAAGTGGTTTCGGCTCACCGCACGCCGGATCTGCTGTTCCAGTACGCCGAAGAGGCCGAGGCCCGTGGCATCGAGGTGATCATCGCGGGTGCCGGCGGCGCTGCGCACTTGCCGGGCATGTGCGCGGCCAAGACCCACTTGCCGGTATTGGGCGTTCCGGTTCAGTCCTCGATGCTTTCGGGCGTGGACTCCCTGTTGTCCATTGTGCAGATGCCTGCGGGCATCCCGGTTGCGACGCTGGCGATTGGCAAGGCAGGGGCGATCAACGCCGCGTTGCTGTCCGCCAGCATCCTGGGCGCCAAGCACCCGCAATTCCATGCAGTGCTGAAAAAATTCCGCACTGAGCAGACAGACAGCGTTCTGGACAATCCAGACCCACGCGAGGCCTGAGGTTTTCATGAAAATCGGCGTAATCGGTGGCGGCCAGTTAGGCCGCATGTTGGCCTTGGCGGGTACACCGCTGGGAATGGACTTCGCGTTTCTCGACCCGGCGCCGGATGCCTGTGCAGCCGCTCTCGGCGAGCACCTGCGTGCCGATTACGGCGATCAGGACCACCTGCGCCAGCTGGCTGACGAAGTGGATCTGGTGACCTTCGAATTCGAAAGCGTTCCTGCCGAAACCGTGGCCTTTCTCTCGCAGTTCGTGCCCGTTTACCCGAGCGCTGAAGCGCTGCGCATCGCTCGCGACCGCTGGTTCGAAAAGAGCATGTTCAAGGACCTGGGCATTCCAACGCCTGCGTTCGCCGATATTCAGTCTCAGGTAGATCTGGACAATGCCGTCGCCGCTCTCGGCCTGCCTGCGGTCCTCAAAACCCGGACCTTGGGCTATGACGGCAAGGGCCAGAAGGTCCTGCGCACGCCCGAGGATGTGGTCGGCACCTTTGCCGAACTGGGCAGCGTGCCGTGCCTGCTGGAAGGTTTCGTGCCGTTCACCGGTGAGGTCTCGCTCATCGCCGTGCGCGCCCGTGATGGCGAAACCCGCTTTTACCCGCTGGTGCACAACACCCACGACAGTGGCATCTTGCGCCTGTCGATCGCCAGCACCGATCACCCGTTGCAGGCGCTGGCCGAAGATTATGCCGGTCGCGTGCTCAATCAACTGGATTACGTCGGCGTACTGGCCTTCGAGTTCTTTGAAGTCGACGGTGGCCTGAAAGCCAACGAAATCGCGCCGCGCGTCCACAACTCCGGCCATTGGACCATTGAAGGCTCCGAGTGCAGTCAGTTCGAAAACCACCTGCGGGCTGTGGCCGGTCTGCCATTGGGTTCGACGGCCAAAGTGGGAGAGAGCGCGATGATCAACTTCATTGGTGAAGTGCCTGCAGTGCAAAGCGTCATCGCGGTCGATGACTGCCATTTGCACCACTACGGAAAGGCGTTCAAGGCCGGTCGCAAGGTAGGGCATGCCACCGTGCGCAGCCAGGACCGTGCGACGCTGGATCGTCAGGTGAAGCTTGTCGAAGCGCTGATCAAAAACTGATCACCCCGCGAGCCGCCTGTAGGAGCGCACTTGCCCGCGACTGCAGTGTGTCAGTCCCCGCAAGGGGTACAGCTACACCGCAGTCGGGGGATAAGTGCGGTCCTACAGGTTCGTGTGTGGAATCGTGTTGAACCATTCATCTCCCACACCCCTCAGATAGCGTGTTGCCAATTGCCGTCTAGGCTTTGGCTTATTCACTGAACAGAGGGACATGGCATGGGCATCATCGGAACCATTTTCATCGGCTTGATCGTGGGGCTGCTGGCGCGCTTTCTGAAGCCGGGCGACGACAGGATGGGCTGGATCATGACCATCATTCTGGGTATCGCCGGTTCTCTGGTGGCAACCTATGGTGGTCAGGCACTGGGGATCTATCAGGCGGGCGAAGGCGCAGGCTTCCTTGGCGCGCTGGTCGGCGCGATTGTCCTGCTGGTGATTTACGGCCTGATCAAAAAGAGATGAAATCCGTTCCGGCCCTCTGCGCGATCGGCGCGCGGGGGGCTAGAATGCGCGGCATCTTTCCCCTGCCGAGCACATCAATGCGTCGTCTTCTCCTCCTCTCCTTCCTGCTGGTTTGCGGACTGGCCCACGCGGCCGAGCTCCCTGAAACCGACTGGCTCGAACTGATGCCCAAGTCGGATCAAAAAGCTCTCGAAGCCATGCCTGAGATCGATCACAACTCGCCCGAAGCCCAAGGCACGTTCAACAGCAAGGGGGGATTGAAGCAGAGCAAAGGCTTGCCCGCCGTGATGTATTCAACCAAGACCGTGGCTGCGATGGATGGTAAAACCATCCGGCTGGGCGGCTATCCAGTGCCGTTGGAGGCCGACGCGAAGGGGCACAGCACCCTGTTTTTCCTCGTCCCATATCCGGGCGCCTGCATCCACGTGCCCCCACCCCCGCCCAATCAGTTGGTGCTGGTGCGCTATCCGAAAGGCTTGAAGATCGAGGACATCTACACGCCGCTTTGGGTCGTTGGCACATTGAAAATCGAGAAGGTCAGCAACGATTTGGCCGATGCGGCCTATGCGCTGGATGCGTCGAAGGTGCGGGTGGTGACCGAGGCCGACCTGTAGAACACCCGTTCAGTCAGGAACACGGTCAGGATCCACGCGGCTGTGGGGGTGAAAGGCTCACGCCCACAGAGCGTCGCAAACTCGCTATCAATCGTCAGTCAGGGGCTCGGCCCACAGGCTCACACCCATCACATGCATGTTGCCCGGCTTGAGTGTCACCACGTCGGTCATGACATTCGCGGTTTCGACACAGACCATGCCCGTCCAATCATCGGCGCCCATGTCGCTGAAGGTTTTCGTCTTCTCGACCCAGGGATTCCAGACCACCGACGACTTAGAACCCTGAGTCTGGATTTCGATACGACGTTTCCAGGCGGGGTCGATGATCGATACCCGGGCGGGTGTGTCTTGATAGATACGGTCCGTTTCGCCAGTGAACCTGATGTCACCCGCTTGGACATTCTGCTTTTCCCAGCTTTCCAGCGTGTTGAGGTAGCTGACGCCATCCAGACCCTGAATGCTGATCTGATGCACGTCGCTGACGGCAAAGTAGGTGTGCAGTGCCTGGCTCAGCGTGACGTCATGGTCGCCTGCGTTGAAGCTGGCCAGACTGACGTTCAGGGCGATATCCATGCGAATCTGCAGCTTCACGCCGACCACGTGTGGCCAGCCCGGTAGATGACCCTCGGCTTTGGGCTGGATGAATTCGATGATCAGGGCCTCGCCGTCTTCACCCATGCCCATCAGTTCCCAGTCAATCGCACGGACTTCACCATGGGCGTTCGCAGGCTCGCTGCTGCGTCGCATCGCCTGGACGCTCTGCGGGTTGCGCTGGAAGTTGCCGAACCATGGCCAGCAGATGGGCATGCCGCCGCGAATCGCCTTGCCGTGCTTGTACACCGCGTTCGGGTTGGACCAGATCAGCGGTTCGTCGCCGTCGACCTGATAGCTGACGATGTGCGCGCCCTGTTGGGCCACCACCAATTCGGCCTGGCCGTGGCGAATACGCCAGCAGTTGAGCTCGCCGAGCTGGATGGATTCGACTTCTGGCGTAGGCATAGAGGAATACTCACTCAAAGGACAGTGACTGAATCAGACTGTGCCAAGCTTGATGAGTTTACTGCGTGCTGCCAAGTGCGACGGTTCCGTTCCCGTTTGTAGGTCAGCGCCGGGCCGGGACCGATCGGGTACGACCGCTGCCGTCGATGGCCACGAAGACGAAGACCGCCTCGGTCACTTTGCGCCACTCACTGGACAATGGGTCGTCGCTCCAGACCTCGACCATCATCTGAATCGAGCTACGGCCGATTTCGAGGGTCTGGGTGTAGAACGACAACTGCGCCCCTACGGCCACTGGCACCAGAAAGGCCATGCGGTCGATGGCAACTGTGGCGACCCGGCCACCCGCCACCTTGCTGGCCATGGCCGTGCCTGCCAGGTCCATCTGCGCGACGAGCCAGCCGCCATAGATATCGCCAAAGCCATTGGTTTCACGCGGAAGTGCAGTGATTTGCAGCGCCAGATCGCCCTGCGGAATAGGATCTTCTTGTTCAAGTTCATTCATTGTCGAGGGGCCTCGGACCCATAACGCGCCGGGTTCGTAAAGAACCCAAGTCTTCAATTCATTGTCAGGGAAACTCTGCGAAGACGACTTGGTTAAATGGCTTCGCACAATTTCCTTCAAAGACCGACTGAGTCGCGGCTGGCCAGTATATCGATCGATGTTTCACGAAACGACCGCTGGGTGCCCATTTTGCCCGGTGTGCGTTGCAATCCATGTGCATCAGCGCGCAATTTGCTATCGTGCCGAACCGATTTGGCGTACTGCGCCGACATTGGCACGCAATTTTGATGCCCGATTACCTCTTCGAGACGATAAATAGCGTGCACAGCTGTTATCCGCGGCTGCCTGACTGTTGATCATTCGCCCAAGAGAGCCTCAAAAGAGAAGCCATTGTCATGTCCTCTGTGTCTTCCAGTGTCGCGCCGTCGCGCCCGCTGACTCGCAACGATTATAAAACGCTGTCGCTTTCCGCCTTGGGCGGCGCGCTGGAGTTTTACGACTTCATCATTTTCGTCTTCTTCGCCGCCGTCGTCGGCAAGCTGTTTTTTCCTGTGGACATGCCGGAATGGCTGCGTTTGATGCAAACGTTTGGCATTTTTGCAGCCGGCTATCTGGCCCGTCCGTTAGGTGGGATCGTCATGGCCCACTTTGGCGACCTGCTTGGCCGCAAGAAAATGTTCACTCTGAGCATCTTTCTGATGGCGCTCCCTACGCTCATCATGGGCCTGCTGCCGACGTACGCTCAAATTGGCATCTGGGCGCCGATGCTGCTGTTGCTGATGCGCGTCATTCAGGGCGCGGCGATTGGTGGCGAAGTGCCCGGGGCGTGGGTATTCGTTTCCGAGCACGTTCCTTCACGTAACGTCGGTTACGCCTGTGGCACCCTGACGTCCGGTTTGACGGCCGGCATTCTGCTCGGCTCGTTGGTAGCCACTTGGATCAATAGCCTGTACACGCCTGCTGAGGTTTCGGACTACGCCTGGCGCATTCCTTTCCTTCTCGGTGGCGTGTTTGGTCTGATGTCGGTTTACCTGCGCCGCTGGCTCCACGAGACGCCGGTGTTCGCCGAACTGCAATTGCGCAAGCAACTGGCTGAAGAAGTCCCACTCAAAGCCGTGCTGCGTGATCATCGCGGCGCGGTCGTACTTTCGATGGCATTGACCTGGCTGCTCTCGGCAGGCGTTGTCGTCGTCATCCTCATGACGCCCACCCTCCTTCAAACCCTGCATGGCTTCGCGCCTGCGGTAACATTGAAAGCCAACAGCCTGGCCATCGTCATGCTCAGCCTGGGCTGCATCGGCGCAGGCGCTCTGGCGGATCGTTTCGGCGCGGGGCTGGTCTTTCTCCTTGGCTCACTCGGGCTGCTGGTCACGTCTTGGACCTTCTACCACACCGTCGGGGCCTACCCCGACTGGCTGTACCCGCTTTACGCGTTGACCGGGCTGTTCGTCGGCACCATCGGCGCGGTGCCGTTCGTGATGGTCAAGGCCTTTCCGCCTGTCGTGCGTTTCTCAGGGTTGTCGTTCTCTTACAACCTGGCATACGCCATCTTCGGCGGGCTGACGCCGATGGTGGTCACGCTGATGCTCAAAGCCAACCCCATGGGCCCCGCGTGGTACGTGGCGATCCTGTGCGGGTTGGGAATGGTGATTGGGCTGTACCTGCTGAAGAGCAAGCGGATTCAGTAAAAAGACGACGGTTCGCGGGCAGCCCCTGCCCGCGAGGCCGCGCCAGCATTTGGCGGTGACCCGCGATGATGAAACGGGTCCCGTTACTCCCCGTGCTGGGTGCCGCAGCGAAACGTTCAGGGCTTGCCTTTTTTTGTCGTCATTGAGCTTCATTCGTAAGAAGCGTCGAGCAAACGTGCGCTGAATAGCCATCGCTGACTGACTGCAGGGTCAGAGTGGATGGCGAGCGCGCCTGACGGCTCATTCATATGCCTGTCACAATCTGGTCATAGAGTGGTCACATGGCCCTCCATCGGGCCCACCTGAAACTTCGCCAGGAGCCGGCATGAGACTCAAACGTATGATGGCTGCAATCAGCCTCCTTGCAGCCAGTTTGGCAGCCGTTCATACGAGCGCCGCAGTGGATCCCGCGATCAGTTCCTATAAAAGAGCCTCCGGAGTGTCGGGCAACCTGTCCAGCGTCGGTTCCGACACATTGGCCAACCTGATGACGATGTGGGCTGAAGCTTATAAGCAGGAATATCCCGCGGTGAATATTCAGATTCAAGCCGCCGGCTCATCGACTGCACCCCCCGCGCTGACCGAGGGAACCGCGACGCTCGGGCCCATGAGTCGCAAAATGAAAGATGGCGAAGTATCGGCCTTCGAGCAGAAATACGGCTACAAACCCACGGCCATTCCTGTGGCAGTGGATGCATTGGCGATCTTCGTACACAAGGACAACCCCATCAAAGGCCTCACGTTGCAGCAAGTGGACGCCATCTTCTCGGCCACGCGCCTGTGCGGCGCCAAGGCCGAGGCCAAGACGTGGGCAGACGTGGGAGTGACCGGCGACCTGGCAGGCAAGTCGATTCAGCTGTTTGGCCGTAACTCAGTGTCGGGTACCTATGGGTACTTCAAGGAGGCTGCGCTGTGTAAGGGCGATTTCAAACCCAATGTCAACGAGCAGCCAGGCTCCGCCTCGGTGGTCAGTTCGATCAGCAACTCGTTGAACGGGATCGGTTACGCCGGTATCGGGTACAAAACCTCCAGCGTGCGAACCGTACCGCTGGCGCGCAAGCAAGGCGATACCTACATCGAGGACAACGAAGCCAATGCGCTCAATGGGACTTATCCGCTGGCGCGCTTTCTTTATGTCTACGTCAACAAGGCCCCTAACTTACCGCTGAACCCGCTGGAAGCGGAGTTCGTCAAACTGGTCTTGTCCCGACAAGGTCAGGAAGTTGTCATGAAAGACGGGTACATTCCTTTACCAGCCAAGGTTGTCGACAAGACGCTGGCTGATCTGGGGCTACAAAAACGGTAGCGCGCATCGCTGCCTGGACAACCCGGATGCAGGGCGAGAGGTTCGTCCTGCATGGAGTAGAGGGCCTTACGGATCGAGGCTTGCGAAATATGAGCAGTCCGTTGCCACGGTTCCGGGGCGACGGGCTTGTTTGCGTCACCATGCTGTCATGTATCTGTCATACATTGCCGCTAGGGTGTGCGCATGAATGATTTGGCCAATTCATCGATGATCGAGAAGTCCCCACCTGAGCGTATTGATTTCAATACGCCGCAGATGCAACGCAGGCGTCGTATCCGTGCGCTCAAGGACCGTCTGACGCGCTGGTACGTCTTGCTGGGTGGCCTGGCCGTTCTTGCGGCGATCACGTTGATCTTCTTTTATCTGGCCTACGTGGTGCTGCCGCTTTTCCAGGGCGCGACACTGACTGCATCGACGGCGCAAAGCCCAGCTTGGGAACAGGGCGCCGGCGCAGCGATGCTTCTGACGCTCGAGGAGCAGAATCTGGTCGGCATGCGAGTCTCTGACCAGGGTGAGGTCCTGTTCTTCGACACCCGGGATGGCAGTGAGCTTTCCCGCGTGCGATTGCCGATCCCGACCGGGGTACACGCAACCTCTGTGGCCCAGGATCAGCCGGGCAAGGCATTGGTGGCGGTTGGGCTGTCCGATGGCCGAGTGCTCGTGTTCAAGCACGGTTACCCGATCAGCTACCCCGAGAACAAGAAAACCATCACCCCGGCTGTGACCTTCCCGTATGGCGAAACCCCGATCACGCTCGACGCGCAGGGGCGTGCGCTGGAACACGTCAGCCTCAACGCGAGCGACACCACGCTGATGCTCGCAGGCGCGACCGGTGCCGAACTGCACGTGCGGT
The DNA here is from genome assembly GCF_029841165.1 of Pseudomonas sp. GD03842. Taxonomy (NCBI): domain Bacteria; kingdom Pseudomonadati; phylum Pseudomonadota; class Gammaproteobacteria; order Pseudomonadales; family Pseudomonadaceae; genus Pseudomonas; species Pseudomonas sp. GD03842. Next base: position 311,983 of record NZ_JAOCEA010000003.1, on the reverse strand, counting down.
CGCTGACACAGACCGAAAATCCCCTGACCGGTGAAGTGGCCCATCGTCAAAGCCGAATCGACCTTCCGCAACTCTCGTCAACGGTCAAGGCGATCTACATCGATGCGCGTCAGCAATGGCTGTATGTCATCAATGGGCGCGCTCAAGCCGATGTCTTCAGCCTCGAGGACCGTACCCTCAACGGGCGCTACAAGCTGCTCGAGGATGCCAGTGCCGAGACCACGGCCAGCGCCCAGTTGGTCGGTGGTATCTCGCTGATGATCGGCAATTCCAGAGGCAACATTGCTCAGTGGTTCATGGCGCGTGATGTGGACGGCGAAATGCGCCTGCAACACATCCGGGATTTCAAGATGAGCGGCGCGCCGATCGCGCAGATCGTCGCTGAACAGCGTCGCAAGGGCTTTATCGCCATGGACACCGCTGGCGGGCTCGGCGTGTTTCACAGTACTGCCCACCGCACGCTGTTGATCGAGCCGGTAGCAAGCGGCCCGGCGATCATGGCGCTGTCCCCTCGTGCAGACCGCGTCTTGGTCGAAGACGGCGGCAAGTTGCTGCCTCTGACCCTGAAAAACCCACATCCGGAAATCTCTTGGAGTGCGTTGTGGGACAAGGTCTGGTACGAGAATTACGACGAGCCCAAGTACATCTGGCAATCCACGGCTTCGAGCAGTGACTTCGAGCCCAAACTCAGCCTCGCACCGCTGACCTATGGCACGCTGAAAGCTGCGCTCTACGCCATGCTGGTCGCGGCTCCGCTGGCCGTGGCGGCGGCGATCTACACGGCGTATTTCATGGCGCCGGGCATGCGTCGCAAAGTCAAACCGGTAATCGAACTGATGGAAGCCATGCCGACGGTCATCCTTGGCTTCTTCGCCGGCTTGTTCCTGGCGCCCTACATCGAAGGGCATCTGCCGGGCATCTTCAGCCTTTTGATCTTCACGCCCATCGGTATCGTGGTGGCGGGGTTTCTCTGGTCGCGTTTGCCCGATTCAATTCGCCTGCGTGTCCCCGATGGGTGGGAAAGTGCGATTCTGATCCCGGTCATTCTGCTGGTGGGCTGGTTGTCACTGAGCATGAGTTCGCACTTGGAGAACTGGTTCTTCGATGGCGACATGCGCTCGTGGATCACGCACTACCTGGACATCCCTTATGACCAGCGCAACGCCCTGGTGGTCGGTCTTGCCATGGGTTTTGCTGTCATCCCCAACATCTATTCGATTGCCGAAGATGCCGTATTCAGCGTGCCACGCAGTTTGACCCATGGCTCGCTGGCGTTGGGTGCGACACCTTGGCAGACGCTGATGCGGGTGGTGATCCTCACCGCCAGCCCGGGTATTTTTTCGGCGCTGATGATCGGTATGGGCCGCGCCGTGGGCGAAACCATGATTGTGCTCATGGCCACGGGCAACACCCCGATCATGGACATGAGCCTGTTCGAAGGCATGCGCACTCTAGCGGCCAACGTCGCGGTGGAGATGCCGGAATCGGAAGTCGGCGGCAGCCATTATCGGGTGTTGTTCCTCGCTGCGCTGGTCCTGCTGACGTTTACCTTTGTCATGAACACCTTGGCAGAGCTGATTCGTCAGCGCTTGCGCAAGCAGTATTCGTCTTTCTAGGGCAGGTACAAATGAAAAAGACCTCCCTCAAGACCTGGTTCAAAAGTGGCGCCCCCGGTGTGTGGATCAGCGCGGGTGCCGTATCGATCGCGGTCATCATGACGATCGGTTTGCTGGCCATCATTGCCGTGCGGGGGCTTGGGCACTTTTGGCCGGCGGACGTACTCTCCGCCACCTATGCGGTGCCGGGTCAGGCACCTCAGAAGCTGGTGGGGGAGTGGGTGCAGACCGAAGAGGTGCCGCGCGCACGCTTGAAGAGTGCCGGGCTGCCCGTGCCTGACCAGGGCCCGGAGTTCATGACACGAGACTTGTTCAAAGTCGGTAACCGCGATCTCAATCCCAGCGATTTCAACTGGGTCGTGGGGGAGTGGCTGACGGAGCAAAGCACGCCTGCCGACGTGATGACACTCGAACGGCGCGAATGGGGCAATTTCTACGGCTACCTGGTCAACGTAAAAGAAAATGGCCACGTGGTCGCCGACGGTGACGCCGCATGGCCGCAACTTCAGGCGCGTCTTCAACGTGCACAGCGCATTTCCGAGGAACTCGGCAGTCTCGAGAAGACGGACATCGGTGCCATCAACCACGGTATCGAACGGCTGCGCCTGCGAGCGCGCAAGCTGGAGCTCGACGGCCAGCTAGGACCCGAAGCACAAGCTGACATGGCGGCCGAGCGCGCCGAATACGAGGCGCACTACAAGCAGGTCGAGTCCCGCTTGAGCGCATTGCGCGCCGAGGTCGGGCGCGACAGCCTGACGGCGCGGGATGCCAGCGGCAGGGAAGTCGAAATCAACCTTGGCAAAGTCGTTCACGCCTATCGACCCAACGCGATGAGCGTGACATCGAAGCTAGGCTTCTATTTCATGAAGTTGGGGGAGTTCCTCAGCGACGATCCGCGCGAGGCCAACACCGAGGGTGGCATTTTCCCGGCGATCTTCGGGACCGTCATGATGACGTTGATCATGGCCGTGGTCGTCACTCCGTTCGGCGTGCTGGCGGCAGTCTACCTGCGTGAGTATGCGCGGCAAGGGCCGGTGACGCGGCTGATCCGCATCGCCGTGAACAACCTCGCGGGCGTGCCGGCCATCGTCTACGGCGTCTTCGGCCTGGGCTTTTTTGTCTACGTACTCGGCGGCTCGCTGGATCGGCTGTTCTTCCCTGAAGCGCTGCCGGCACCGACCTTCGGCACGCCCGGCCTGCTGTGGGCGTCGCTGACCTTGGCCTTGCTCGCGGTGCCGGTGGTGATCGTGGCCACCGAAGAGGGCTTGGCCCGTATTCCCTTGTCCTTGCGTGAAGGTTCGCTGGCCCTCGGCGCAACCCAGGCTGAAACGCTTTGGAAAATCGTGCTGCCCATGGCCAGCCCCGCCATGATGACCGGCTTGATTCTGGCGGTTGCCCGCGCCGCCGGTGAAGTGGCGCCGCTGATGCTGGTAGGGGTGGTCAAGCTGGCGCCATCCCTTCCAGTGGATGGTCATTATCCTTACTTGCACCTCGACCAAAAGATCATGCACTTGGGCTTTCATATCTACGACGTGGGCTTCCAGAGCCCCAACGTCGAAGCCGCGCGGCCGCTGGTGTATGCCACTGCGCTGTTGTTGGTGCTGGTGATCGCCCTGCTGAACCTGTCGGCGGTGACGCTTCGCAACCGGCTCCGTGAAAAATACCGTGCGCTGGACGGCTAGAAGCAGCGGCGAGCGACAAACTTCAGGCGGCAGGCTCAACGCCGCTCCGTGCTTTTCCGAACGTGCAGCTTGCGGCTTGAAACGTGCCGCAAAGACCGAAGCGAGATAGAGATGCAGAAAGATCCACAGACGCACGGCGTGAACCTATCGGCCATGGGGCGCAAGCGTCAGGGACAGGCCTTCGCCGGCGAGGACATCGCGTTGGAAGTGCCCGGCCTTGACCTGTTCTACGGCGACAAGCAGGCACTCTTCGATATTCGGATGAACATTCCGAAACGGCGCGTGACCTCGTTCATCGGCCCCTCTGGCTGCGGCAAATCAACCTTGCTGCGCACCTTCAACCGCATGAACGATCTGGTGGACGGTTGCCGTGTGCAAGGCGAAATTCGCTTGGAAGGACGTGACATCAACACCAAGGGCGAAGATGTTGCCGAGTTGCGTCGTCGCGTGGGCATGGTGTTCCAGAAGCCGAACCCCTTTCCAAAAACGATTTATGAAAACGTCGTCTATGGCTTGCGCATTCAGGGCATCAACAAAAAGCGCCCTTTGGATGAAGCGGTCGAGTGGGCGTTGAAGGGCGCGGCCCTTTGGGAGGAGGTCAAAGACCGCCTCCACGAGTCGGCCCTTGGACTTTCCGGTGGTCAGCAGCAACGCCTGGTGATCGCACGCACCATCGCCGTCGAGCCTGAAGTCCTGCTGTTGGATGAGCCGTGCTCCGCGCTCGACCCGATCTCGACGTTAAAAGTCGAAGAGCTGATCTACGAACTGAAATCCAGATACACCATTGTGATCGTTACCCACAACATGCAGCAGGCGGCGCGTGTATCGGATTACACCGCTTTCATGCACATGGGCAAGGTAGTCGAGTTTGGGGACACCGATACGCTGTTCACCAATCCGACCAAAAAGCAGACTGAAGACTACATAACCGGTCGTTACGGCTAGCACGTGCTTCGTCAGCCCTGAACCACCGCGCAATCAATCGGACGGACACCCAGCATGATCAAAGACAGCCATACACATCACATCTCCCAGCAGTTCAACGCTGAGCTGGAAGACGTTCGCAGCCACCTGCTGGAAATGGGGGGGCTGGTCGAGAAGCAGGTCAACGATGCCGTGACCGCACTGATCGAAGCCGACTCGGGGTTGGCCCAGCGGGTTCGTGAAGTCGACGATCGCATCAACCAGATGGAACGTAACATCGATGAAGAGTGCTTGCGCATTCTGGCTCGCCGCCAACCCGCGGCCTCGGATCTGCGCCTGATCATCAGCATTTCCAAGTCGGTCATCGATCTGGAGCGCATCGGAGACGAATCCACCAAGATCGCCCGTCGCGCCATTCAATTGTGCGAGGAAGGTGAATCGCCGCGAGGGTACGTGGAGGTCCGCCACATCAGTGATCAGGTCAGCAAGATGGTGCGTGACGCGCTTGACTCGTTCGCTCGCTTCGACGCAGACCTGGCCCTGGCGGTGGCGCAGTATGACAAAAACATCGACCGCGAGTACAAGACAGCCCTGCGTGAACTGGTCACGTACATGATGGAAGATCCCCGTTCGATTTCACGCGTGCTGAATGTGATCTGGGCACTGCGTTCGCTGGAACGTATCGGCGACCATGCGCGCAACATCGCTGAGCTCGTGATCTATTTGGTGCGGGGTACCGATGTGCGCCACCTGGGCCTCAAGCGCATGCAGGAAGAAGTCAAAGGGCTGTCTGCAGAAATGCCTAATGTTCCAGACTCGCCTGACGATAAGTAATATTGCCTGAGAAAAAACGCCTGGCGAACGCCGGGCTTTTTTTTGGGCAGCCAGCCGGTCTGGCCTCCCTATTTTTCAGTCACCCGCGAATACAATGTCCCGGTGTCGTCAAACAATTTGGCAGTTGGCCACCAGCCAGCGATATGCTCGCCATTTGCGGTGAACACGCCATCAGGAGCGTCGATGAGTAAAGTCAGTGTGTTGGTCGTGGATGATGCGCCGTTCATTCGCGATCTGGTCAAGAAAGGTCTGCGCAACGCTTTTCCCGGCATCACTTTGGAAGATGCGGTCAATGGCCGCAAAGCTCAGATACTGCTGACCAAGGAAGCGTTCGATCTGGTGCTCTGCGATTGGGAAATGCCCGAGATGTCCGGGCTCGAGTTGTTGACTTGGTGCCGTCAGCAGGAAAGCCTGAAAACCATGCCGTTCATCATGGTGACCAGTCGTGGCGACAAAGAAAACGTGATTCAAGCGATTCAGGCGGGTGTTTCCGACTTCATTGGCAAGCCGTTCACCAACGAACAATTGCTGACCAAGGTGAAAAAAGCGCTGCACAAAGTCGGCAAACTTGACGCCCTGATGAGCAGTGCGCCCCGCCCCAGTGCGGCATTTGCCAACGATTCGTTGGGTGCGCTCACCGGTAATCGTCCTGAAGTGGTGTCCGCTACTCCAGCCGCTGCTGCCCAGCCTTTGGTCAAGCCCCAACCCACGCCTGCGCCCGCTGCAGCTGCCCCTGCCCCGACTGGCAGAGGGCAAGGTCAGTTGCGCCTGCCCAGCGGCGCTCAGCAATGCGTGATCAAGGCCCTGACGCTCAAGGAGGCGTTACTCATCGTGCGTCGCGGTGAAGTCCTGCCACAGATCCTCGATGGCGCGGTGCTGGATCTTGAGCAAGGAGAGAACGCTGAAGTGGCCCGCCTGAACGGCTACCTCCATGCGATTGCAGCGTTTGAGCAGAAGCCGGACAGCGACTGGTTGCAACTGACATTCCGCTTTGTCGATCAAGACACTCAGAAGCTCGATTATTTGTCGCGTCTGATTGCCCGTGGTACTGCGCAGAAGCATTTCGTTCCGGGCGCGTAAGCGCCTGAATCCATAGGGGGCTGGACTGTCGAGGGTGACTGCCGCGACAGACGCCCCTTTGCGTTGCATAGAATTTGCACAACCCCTGGCGCCCGCCCCTGACGCGATTTCCTTGACGCTTCGTCTATTACCGATTGATACGGTTGAGTCCCGTTTCATCGGTATCGCTGTTAGGCTGGCGACCATTGTTCTCCAACGCCAGGCCTATCCAGATGTTAGAGCGCTTGCTGGTGGTGTGTGCATTCCTGCTGGCTGCGCAATCGGCCGCCGCCGTCACCATCTATCGATATACCGACGCCAATGGGGTGGTTTCGTTTACCGACCATCCCGTGCCCGGCGCGCAGGTGATGAAGCTGCGTGAGCGCATGGTCGAGCGCATCGACAGCCAAGTGCGCTTGAGTGTCCGGAAGGCCAAGGGCACGGACAGCCTTTACGTGCGCAACGATCTGTACGCGCCGGTCGAGGTGGAACTCAGGCTCTCGGGCGTCAAGAACGTCATAGGTGTCACCGATCAAGTCATCCGGCGTACCCTCCCTGCGCGCAGCAACGAACGCCTGATTGCCCTCAGCCCGCAGATCCCGAGCAAGGCCATGGCCTACAAACCCAGCCTGCGCTCGACGATGGGAGATCCGGTGCGGGGCATCGCGAACAGCAGCGGGGGATATCGGTATCCGCTGCCCTGGATTGGCGGGCCGTTTCGTATAAGCCAAGGCCCCAACGGCGCCTACAGCCATGTGGGCGCCAAGAGCCGCTACGCCATCGATATCGCCATGCCAGAGGGCACGCCCATCATCGCCGCGCGCAGCGGGACTGTGATCAAAACGGAGAACAACCAGTCAGGCCGAGGGGCCAACCCGTCCGGCAACTTCGTGCGGATTCTTCACGATGACGGGACGATGGGCGTCTATCTGCACCTGAAACAGGGCTCTGTCAGCGTCAAGGAAGGAGACCGGGTGGTAGTAGGCACGCCGTTGGGCCGCTCGGGAAATACCGGCAACAGCACCGGCCCGCATCTGCACTTCGTGGTACAGCGCAACGTGGGGCTTGCGCTGGAGTCGATTCCGTATGAATTCGCTCAGCCGGTGCAGAGCCTGCCGAATTTTGCGGTGGGTGGGAATTGAGGCGAGGCTGTACGTATTCGCATGAGTCATTCTTCCCAGCAATCCGCCCTGATTTGATCCGACCTTTCTTTTGGTGTGAAACCGGTGGGGCTGCCCCCTCTGCGGCGGCTTCGCAGCAAAGATTCAGGAATGAACCGAACGAGCAGCCCGCAAACTGGCTGGCGGCCAAGAGCAGTTGGTGTCATTGCTCCTGACCGCCGTCGTCACCGACCTCACCCGCGGCCCGATCAAGGCCGGGGTGGCGAACAGCTGGAGAGCATGGCTACTCGTATCGCAAGGCTACAGGCAAAGATTTTCAACAAGCCTTGCCTCAATCCAGCTTCAACACCTTCGCCAGCACGATCTTCGGCCCTTTCATCTTTTTGATGATGATGCGCAGGCCTTCGACTTCCATCACTTCTTCTTCCTCAGGCACACGCTTGAGGCTGTCGTAGATCAGGCCCGCCAATGTCTCGGCTTCGACGTGGTCCAGGTCGATGCCCAGCAACCGTTCGACCTTGAACAGCGGGGTGTCGCCGCGCACCAGCAGTTTGCCAGGCTGATAGGCCAGGATGCCGCGCTCGGCCTTGCGGTGTTCGTCCTGAATGTCGCCGACCAGCACCTCGAGCACGTCTTCCATGGTCAGGTAGCCGATCACTTTGCCGTCCGCTTCTTCCACCAGCGCGAAGTGCGCACTGCCTTGGCGGAATTGTTCCAGAAGGCGGGACAGCGGCATGTGTTTGGACACGCGTTCCAGCGGACGGGTCAGTTCCGACAGGTTGAACGACTCGGGAAGGTGATCGAGCGCCGCCAGTTCGAGGAGCAAGTCCTTGATATGCAACAGCCCAACGAACTCCTCGCGTTCCGAGTCATACACGGGGTAGCGGCTGAATTTATGGCGGCGGAACATGGCCAAGATGTCTTTGAGCGGCGCATCGGCATAAAGAATGACCATGTCTTCGCGAGAGTTGGCCCAGTCGACCACTTCCAGCTCGCCCATTTCCACGGCGGAGGCCAGAACACGCATGCCTTGGTCGCTGGGGTCCTGGCCGCGGCTGGAGTGCAGAATCAGCTTGAGCTCTTCGCGGCTGTAGTGGTGCTCATGATGAGGCCCCGGTTCACCCTGGCCGGCGATGCGCAGAATGCCGTTGGCACTCGCGTTGAGCAGGTAAATGGCGGGGTACATGATCCAGTAGAACAGGTAGAGCGGCACAGCGGTCCACAGCGACAGCAGCTCGGGCTTGCGGATCGCCCAGGATTTGGGAGCCAACTCGCCGACCACGATGTGCAGATAAGAGATGACGAAGAACGCTGTGAAGAACGATACGCCTTTGATCACTTCAGGCGAGCTGACGCCCGCGGCTTCCAGCAACGGTGCCAGCAGGTGCGCGAAAGCGGGCTCACCGACCCAGCCAAGCCCCAGCGACGCGAGGGTGATACCCAATTGACACGCCGACAGATAGGCATCGAGTTGGTTGTGTACCGTCCGGAGAATGCGGCCCCGCCAGCCGTTTTGCTCGGCGATGGCTTCCACGCGGGTGGAGCGCAGTTTGACCATGGCGAACTCTGCGGCAACGAAAAATCCGTTGAGCAGGACCAGAATCATTGCGAAGAGAATCATGCCGAAGTCGGCAAAAAGTGAAGCCAGGTTAATACCAGGGGAAGGGTCCATGATGGAGTTTTGCTGGTTCCGTTTCAAAATAAGGATGAAATGAGCCCTCACGGATGGAGGGCCCAAGCAGCGCAATCTAGCGGGTATCTAGCGCCATTGCTAGGGTTTGGTCATCTGTGCAGGGGCGAAGTTGCAGATAAACAGGCTGCCTTTGCCGAGCACGCTGTTGATCTCCAGCGCGCCGCGATGACGAAGCAGAACGTGTTTGACGATCGCCAGGCCCAACCCGGTGCCACCAGTGTTGGACGCGCGGCTGGAGTCGACCCGGTAAAAGCGCTCGGTCAAGCGAGGTATGTGTTTGGTGTCGATGCCGATGCCTGAATCCTGCACACTCAAATGCGCTCCGCGCCCGTCCGCCCACCAGCGGATGCGGATCGTGCCGTCGGCGGGGGTGTACTTCACCGCGTTGAAGATCAGATTGGAGAAGGCACTGCGCAATTCCGCCTCGCTGCCTTTGAGGCTCACCTCATCTTCGATGGCCAGCGTGATCTGCTGATTCTTGCTGCCTGACAGCGCCTGAGCGTCATGGGTGATGCTCTTTAGCAGGGGGGCGATGGCAACGGGGTGGTTGTCGGAGGGGTAGTCAGTGGCTTCGAGCTTGGCCAGCAGCAACAAGTCGTTGAGCAACGTTTGCATGCGCTCACCCTGTTGTTGCATCTGTTGCAACGCCCGACTCCAGCGGGGGTTCACCTCTTCGACGTTGTCCAGCAGCGTCTCCAGGTAGCCGCAGATGACCGTCAGCGGGGTGCGGAGCTCGTGGGAGACATTGGCGACGAAGTCTTTGCGCATCTGTTCGAGTTGATGCAAGCGCGTCACATCACGCACGAGCATGAGATGCTCGTTGTTGCCATAACGCGTGATCAGCATTTGAATGCGCATGCGGTCGCTGGCAGGTGAGGGAATTTCAAGTGGCTCGGCGTAATTGGCCTGTTCGAAATACTCTTTGAAGCGTGGATGCCGCACCAGATTGGTCACGGGTTGGCCGCTGTCTTGTGGCGTCTTCAGGCCCAGCAGCGTTTCAGCGGCGCGGTTCCACCATTCGAGGTTGCCTTCGCTGTCGAGCATGATGACAGCGTCCCTGAGTGCGGCGGTCGATTCCTGAACGCGATCAATGACCGCCTGCAAGCGCCCGCGCACGCGTTGGTCGCGCCGTTGCAAATGGTAGATGCTGTCGAAAACGTCGCCCCACAGTCCATAGCCGTCCGGCGGTGGCTCATCGGGCGTGTGGTGGCGTAACCACTCATGCAGGCGTAGCAGCTGCTTGAGTGTCCAGGCCAGGTACAGCCCCAGACCGATCGCCAGGCACCCGCCGTAATGCCCGCTGACAAGCCCGGCCAGCAGCGAGGCGCTGACCAACAGCAGCAGGTGGCGTATCAGGGTGCCATGCCAGTTTTGATTCAATTAACGCGTCCTTGTTTTTCAGCGTCATGCTGACCTTCGCCAAAAGCCTGTTCAGCTTTTGGTGGAGAAACGGTAACCAGTACCGCGGACGGTTTGTACCAGATTTTCGTAGGCATCACCGAGGGCTTTGCGCAGGCGACGAATGTGCACATCGACGGTGCGCTCTTCGACGTAAACGTTGCCGCCCCAGACCTGATCCAGCAATTGCCCGCGGGTATAGGCGCGTTCCTGGTGGGTCATGAAGAACTGCAGCAGGCGATACTCGGTGGGGCCCATTTCCGCAGGCTTGCCGTCGATGGTGACGCGATGGCTGATCGGGTCGAGCAGCAGGCCACCGACTTCGATGGGTGACTCACCGTCGTTGGGGCCTGCGCGCCGCAACACAGCCTTGAGGCGCGCGACCAATTCGCGAGGGGAAAAGGGTTTGGTGATGTAATCGTCGGCGCCAACTTCCAGGCCTTGGATCTTGTTGTCCTCTTCGCCCTTGGCCGTCAGCATGATGATTGGGATGTCGCCGGTCAGTTCGTCACGCTTGAGTCGGCGCGCCAGCTCGATGCCGGAGGTGCCGGGCAGCATCCAGTCGAGCAGGATAAGGTCGGGTTTACGGTCGACAATGACGGCGTGCGCTTGCTGAGAGTTTTCCGCCTCCATGCAGTCATAGCCGGCCATTTCCAGTGCGACGGCGATCATTTCGCGAATCGGCGCTTCGTCGTCGACGATCAGAATGCTCCTGCCAACCATGCCTCGAACCTCATGTCATTTAACTGTCTTGGGCCGCATTAGATAACGGAATTATTGCAGTCGTGTGACAGGTTAATGCGAATGAGGCGAGAAGTCTGGGCTCCAGCTAGACTATCGGCCCTGTCCTACAAGAAATGTCGAAGCAACGACGAACAAAAGAGGATCTACCGATGGCAAAACTTTCCACTGCACTCCTGGGCCTGTTGACGGCGGCTGCGCTGGCCTCATCCGGCATGGCGTTCGCGTCTCCAGCTGAAACGAAAGACGGCGTGCTGGTCGACAGCAAAGGCATGACGCTTTACACCTTCGACAAGGATACGTCTGCCGGTAAATCGGTCTGCAACGACCAATGCGCGGTGAACTGGCCGCCGCTGGTGGCTGAGGCCAGCGACAAGGCCAAGGGAGACTGGACCATTATCAAGCGTGACGACGGCGCCTCGCAGTGGGTCTACAAAGGCAAGCCGCTGTACACCTTCAAGAATGACAAGGCTGCGGGAGAAAAGTCCGGCGATGGCAAAGGCGATGTCTGGCACGTTGCCAAACCCTGATCCACTTCGAGCCGTCTGCGCTGGCCCTCACGGGTCAGCGCATCGCGTAATCCACGACGATCCCGACGAAAATCGCCAGGCCGGCCCAGTGGTTGTGCAGGAAAGCCCGGAAGCAGGCGTGTGGGTCCCTGTCGCGGGTTGACCAGAACTCCCAGACGAAACAGGCCGCAGCGACCACCAGTCCGAGAAAGAAATACAGTCCCAGTTCAAACCGCGAACCCGCCAGCATCAGGCAGAACAGCGCCAATCCCTGCAGCGTGAGAATGATCACCCGGTCAGCGTCGCCGAACAGTACCGCCGTGGACTTTACGCCAATCTTGAGGTCGTCCTCGCGGTCGGTCATCGCATAGTACGTGTCGTAACCCACGGTCCACAGCAAATTGGCGATGTACAACAACCAGGCTGCGGCAGGGAGGTTGCCGTCCTGCGCGGTGAACGCCATCGGCATGCCCCAGGAAAACGCGGCGCCCAGCACCACTTGCGGGTAATAGGTGTAGCGCTTCATGAAGGGATAGGTCGCGGCCAACGTGAGGCCGCCGAACGACAGCCACACCGTGGTCGCGTTTGTCAGCAGGACCAGCCCGAAACTCAGCCCTACCAGCAGCGCAAACAGAATCAGCGCTTCTTTCGATGTCACCTTGCCGCTGACCAGCGGGCGCTGTTCGGTGCGTTTGACATGACCGTCGACCTTGCGGTCGGCGAAATCGTTGATCACGCAGCCTGCGGCGCGCATCAGGAAGACACCGATCACGAAAATCAGCACATTGCCCAGCGAAGGCGAGCCCTTGCCTGCGATCCACAATGCCCAGAGCGTCGGCCACAGCAGCAGGTAGATGCCAATGGGCTTTTCGAGGCGCATCAACTGAATAAAATCCCACGCCCGAGGGTGCAGGCGATTGAAGGATTTGAGCAGCGACAGATACATCAGCGGCGCTCCCTGGCAGCATCAGGCGTCTGGTCGATAACCTGCCAGACGGTCGGCAAAAACACTTCGGCCACCAGGATGCTCAGCGGCCCACGGCGGAAACACGAACGGCGCCCCCACAGCTCCTCACCAGCGTCTGCATCGGGCAGCCAGCGCGTGGGGTATTGGCAGACTTGCAACGGCCCCCGCACGAAAGCTCGGTCACTGAACAGCCATTCGCCCAGCGAGCGTGTGCCGAGCTGGTCCATGTGCAGGCCATCCTGCGCCAACGCGGCGCGCCCGGCGACGCTGCGGGCGAACACCCATTTCTCGCCGCACCCCAACAGGTACACCTCGCGGACCCAACCCTCGCTGCCTGTGGGCAATTGCAAGGCGGCGCATTCGTCAGCACGCAGGCGCTGCCAGCCCTCGAACAAGGGCATGACGCTGAAGCTCTCGTTGGAAAGCCGCGTCAGCCGGCGCGTGAGGGAGTCTTCATGGAAAAGCCATTCGAGCACGGCTGGCGCGGGAGGGGCGATCAGTTGCTCACGCAACAGCCATTCGGGCGAAGTAGGTGCAGGATTTCGCGGGATCACAGTGAGCAGATATCGGCGGCAATCGAGGCAGCGAGCTTAGCACGATTGGCGAAGCGGTCCGACGACCGGGTACGGTCATCGGCGTCGATGAAACTTGCATAGACGCCCGCCGGTCAGTAAAACGCCCTGACCCAGTCGTCAAAAATACGGGGCTCTGTCCAGGAGTCACAGCCGTGCGGCTGGGCACGTATAGCCTGAAACCGAGAGAACCGACCCATGAAAAAGTGGCAATGCATTGTCTGTGGCCTGATTTACAACGAAGCCGACGGTTGGCCGGATGACGGCATCGCCCCCGGAACCCGCTGGGAAGACGTTCCCGAGGACTGGCTATGCCCGGACTGTGGCGTCGGAAAAATGGATTTCGAGATGATCGAAATCGTTTGATTTCATTGACCTACTGACTCTGGAGAGCGGCATGAGCGCACCTGTGGTGATCATTGGCACTGGCCTGGCGGGATACAACCTGGCCCGTGAATTTCGCAAACTCGACAGCGAGACGCCGCTGTTGCTGATCACCGCCGATGATGGTCGTTCGTACTCCAAACCCATGTTGTCCACCGGTTTCGGGAAGAGCAAGGACGCCGACGGCCTTAGCATGGCCGAGCCCGGGGCAATGGCCGATCAACTGAAGGCTGAAGTGCGGACTCACACCCGAGTGAGCGGGATCGACCCAGGGCACAAGCGACTGTGGATCGGTGAAGAGGCCGTTTATTACCGCGACCTGGTGCTGGCTTGGGGCGCTGAAACCGTGCGCGTGCCGGTGGAGGGCGATGCAAGTGATGCGATTTTTCCGATCAACGATCTTGAGGATTACGCCCGTTTCCGTCTAGCTGCACTGGGCAAGCGCCGGGTCTTGATCCTCGGCGTTGGATTGATCGGTTGCGAGTTCGCCAATGACCTGATGCTTGGCGGTTATCAGGTGGACCTTGTCGCCCCCTGCGAACAGGTCATGCCGACCCTGTTGCACCCGGCAGCCGCGGCCGCGGTTCAGGCCGGGCTGGAAAGCATCGGCGGGCGATTTCACCTCGGTCCGGTGTTGAGTCGGCTGTTACGAACCGAGGAAGGATTAGAGGCGCACTTGTCTGATGGCCAAGTGCTGCGCTGCGATTTGGTGGTCTCGGCAGTTGGCTTGCGTCCGCGCGTAGACCTTGCAGCCGCCGCCGGCCTTGAAACGTCGCGAGGCGTCGTGGTGGACCGTTATTTGAAAACATCGCACGCCAACATCTATGCGCTAGGTGATTGCGCCGAGGTGGATGGTCTCAATTTGCTGTACGTCATGCCGCTGATGAGTTGCGCCCGCGCGCTGGCGCAAACGCTCACTGGCACCCCGACAGCGGTGAAGTACGGGCCGATGCCCGTAACCGTAAAGACCCCGGTTTGCCCATTGGTGGTTTCGCCCGTGCCAAAAGGCCGCGAGGGCGCCTGGAGTGTCGAAGGGCAGGGGGCCGACATCAAGGCGCTGTGTCGCGATGCGGACGGAAACCTGCTCGGATACGCCCTCACCGGCGCGGCTGTGATGGACAAACTCGCGCTGAACAAGGTGCTGCCGCCGCTGTTGGCGTAAATGCATGTCGTTCTGTCGGATAAGCCACGTTTTTGTTGATATAAACGTCGCTCCTGCACTGGCGTCGTGCTCGGTGGCATGCCATCCTCATTCCGGTCTGCCGCTACGTAGAGCCGTCGCGGCACCTGCTTGCAGCCTATTGCTGGCTGCGCGGGACATAAAAACAAAAACCGTAAAGAGGCTTCATATGCGTAAACCAGAACTCGCAGCCGCCATCGCTGAAAAAGCAGATCTCACCAAAGAACAAGCCAACCGCGTTCTCAACACTCTCCTCGACGAAATCACCAATGCGCTGCACAAAAAGGACAGCGTAACCTTGGTTGGTTTCGGTACGTTTCTGCAACGCCATCGCGGCGCCCGCACCGGGAAAAACCCCCAGACGGGTGAACCGGTCAAGATCAAGGCCAGCAACACCGTCGCCTTCAAACCCGGCAAATTTCTGAAAGACAGCGTCAACCCATAATCTGGGACCGGACGCCTTGCGGAAGGCGAACGGTGCGCAAGTGGGCATACCTGAAACCGGGATGCCCATTTTTTATGGCTGGTTTTTGCGCGGGGTGCCGCCACTGTTGGGCGACGCGCCATTGCGCCCGACGGTGTCTGCTGCGCCACTTCGCGACTGACGGGTTCTGCTCGCTCATGCCCACGAAAGGCTGGGTACACTGCCACCGGATGCTGATTTCGCATCGCTCGGGTGGAGGTCTTGGGTATGAAGTTTCGTTTTCTTCTCTGGATGCTGGGCTTGATGATGGCCCGTGCAAGTCGTCGCAACCCGGCCTTTCAGCAACAACTGGCCGGTAAGGACCTGACGTTCCAGTTGCAGACCCGCGATGGAAAAGTGTCGCGGCATTTTGTCGTGCGCGATCAGCGGGTCAGCAGCCGGGGTGGCGAGGTGGCCGCACCTGCCTTTGCGATTTCGTTCCGGGATGCGGCTTACGGCTTCGCCACGTTGCAGGCAAAAAACAAGCAATTGGCGTTCATGCAGGGGATTCAGGACAAGGACATTCAGGTCACCGGCAACACCGGATTGGTGATGTGGTTTCAGGGCCTGACGAAGTATTTGAAGCCGAGGAAGAAGAAGGCGTAATTCTGTAGGAGCGTGGCTTGTCCGGCGATCGGGGACGCAGTCGCCGTGAATCAGCTGATGCGGTCTCTCAGGCGGTCAGAGTCTGCAGGTTTTACTGTCGGTACCCGACAGATCGCGGGACAAGCCGCGCTCCTACAGTATGTAGGGCGCGGCAAGTATTCGGCTTAATGAAACTGCGACGCCAACTCGCGCAGCAGCACTTCGGCCTCCAACACTTTCTGCACGACGTCTTCGGCTTTTTCGCGCGGCAGGTCCAGGCGCTGGAAGAGCTCGTCCGGAATGCTTTCCTGGGGGCCAGAGCCGATCCCTTCCTTGCGCAGCAAACGCACGGCCAGGCATACCAGGTTGGCATATTCGTGGTGCTCGCCCGCGTAGTGCGGGTCGTGCTGGAAGCGCAGCGCAGTGGCCAGCTCTTCGGGCATGTCCCAATTGCGCATCAACCAGGCACCAATCTGCTCCCGCGTGATACCCAGCAAGTGCTGCTCGACGAAACTGTGGTGCAGGTGCGGGTTGACTTCTATCTGACGGCAAATCAGGGAGAAGTGCGGCGGGAATACGTGAGCCAGCAGCAAGTAACCGAAGTTGTGCAGCAGGCCCGCCAGGTAGGTCAGGCCGCTTTCGGGGCGCTTGGCGCGCGGCATGGCGCGGGTCAGGCCCTCGATGACCGCTGCGGTGTAGATGGACTGCTGCCAATAGGGCGTTGCATGTTGCGGCTGATCTTTCGGCAGCGCCAGCGTTTTGCCCAGCGCCAGGCCCAGCGCCAGGTTGATGACCAGATCGAAGCCAAGCACACGGACAATGGCGTCTTCGACCGAGCGAATCTTGCCCGCCGAGCCGTAGTAAGGCGATGCTGCCCAGCTCACCACTTGGGCGGCCAGTGCCGGATCGGTCTCGACGACGCCGGTGATGTCATCGATGGTAGCGTCAGGGTCGACGCGCAGCTTGATGATCTTCTGCGCGGTGTCAGCCAGTGGCGGAATCTCCACCGTTGCTTCCAGGCGCTGCTGAATACGGCGGGCGGTGAAGTGCTGCACGGCCTTGGTGATTTCGTCGCGGTCGTCGTCAGGGCGGGTGAGGTTCGGTTGGACCGACGCGATGGGCTCGCCAAAGGCGGCCGCGCTGGCTTTGCTCAGCAGCGTCTTGAAGTCATCACTGTCGATTTCCAACAGCAGCCCCGGTTCGCCCGAGTCGATCAGCACGGTCGGCTCCAACAGCAGGCGCTCGTCATATAAACAGGGCGAACTGGTCAGTGCGGGCAGGGCAGGCAAGACACGCAAGCTGTGCTTGCCCAGCATCTGATCGAGATGATCCTGCGACACGGCAGTCAGCTTGCGTCCGGTCAGTTCGGTGATGCGGTTCAGATCCAGCAGTTGGTTTTGCGAGAACAGAACCAGTAACGCACCCACCGTGTCGTGGACCAGAATGGCCTGCACTTTCTGCGAGGTCGGCAGTTTCTCGTCGTCCGTGACTTCCCGGTAGCTGATGGCCGCTTTGCCAAGCAACTGCCGGATGACAGACGGGGCGTGTTGGGTTGCGTCGATTTGGGCAACTTCTGTCATGGCCTGTATCCAAATTCCTACAATTGCTGAAGTATAACCAGCTTGGTCGTTCTATAGGTGAGACACGTCTCTAATGCCGACCACTTCACACTTGGCCATATTGCTGGCCGTGTCGCAACCAGCGTTCCAGCAGTGGACTAACGTGATGGGGCCAACGCTCCAGCAATGCCTGGGCGGCGTCCCTGACAGCGGGCAGCAGGTCTGCGTCGCGCATCAGATCGGCAACCTTGAACTGCAGCAAGCCCGTTTGTCGGGTTCCCAGCATTTCTCCTGGGCCGCGCAATTCCAGGTCTTTTTCGGCGATCACGAAGCCGTCGTTGGTTTCGCGCATGATGCCCAACCGTTGTTTGCCGATTTGCGACAGCGGCGGGTGATACAGCAGCACACAGTGGCTGACCGCGCTGCCGCGTCCGACGCGGCCCCGCAACTGGTGAAGCTGAGCCAGCCCGAGCCTTTCCGGGTTCTCGATGATCATCAGGCTGGCGTTGGGCACGTCCACACCCACCTCGATGACTGTAGTCGCTACCAACAACTGCAGGAGGCCTGATTTGAAGTCAGCCATGACGGCGGCTTTCTCTGCCGGCTTCATGCGACCGTGAATCAGCCCGACCTTGAGCTCGCCCAGCGCGCTGGTCAGCTCCTCGAAGGTGGTCTCGGCGGCCTGGCACGTCAGCTCCTCGGATTCTTCGATCAGCGTGCACACCCAATACGCCTGACGGCCTTCGGCGCAGGCATTGCGCACCCTTTCCACCACCTCGATGCGGCGGCTATCGGCAACCAGCACCGTGTTGACCGGGGTGCGGCCGGGCGGAAGCTCGTCGAGAATCGATGTGTCCAGATCCGCATAGGCACTCATGGCCAACGTCCGGGGGATGGGCGTGGCGGTCATGATCAATTGGTGCGGGCACATCTGGCCCCCCACGCCTTTTTTACGCAGGGCCAGCCGTTGCTGGACGCCGAAGCGATGTTGCTCGTCGATGATCACCAGGGCCAGGTTTCTGAATTGCACCTCGTCCTGAAACAGAGCGTGAGTGCCCACCACCATCGGCGCGCCGTTGGCGATCTGCTGGAGCGACGCAGCACGCGCCTTGCCTTTCAGTTTGCCCGCCAGCCAGGCCGTCTCGATGCCCAGAGGTTCGAGCCAGCGGGTGAAGTTGATGTAGTGCTGTTCAGCGAGAATTTCGGTAGGGGCCATCAGCGCGACCTGATAGCCGGCTTCGAGCGCCTGTAGGGCCGCGAGCGCGGCAACCACGGTTTTGCCCGCGCCCACATCGCCCTGGATCAGCCGCAGCATGGGCTCCTGCTGACTCAAGTCGTACGCGATTTCCTTGCCGACCCGCTGTTGAGCACCGGTCGGGGGGAAGCCCAGGTTGGCCAGAAATTGCTTCGGCAGGTTGCGGGCGACAGGCAGTGCAGGTGCTCGCTGCGAGCGCAAGCTTTCGCGCAGGCGCTGCTGTGACAGTTGATGGGTCAGTAACTCTTCGAAGGCCAGCCGGTGCTGTGCCCAGTGATGCCCCAGCGCCAACTCCTCGACGTCTGCATCTGCCGGCGGGTGGTGCAGATAGCGAATCGCGTCGCTCAGCGCAGCCAACTGGTAGTCTCGTGCCAACTCCTCCGGCAGCCAGTCCGGCAAGCTTCGAGGGCCAAGCATGCCGAGGCTTTGTTGGCACAACTGCCGCAACCGTTGTTGCGTCAATCCCTCGGTCGTCGGGTAGATCGGCGTTAGTGTCTGGTCAACGGGGATGGGCTCATCACCCGTTATCGCGCGGTACTCAGGGTGATAGATCTCCAATCCCGAGGCGCCCGGCCTCGCCTCTCCATAGCAGCGCAGGTGCGTACCCCGTTTCAGGCCATCTTTCTGGGCGTTGCTGAAATGGTAAAAGCGCAAGCTCAGCACACCCGTACCGTCGCCCAGCCTGACCAACAGGCTGCGGCGCTTGCCCATCACCACATCGGCGCCGCTGACCACGCCCTCGATCACGGCGTCCTGACCGGGCCGCAGCGCGCCGATGGGCACCACGCGGGTGCGATCCTGATAGCGCAGCGGCAAATGGAAAAGGACGTCCTGGATGTTTTCCAGGCCGACTTTCGCCAGCTTTTCCGCCATGGCCTCACCGACGCCCTTGAGCGCCGTGACCGAGACGTGGGACAGCTCTGTCATACCGCCACTTAGCTCGCTTGTGCCTGCGCTTTGGGGCGAGCAACGGAACACAGACGGATCGAATCGGCGAGGATTTCAATGGCTTTGGGGCGCGGGAAGCTTGCCCGCCATGCGATGGCGACCGTGCGGAACGGCACCGGCGCCGACAGTGGACGAACCTCGATCACGCCTGGGGCATAGTGGTGGCTGTCGACGGCCGACATCGGCAGGATCGAAACCCCCAGGCCAGAGGCGACCATGTGGCGGATGGTTTCCAAGGAGCTGGATTCCACCGTGGTGTGCTTGCTGCTATCGCCCCCCTTGACCAGCGTCGGACAGGCTTCCAGCACCTGATCGCGGAAGCAGTGACCTTCCCCGAGCAGTAGCAGGCTCTTGTCATTGAGGGCCGAGGCATCGATGGTCTGTTTCTGGGTCCAGGGGTGTTCTGCCGGCATGAGCACGTAGAACGGCTCATCGTAAAGCGACATGGTCAGGACGTCGGCTTCGTTGAATGGCAGCGCGATGATGATCGCGTCCAGTTCGCCGTTGCGCAGCTTGTCGCGCAATACGTGGGTGAAGTTTTCTTCGATGTACAGCGGCATCTGCGGCGCGACCCGATGCAACTGCGGGATCAGGTGTGGGAACAGATAAGGCCCGACGGTGTAGATCGCGCCGACTTTCAGCGGAGCGGTCAACTGGTTCTTGCCCGTCTGGGCAAGTTCACGAATGCCTTGGGCCTGTTCGAGCACTTTCTGCGCTTGAGCGACGATGCCCTCGCCAACCGGCGTCAGACGTACTGCACTCTTGCTGCGCTCGAAAATCAGCACACCGAGTTCATCTTCCAGCTTCTTCACGCCCACCGACAGGGTCGGCTGGCTGACATGGCAGCGCTCGGCGGCATGGCCGAAGTGCTGCTCTTGGGCGAGGGTAACGATATAGCGCAATTCTGTGAGGGTCATAGCGTGCGTCCATGAAGTTGCGGCCCCAGCATAGCGGGTGCAATCGATAGACGCACGTTATCAAACCCTCTGTCGTCGCAAAATCAACGTTTCAACGTTTATCCAGCGAATAAACGAAGGGTGCGACGACTTCCAGAGTGCCGTTGTTGAGCAATTCGGCCGGTGGCTTGGGCAGCGGCTGGGCGCGGCGGATCATTTCCAGCGTGGCCCTGTCCAGCGACGCACTGCCCGAACCGCCTGCGATTTCATACGACAGAACGCGGCCTTCCCCATCCACCACGAAGCGCAGACGGTTGATGCCTTGCATGCCACGACGACGCGCATCTTCCGGATAGCGCTTGTACTTGGCCAGATGGCGCAGCAAATCGCCCTGCCACGTCGGCAGCGCAGTACTCGGCGGCGCGGGAGGCGCTTGCTCGGGGGCTGCCGATTTTTCCGGCTTGGCGTTGGAGGGAGGCGTGTCTACCGGCTTCTCATCGGCAGGCTTCTCTTCCTTCGGCGGCTCGACCTTTTTCACCGGCTTGGGTGGTTGGGGTTTCGGCTTTGGCTTGACCGGCTTTGGAACCGCGATTTCAGGCTTCGGCGCTTCGGCAACAGGCGGAATCGGCGGAGGCTCTTCCGGCGCAGGCGGCTGCGGTGGTTGAACCACTTTCGGCGGTGGCGGCGGCGCGGGCTCCGGAACGGGTGCCAGCTCGATCATCATCGCCGCCGGAGGCAGTTCGATGGCCTGCGGCGCGGACCAGTGCAGCGCAACGAAAATCGCCACAGCATGGACCGCCAGCACCAACAACAGACTACCGCTATAGCGCGTCAGTTTTTGGCGCGTATTGATCATTTCTTACCAACCGTCTCGAGACCCACGAGACCGACCTTCAGGTAACCGGCACCGCGCAGCAGATTCATGACCTCCATCAGGTCGCCGTAATCCACGCCCTTATCGGCCTGGAAGAAAATAGTCGTGTCTTTCTTGCCCTTGGTCTTGACGTCCAGCACGGGGCCGATCTGCTCGCGCGCGACTTTTTCGTCACCCAGGTACAGGCTCTGATCGGCTTTGACGCTCAGGAATACAGGCTTCTCGGGCCTTGGTGCAGGCTTCGCCGTGGAGGCAGGCAGGTCGACTTTGATGTCCACCGTCGCCAGCGGCGCGGCTACCATGAAGATGATCAGCAGCACCAACATGACGTCGATGAACGGCGTCACGTTGATTTCGTGGTTCTCGGCGAGGTCATCGCCACCTTCGTTGAGATGCAGGCCCATGGTTTACCCCATCTTGACCATGTGCGGTGCCGGGCTACGCTCGGCGGTCGGCTGGTGATCCAAGTCTCGGCTGACCAGCAGCAGGACCTGAGCCGACGCATCCGACACCTGGGCTTTGTAGCCGGCGATGGAGCGGGCGAAGACGTTATAGATGACGACGGCAGGAATGGCGGCCACCAGCCCCAGTGCCGTGGCCAGCAGGGCTTCGGCAATACCCGGCGCGACCACGGCGAGGTTGGTGGTCTGGGTCTTGGCGATGCCGATGAAGCTGTTCATGATGCCCCACACGGTGCCGAACAGACCAACGAACGGTGCGGTCGAGCCGATGGTCGCGAGAACACCAGTGCCCATGCTCATGTTGCGACCGCAGGCTGCGACGAGCCGCTCCAGACGGAAACTGACGCGCTCCTTGATGCCTTCGCGTTCCCGGCTGTTGGTCGACAGGTGCATCTCTTCCAACGCATCGTGAACCAGCAGGTGGGCCAATGTCCCTTCCTTCTTGGCGCCGGCGCTGGCTTCGTCGAGTGTGCGCGCGCGTTTGAGGGCGGCAATTTCGGCCTTCAGGCGGCGCTTGGCGCCCAGCAATTCCAGGCCTTTGGCGATCCAGATGGTCCAGGTGACGATCGAGGCGATCGCCAGGCCGATCATGACCGCTTTGACGACCACGTCTGCATTCTTGTACATGCCCCATGGCGACAGGTCGTGAGACATGCCCAGAGTGTTATCTTCGGCGGCAGCTTCGGACTCCGAAGGAGCGGGCGATGCAAGATCCTGAACGGCAGGTGCCGCGGCAGTGTCCACTGGAGCGGCAGGCGCTGGCGTTGAAGATTGTGTGGCAGGCGTCGGCGCCGGAGCGGAAGAGTCGGCGAGTGCAAGAGGCGAGAGCATCAGGCTGAACAGCAGCGCCGCGATGACGCGCGCTGCGCGTGGCAGACCCGAAGACGTGATTGAGGAAGCGGGGGATTGAGTGAATGTCATGCTGGCCCGACCTGATGTGAAAGGTGTATCCGTTCTGAATGCGTCACGCTGCGCGAGGCGAGCGGAGAAGAACAAAGGGCCGTCATTATTGCAAGTAATTCTTGTTAACAAAAGTAATAGAGTATCTTTTTTTAACGTGAATGCGTCCCGATGGTCGCATGACGCCCTTTATTTACGGGTTCGAACGATTTTTGATGTGGAGAGCGAGGCATGGCTGGGCCATCGGTTTTGATTGCAGGATGTGGCGATATCGGGAGCCGTCTTGCGACGCAGGTGCTTGCTTCGGGGTGGACGGTATACGGGCTGCGCAGAACCACTGCAAAGCTGCCGAGAGGCGTGCAGGGGGTGACAGCCGACTTGTTCGACGCGCGTATGCCCGACCAGTGGCCCGACGGTCGAATCGACTACCTCGTGTACTGCGCCACCCCCAGCGAGCGGGACGAGGCAGGCTATCGTGCCGCTTACGTACAGGGGCTGCATCATGTGCTGGGCTGGATCCAGCGAAGCGGACAGAAGCCCAGACGGGTGGTCTTCGTCTCCAGCAGTAGCGTGTACGGACAGCAGGGTGGCGAGTGGGTCGACGAGGCTTCGCCGGCCGAGGCTGACGGTTTTTCGGGACGCATCATGCGGGAGGCGGAACAGGTGGCGCTGGCCAGCGGGTGGCCTGCGAGTGTTGTCCGACTGACGGGTATCTATGGTCCTGGCCGCAGCGATTTGATGAACCGGGTGCGTCAGGGGTACAGCGTCGCCGTCGACCCGCCGTTATACGGCAACCGTATTCACGCAGACGATGCGGCGGGACTTTTGGCGTTCTTGCTTCAGGCGGATGCGCGAGGCGTGGCGCTGGATGACTGCTACCTGGGTGTGGACGACGCTCCCGCTCCGTTGGCGGAGGTGGTGGACTGGATGCGGCAGCGGCTGGGCGTCACGCGCTGGTCTGATGAGAACAGCGTGAGGCGAGCGGGGAGCAAGCGCTGCAGCAATGCTCGGGCGAAAGCCTTGGGTTGGGCGCCTCGGTACGCGAGCTACAAAGAGGGGTACGAGGCCATGCTGGCGGCCGACCCTATCTGATCGGTGGATGGCGATTCATCGATGGGAGCGCATTCTCTCCCATCGACAACCCGTTTGCGCCGTTCAGTTCTTTTCCAGCACCCAATGCCGTTCGCCAGGGCGCAGGTCAGGCATTTCGGTGGGTTGAGCGTTGTTCACCGCTTGGAAAATCTCCAGTTGCTTGCCTTGGCGCACAAACACCCAGGGATTGCCACGCTCGTTTCTTTCCAGCCACATGCTGTCGTATTCGCCACTCATGGCCGCGCAGTCGCCCGCAAGGCACAGTGCATACCGGTCATTCCCTGGCAGGCCAGTGACGCTGCCGTCCGGAGCGAACTCGACCACGCTGCCTTGCCCCTCGCCATTGACGATGGTCCATTTACCACCCAGATAGGCCGAGTACAGCGCACGCTCGAAACTGCTTCCGGGCTGTGCACCCGCCTGGGCTGGCTCTTTTGGCGTGCGGAAATGCTGCTCAGGTCCTGAATCGGTGGCGCTTTGCACCAGTTCGTCACCTTTGAGTTTCAATTCGTCAGAGGCGCTGCCGTAGACATTGACCTTCCACGCCCCTTGTGGATCTTTGGCAATCTTGCCTTCGGTCAGCTCGAAGCCGTTATACGCGGTGGCCTGGCCTGCGGCAGTATTGATGTTCCATTCCAGGGTCGGGCCGTAAGCCAGCAGCGACTGGCGAAGATTTCCGCCCTCGGCCGCCGCATCGATAGCCGCCTGGTTGATCCAGACACCGTCGGGAGTTTTGTTGGAGTGGCTGGCGCAGCCGCTCAGCAGCGCGGCCAACAGCGAGAGGGCGAACGCGACGCGCATCGGCATGGCGGAGTCCTTCCTGAGTTAAGGGGATAGCGGAGCGCGGGCACGCTCCGCGAGAGGATCAGTCGATGACCAGCACAGCATCCATTTCGACTTGCGCACCGCGTGGCAGCGCAGCGACGCCGATGGCTGCACGCGCCGGGTAAGGTTGTTCGAAATACTTGCCCATGATTTCGTTGACCTTGGCGAAGTGGCTCAGGTCGGTCAGGAAAATGTTTAACTTGACGATGTCCTTGAACGAGCCGCCTGCCGCTTCGGCGACTGCCTTGAGGTTTTCGAAGACTTGAACGGTCTGGGCTTCGAAACCTTCGACCAACTCCATGGTTTTCGGGTCCAGCGGGATCTGGCCGGACATATAGACAGTATTGCCAGCTTTGATCGCCTGAGAGTACGTGCCGATGGCGGCAGGGGCTTTGTCGCTGGAGATAACGGTCTTGCTCATGAAAAACTCCTGTGGGCGGTGGGCTACGCGCGCATGCGGGTGATGCGGATCACCCCGGCCAGGGCGCGCAGTTTCTTGATCACGCGGGCCAGGTGCACACGGTCGTGCACGCTGACCACCAGTTGGACCACGCTGATACGACCGTCGCGCTCGTCCATGCTGATTTTCTCGATGTTGCCGTCGGCCGCGTTGACGCTGCTGGCCAGCAAGGCGATCAGGCCGCGCTGGTGTTCCAGCTCCACCCGCAGCTCGACGTTGAATTCACCGGTGACGTCCTTGGCCCAGGAAAGCTGGATGCATTTTTCCGGGTTGTGGCGGATTTCACTGATGTTTCGGCAATTGTCCAAGTGCACGACCATCCCCTTGCCAGCCGACAAATGGCCGACGATCGGGTCACCCGGGATCGGCGTGCAGCATTTGGCGTAACTGAGCACCAGGCCTTCAGTGCCGCGAATCGCCAGCGGACCTTCCGCGGTCGGCAACTCTTCGGTTTCGCTGGCCAGCAGTCGACGTGCCACCACGTAGGCCATGCGATTGCCAAGGCCGATGTCCTCGAGCAGGTCTTCGATGACCTCCACCCGGTATTCGGCGAGGATTGCCTGAAGGCGTTCGTGCGGAACCTTCTCCAGGCTGCTGTCGAAACCGTTCAGCACCTTATTGAGCAGGCGCTCGCCCAGGCTGATGGATTCAGACCGGCGCTGAAGTTTCAATGCATGGCGAATGTGGGTGCGCGCCTTGCCGGTCACCACGAAATTGAGCCATGCCGGGTTGGGGCGTGCGCCAGGCGCGCTGACGATCTCGACGGTCGAACCGCTCTGCAGGGGCTCTGACAGCGGCGCCAGTCGCCGATTGATCCGACAGGCGATGCAGCTGTTGCCCACATCGGTATGCACGGCATACGCGAAGTCAACGGCCGTGGAGCCTTTCGGCAGCTCCATGATTCGGCCCTTGGGCGTGAATACGTAGACCTCGTCGGGGAACAGGTCGATCTTTACGCTCTCGATGAATTCCAGCGAGTTGCCCGCCCGCTGCTGCATCTCCAGCACGCCCTTGACCCACTGACGGGCACGGGCATGGGTACCTTTGGGTTGCTCGTCGCCGGAAGATTTGTACAGCCAGTGGGCGGCGATGCCGTTGTTGGCCATCTCTTCCATCTCGCGGGTGCGAATCTGGATCTCGATGGGAACTCCATGCATGCCGAACAGGGTGGTATGCAGCGACTGATAGCCGTTGGCCTTAGGGATTGCGATGTAGTCCTTGAAGCGGCCGGGTAGCGGTTTGTACAAATTATGTACAGCGCCAAGTACGCGATAGCAGGTATCGACCTTGTCGACGATGATCCTGAACGCATAGACGTCCATGATTTCGGTGAAAGCCCGGCGCTTGCCGCGCATCTTCTTGTAGATGCCGTACAAATGTTTCTGCCGCCCGCTGACATCGCCTTGTATGCCATCTACCACCAGGCAATGGGCGAGGGATTCTTCGATCTTGTTGACCAGTTCCTTGCGATTGCCGCGAGCGCGCTTGACCGCTTGACCGATGCGCGAGGAGCGCATGGGGTACATGGCCTTGAAGCCCAGGTCTTCGAATTCGATGCGCACGTTGTGCATGCCAAGACGATTGGCGATGGGCGCATAGATTTCGAGGGTTTCCTTGGCAATGCGACGCCGTTTTTCGCCCGAGAGTACTTCCAGCGTGCGCATGTTGTGCAGACGGTCGGCGAGCTTGACCAGGATCACGCGGATGTCCCGCGCCATGGCCATGGCCATCTTCTGGAAGTTTTCCGCTTGGGCTTCGGCCTTCGTTTCGAAGTTCATCTGGGTCAGTTTGCTGACCCCGTCGACCAGTTCGGCCACGGTTTCGCCGAATTGCGCACTGAGCGCTTCCTTGGCGATGCCGGTGTCTTCGATCACGTCATGCAGCATCGCGGCCATCAGGCTCTGATGGTCCATGTGCATATCGGCAAGGATATTGGCCACCGCCAGCGGATGGGTGACGTAGGCTTCGCCGCTGCGACGGCGTTGGCCGTCGTGGGCTTGTTCGGCGTAGAAATACGCCCGGCGAACCAGGTTGACCTGGTCGGCGCCGAGGTAGGTCGAGAGGCGATCGGCGAGGGCGTCTATGCTCGGCAAGATGGAACTCCTTGCCGAAGACTGTGACCCTGCGCCTTGCTACGTCGACCAGGCATAGGCTTAGACGGCCTCGTTGGACTCGTCCTCGAACGCAGCGAACAGTGGTTCATCTTCAACGATTTCAGCTTCTGCAATGACGGAGTAGTCCATCAGACCCGCTGCGATTTCACGCAGGGCAACAACGGTGGGCTTGTCGTTTTCCCAGGCCAGCTTCGGCTCCTTGCCGCCAGTCGCCAGTTGACGCGAGCGTTTGGTGGCGAGCATGACCAGCTCGAAGCGGTTATCTACATGTTCCAGGCAGTCTTCAACGGTCACGCGGGCCATGGGTATTCCTCGTAGCAAATGCGGATGCGCGGTGCCCGGATGGGCGAGCGGACTCGGTAGTTTACAAGTGGTCAGCCACAAGCTTCAAGCGGCACGCCACGAGCGGTCGGTTTTCACGCGCTACAGCGTGCCGTACACGTCTCCTGTAAAAGCGCGTTTGCCCGCGATAGCTATACGTCAGAGACAGGCTGGTTTCTGGTCTGACGCTATCGCGGGCAAGCGCGCTCCTGCAAGCTCATGCCAACAGTTGGGCCAGCAGCTCGGCGTGGCGCTGCTGCTGATGTTCCTGACTCAGCAGGTTGGCGCGGAAAATGGCTTTCAAATCTTCGAGGGCTGTCGCGAAATCATCGTTGATGACGATGTAGTCGTACTCGACGTAATGACTCATCTCACTGACAGCTTCGCGCATGCGCCCCTCGATGATGTCGTCGCTGTCCTGTCCGCGGTTGGTCAGGCGCTGGCGCAGCGCTTGCTGGGTCGGCGGCAGAATGAAGATCGACCGGGCATGGGGCATCAACCGACGGACCTGCTCGGCGCCCTGCCAGTCGATCTCGAGAATCAGGTCGTGCCCCTCGTCCAATGTCTGCTGCAGACGGCTCTGCGATGTGCCGTACAGGTTGCCGAAGACTTCCGCCTGTTCGAGAAAATCGCCGTGCTCGATCATGCGCACGAATTCGGCACGGTCGACGAAGTGATAGTTCACGCCGTCCACTTCGCCGGGGCGCATGGCGCGAGTGGTGTGGGAAACAGAGACGCGGATCTGCGGCTGGGCATCGATCAGGGCTTTGACCAGACTGGTCTTGCCTGCACCCGATGGGGCAGAAATGATGTACAGCGTGCCGGTGCTATGGGTCATGTCGTGTCGGGCCTTACTCAATGTTCTGCACTTGTTCGCGCATCTGCTCGATCAGCACTTTCAGGTTGACCGCAGCCTGAGTGCTGCGAGGGTCGAAGGCTTTGGAGCCCAGGGTGTTCGCTTCGCGGTTGAGTTCCTGCATCAGGAAATCCAGCCGCCGCCCAGCCTGTCCGCCGGCCTTGAGCACGCGCCGCACTTCAGTCACATGCGTGCTCAAGCGGTCGAGCTCTTCGGCTACATCGCTTTTCTGTGCCAGCAGGACCATTTCCTGTTCCAGGCGCTGCGGGTCGAGTTCGGCCTTCATGTCGGTGAAACGGTCGAGAATTTTCTGACGTTGGGCAGCCAGCATCTGGGGCACGAGGGTGCGCAGTGTGGCCACTTCCGCTTTGATCGACGAAAGCCGTTCGTCGAGAAGTTTGGCCAAGTCCGCGCCTTCGCGCGCTCTGCCGGCCTTCAACTCGTCAAGGGCTTCGTTGAACAGGGCCATTGCATCGTTATTCAGGGCTTGGGGGTCGGCGGCATCGGCGACCAGTACGCCTGGCCAGGCCAGCACTTCAAGTGGATTGAGCGCCGCAGGCTGTTTGATCAGGCCCGCGACGACTTCAGCGGCAGCCACCAGTTGGCCGGCGCGCTCACGGTCCACTTGCAGCGGTTTGCCCGCGTTTTCCTCAGTGAAGCGCAAGGTGCATTCGACCTTGCCCCGGGACAGGCCCTGCCGCAGGGCCTCACGGACAGCGCCCTCCAAATCGCGGAAAGACTCGGGCAGGCGCAGGTGGGGTTCGAGGTAGCGATGGTTGACCGAGCGCAGTTCCCAGCTCAGCGTGCCTTGTGAGCCCGCTCGTTCGGCACGGGCGAAAGCCGTCATGCTGTGCACCATGGGAAGTACCTCTGTAAAAGTCAGGATCAGCCTAAAAAGGGCGAGCAACCCGCACCTGATGAAGTCGTAAAGAAGCGACCGGCTGTAAAGGCGCAAGATTGTAGCTCAGAGCAAGGTGTGCGCCCAAATGTGGCGTTATCGCATACGATCGGCGATGCCTTGCGCCTGGCGAGGACAGCCATTTGGGTGGCCGTGTCCTGGTCCCGACGATCGCTGTGCAATGATTTGATGCCCCAAGCGTGAGCTTGCACCTCTATAATGCAGGTCAGTTTTCCGTCTCAGTACAGGTATCCCAGATGAAACGTCCAAGTGGTCGCGTTGCCGATCAGCTTCGCTCGATCCGCATCACCCGCAACTACACCAAGCACGCCGAGGGTTCTGTCCTGGTCGAGTTCGGCGACACCAAGGTGATCTGCACCGTCAGCGTCGAGAATGGCGTTCCACGTTTCCTCAAAGGTCAGGGCCAAGGCTGGCTGACCGCGGAATACGGCATGTTGCCGCGTTCGACCGGCGAGCGTAACCAGCGCGAAGCGAGCAAGGGCAAGCAGGGCGGCCGGACGTTGGAAATCCAGCGTTTGATCGGGCGTTCGCTGCGCGCTGCGCTGGATATGTCCAAGCTGGGCGATATCACCTTGTATGTCGATTGCGACGTGATCCAAGCCGATGGCGGTACCCGCACCGCATCGATTACGGGTGCCATGGTTGCGCTGGTCGACGCCTTGAAAGCGATCAAGAAGCGCGGCGGCCTGAAGGGCGGCGATCCGCTGAAGCAGATGATCGCAGCGGTGTCGGTCGGCATGTACCAGGGCGAGCCTGTGCTGGACCTGGACTACTTGGAGGACTCCGCCGCCGAGACGGATTTGAACGTGGTCATGACCAGTGCCGGTGGCTTCATCGAAGTCCAGGGCACGGCCGAAGGCGCACCCTTCCAGCCGGACGAACTCAATGCCATGCTGGCGCTCGCGCAGCAGGGCATGAGTCAGATTTTCGACTTGCAGAAAGCGGCGCTGGCCGACTGACCGACCCCATTACCTCCAGACAGGGCCCGCACGATGATCGACCAGACGCCTTTACCCCTCCCGAGCAAGGAAGTTCGCCAGTGGGCCATGCTGTGCCACTTCGCCGCGTTTTTCGGGCTGATTTTCCCTTTTGGCAATCTCTTGGGGCCGCTGATCGTCTGGCAATTGAAGAAGGAAACCGATCCTTTCATCGATGCCCAGGGCAAGGAAGCGCTCAACTTTCAGATCACCGTGGCCATTGCGGCGATGATCTGCTTTCTGCTGATGATCGTCGTGATTGGCTTTCCACTGCTGATGTTGGTTGGCGTAGGTGCGCTGGTGCTGACCATTATCGCCGGCATCAAGGTCAATGACGGAATCGCCTATCGGTATCCGTTTACCTGGCGGTTGATCAAATAATCGCCAAACAATGCTGTCGTCAGCCTTCCCGGACCAGACGCCAGGCAAACAAAAGCCGACTTCACGTCGGCTTTCTTTTGGGCGAGCGGGACGTCAGATGGTCAACGTCCAGTCGTAGTCCACGATCAGCGGTGCGTGCTGCGAGAAGCGCGGCTGGCGTGGCAGGCGTGCGCTGCGTACGAAACGGCGCAGGCCCGGGGTCAGCAATTGGTAGTCGAACCGCCAGCCCAGGTTGAGCATTTCGGCCTGTTCGTTATCCGGCCACCAGCTGTACTGGTCGCCTTCCCGGCTGACTTCGCGCAGGGCATCGACATAACCCATGTTACCGACGATCTCATCCATCCAGGCGCGTTCCGGCGCAAGGAAGCCTGGCGACTGCTGGCTGTCGCGCCAGTTCTTGATGTCCAGCTTCTGCTGCGCAACGTAAAGCGAGCCGCAATAAATGTACTCACGACGTTTGCGGCGTTGCTTGTCCAGGTATTTGCCGAAGTCGTCCATGAGCTTGAACTTCTGGTTCAAGTCCTCATCGCCGTTCATGCCAGAGGGCAGCAGCAAGGTCGCAATACTGACTTTGTCGAAATCGGCCTGCAGGTAACGCCCATAGCGGTCGGCTGTTTCAAAGCCCAGACCGTTGATCACCGCCTTTGGCTGCAGCCGCGAATACAGTGCCACACCGCCCTGGGCGGGAACTTCGGCATCGCAGGCATACAGAAAGTAGCCGTCCAGCTGGTAGGCCGGATCGTCCAGTTCAAAGGCAGAGGCGCGGGTGTCCTGAAGGCAGATGACGTCGGCATTCTGGGCTTGCAGCCAACTGAGCAAACCACGCTCGACTGCAGCCTGAATACCATTAACGTTCACACTGATGATCCGCATAAATGGCCCCAAAAATCACGTGCGTGTATGATACCCGAGCTCTACCTAATTAGCTAAATCCGTGGTATTCGGGGCTTTTTTCATGCAGGCGTATCAGCGCGAATTCATTCGTTTTGCCATCGATCGCGGGGTTTTGCGTTTCGGTGAGTTCACTTTGAAGTCGGGACGCACCAGTCCTTACTTCTTCAATGCCGGTCTTTTCAACAGCGGTTCTGCACTGGCCCAACTGGGTAAGTTCTACGCGGCGGCGGTCGTTGAAAGCGGCATTTCCTTCGACGTACTGTTCGGTCCGGCTTACAAAGGCATTCCCTTGGCGGCCGCAACGGCCGTGGCGTTGGCCGATCAGCACGCGCTGGACTTGCCATGGTGCTTCAACCGCAAGGAGGCCAAGGACCACGGCGAAGGGGGCAGTCTGGTGGGCGCGCCGTTGACCGGCAACGTGCTGATCATCGATGACGTGATCACTGCAGGCACCGCCATTCGCGAAGTCATGCAGATCATCAAGGCGCAGGGCGCCACTGCAGCAGGCGTGCTGATTGCGCTGAACCGTCAAGAACGGGGTAATGGCGAGCTTTCGGCCATTCAGGAAGTCGAGCGCGACTTCGGTATTCCGGTGGTCAGCATCGTGTCGCTGAATCAGGTGCTGGAGTTTCTGGCCGACGATCCGCAGCTCAAGCAGCATTTGCCTGCGGTGGAAGCGTACCGGGCTCAATACGGCGTCTGATTGCCAGAGGATTCTCCTTCTTATGCTCAAGAAGCTATGCGCTGCAGGGCTCTGGTTCTCGTTGGGCATGGGGTGCGTTGCAGGCGCTCTGGCCGATGACGGGCCGGGCATTGTGTTCTATCGCTATGTCGACAGTCGCGGCGTTACGGTGCTCGATCGCCAGGGTGTACCCGCCGAGTACGCCGGCAAGGGCTACGAAGTGCTGAATCAGCGGGGCCGAGTGATTCAAGTGATCCCGCCTGCGCCCACGGCCGATCAGGCGCGCAAGGCCCAAGCGGCTGCTCAGGCGGCCAAGATCCAGTCCGATGCCGACGCGCAATTGTTGCACCTCTACAGCGGTGTAGCGGATGTGGAACGGGCGCGGGCGCGCAAGCTGGCGGAAATCGACGCGCTCATTTCGGTGGCCCAAGGCAACATTCAAGCGCTTGCGAATCAGCAGGCTTCCCTGCAAAAGCAGGCCGCCGATCAGGAGCGGGCAGGTCACCCGGTGCAGCAGGGTCTTCTCGATCAGATGAACGATTTGCGGGATCAACAGCAGAATCTGAAGGTGGATATCCTTCGTTATCAGGCCAACCGGCAGCAGGCGGACGCTGACTTCACCCAGGACCGGGCGCGATTGCAGCAGTTGCTGGCGCAGTGATCCACCGGGCGGGCTTGTAGCGGTGCGGCTGGACGGCACCGCTACAAGGTGAATCGGCTCGGTCAGTGACGCTTGCGGTTGCTGATCAGCGTGCCGACGCCGGTGTCGGTGAAGATCTCCAGCAACACGGCGTTGGGCACGCGACCGTCGATGATGTGCGAGGTGGTCACACCGCCTTGCACGGCTTCCAATGCGCAACGGATCTTCGGCAGCATGCCGCCATAAATGGTGCCATCGGCAATCAGGCCGTTGACCTGTTCGGTGGTGAGGCCGGTCAGTACCTTTCCTTCCTTGTCCATCAGGCCGGCGATATTGGTCAGCAGCATCAGCTTCTCGGCCTTGAGCGCTTCTGCCACTTTGCCAGCGACCAGATCGGCATTGATGTTGTAGGACTCGCCGTCGGCACCTACGCCAATCGGGGCGATGACCGGGATGAAATCCCCTTTGACCAGCATGTTCAGCAGCTCGGTGTTGATACCCACGACTTCGCCGACATGGCCGATGTCGATGATTTCCGGTTTGGTCATCTCCGGCGTCTGGCGGGTGACGTTCATCTTTTTGGCACGGATCAGGTGGGCGTCTTTGCCGGTCAGGCCGATGGCGTTCCCGCCATGGCGGTTGATCAAGTTGACGATGTCTTTGTTGACTTGGCCGCCCAGAACCATTTCAACCACGTCCATGGTCTGTGCATCGGTGACGCGCATGCCATCGATGAAGTGGCTTTCGATGGACAGGCGCTTGAGCAGGTCGCCGATCTGCGGACCGCCGCCATGGACCACGACCGGGTTGATACCCACGGCTTTCATCAGCACGATGTCGCGCGCGAAGCCGGTTTTCAGCTCTTCGCTTTCCATAGCATTGCCGCCGTACTTGATCACCAGCGTCTTGCCGACGAACCGTCGAATGTAGGGCAAGGCTTCGGAAAGGACTTTGGCGGCGTTGGATGCGGCATCGCGTTCGAGGGTCATTTGGGCTCCACTCAAAAAGTTGATCAAAAAGGTAGTTCTAGATCCGGTGCTACGGTTTTCAACTGGGTATGGAACACGTCCTTGATCCGCTGCAGCTCGTCCTCGGTCTCGGCTTCGAACCGTAATACCAGCACCGGCGTGGTATTGGAAGCGCGGACCAGGCCCCAGCCTTTTGGATAATCGACACGCACGCCATCAATGCTGGTCAAGCTGGCATTGCCCCATTGCGCGTCACGCTCCAGCGCCTCCATGATGCTGAACTTGCTCGTCTCGGTAACCGTGATGTTGATCTCCGGCGTCGAAAAGTCATTCGGAAACGTCTGGAACAGTTCTTCGGCGCTGAGCGTTTCCTGGCTGAGGATTTCCAGCAGCCGTGCTGCGCTGTAAATGCCGTCGTCGAACCCGAACCAGCGCTCTTTGAAGAAGATGTGGCCGCTCATCTCACCCGCCAGAAGTGCGCCACTCTCTTTCATCTTTTTCTTGATCAGCGAATGGCCGGTTTTCCACATCACCGGACGGCCGCCGTACGCTTGGATCAGCGGGACCAGACGGCGCGTGCATTTCACGTCGAAGATGATATCGGCGCCCGGGTTGCGCTTGACCACATCACGCGCGAACAGCATCAACAGCCGATCGGGGTATACGACGCTCCCCGCGTTGGTCACGACACCTACCCGATCACCATCGCCGTCGAAGGCCAAACCTACATCGGCGCCGGTTTCCTTGACCTTGGCGATCAAGTCCTGAAGGTTTTCCAGTTTTCCCGGGTCCGGATGGTGATTCGGAAAATGACCGTCCACCTCGCAGAATAGCGGGATCACTTCGCAATTCAGCGCCGACAGCAATTGCGGAGCGATCACGCCCGCAGCGCCGTTGCCGCAATCGACCACCACCTTGAGGCGGCGCGCCAAGACCACGTCGTTGGTGATCTGCCCCGAGTAGAGATCGAGGATGTCGACCTTGCTGACGCTGCCCTTCCCCGCAGGCAGGTGGTTGCGCTTGATGCGGTCGTGCAGCGCTTGGATCTGCTCGTTCGCGAGGGTGTCGCCCGCGATGACGATCTTGAACCCGTTGTAATCCTTCGGGTTGTGACTGCCGGTCAGCATCACGCCCGTACAGCCTTGAAGGACGCTGGCGGCGTAATAGAGAGCCGGAGTAGGAACGAGGCCGACATCGCTGACATTGCAGCCGCTGTCGTACAAGCCTTTGACCAATTGCGCGATCAGTTCCGGCCCTGAAAGACGCCCGTCACGCCCCACGCAGACGTTCGGCTCGCCCTGCGCCAGGCTCTGGGCGCCGACTGCCCGGCCGATCCAATAGGCCGTTTCGCCTGTCAGGGTTTCGCCGACGATGCCGCGTATGTCATAGGCGCGGAAAATCGAGTCAGGAAACTCGGGGGCATAGGAAACTGTACTGCTCATTGCGGGTGGTTGCTCCGACGTCTGGAAATCCTTTGGCTCATCGAGCAGGTCGATGTCGAGAATGTCGGTGTCCTGAAACAGCGGGTCCGTCAGCTCCGTTTCAGGGGCATCGACTGATGAAAAGTCCATCGAGCTGCCTGTTGCATCTAGGTTCGGAGTTGCCGCGCCATGGCTGGAGGGCGAAGCAGGCGCCGCAGGTGCAGGGCGCAGCGAGAGCCTTGCAAGGCTCTGAGCCAGGCCGTTCAAGGCGGGCATGCTCAGGCCGAAGGGTTTGACGGCCTTTCCGCTGGAGAGTTCTTGCAGCAGCTGTTCCAGTTGTCTGGCATCGGCCTTGACGCGCCGTTTGAACGTACTCTCGTTCAGATACAACCCCAAGAGCAGGCTGCCAAGCGCCACGAGGGCGGCCAGCGCAAGCATCAATGAGGGAGGGGAGGATTGCAGCGCAGGGCCGGGGGTGAATGTCAGCTTCCAGTTGGGGTAGCCGGTGGTGAAGTCGACCGCACGCCCCCCTTCAGCCTGCCCTCGTGTAAGAAAGCTTTGCGCCGTTGCATCGCCGAACTGCTGACTGAGCACGATCTGGCCGACTTCGGCTGGAGCGTCCGGCAACGCGTTGGTCAGCCTTTGCAGCTTGTAAGCCAGCAGCAAGGTCCCGGAAATCGGCCCATCCGCCGTGGCACGCACTGGCGCGACACTGTAGATCAGCCAACTGTCGCCCACTTTCCGGGCTTCCGGCGGCGGAACCTCACCTTTGGCAGCGCTGGCGAGCATGTCGAGCGTGGCGAAGCTGATCGGCAAGGCGGACGTGTCGGGCGTGTTTAAGCCCAAAGGGCTCAACCGCGCACCGACGACGCTGTCGCGGTATTTCAGTGACCCCTGGGCGGTGTCTATGGCAGCCGGATCGTTGCTCTGCAACGCTTGCGAGAGGGACGGGTCCAGCGCAGCAGCCTGGGTTCCCGCGTTGATCTGCCGCAGCGCCTTTCCAATCGCCCCTGCCTGGGCGGTGCCCCAGGCCTGGGCCAATTGGTCTTTTTCCTCGGGTTGCCCGAGCAGGCCAAGCCAGACCAGAACACCGGCGGCCACCCAGCCAATGAGTGAAGGAATCAGCCCGGGACTTGCCAGGCTCAGAGGGGCGTCCTTGATCGTTGCGTCAGTCGTTTCCGGGCGAGAGCTCGCCTTGGCTGTGCGCTTGATGCCTTTCAAACCTGACTCTCCCTGCTGTTACTTCCTGGGGCGTTGTATGTTTATAGCATCCTGCCATGCCGGTTCGGAGATTCGACGAAAGGCCCGCCGGATCGACGCTTGGTGGGCTCAGCGGCTGCCCGAATGGCCGAAGCCGCCCGCGCCGCGCTGGCTTTCGTCAAACGCCTCGACCACTTCGAAATGCGCCTGAACGATGGGCACGAGCACCAGTTGAGCCAAGCGCTCGCCGACGGAAATCTTGAACGCGCTCTGACCACGGTTCCAGCAGGAGACCATGAGAGGCCCTTGGTAGTCGGAATCGATCAGCCCCACCAGATTACCCAGGACGATGCCGTGTTTATGGCCCAGCCCGGAACGCGGCAGAATCAGCGCAGCGAGGCTGGGGTCTGCAATGTATATCGACAGACCCGTGGGGATCAGGAGGGTCTGGCCGGGTTCCAGCACGGTGTCCTCTTCGAGCATGGCGCGCAGGTCCAGGCCGGCGGAGCCGGTGGTGGCGTAAGCCGGAAGCGGGAATTCGCTGCCAAGGCGAGGGTCGAGGATCTTGGCTTGTAGAGCGTGCATACGTGATTAAACCTGGTTCAAACGTTCGGCGATAAAAGTCACCAGCTGGCGGGCAATCTTGGCCTTGCTGGTCTGGGCGAAGAGCGTTTCCTTCAACGCTCGGTCGATTACGCTGCAGGCGTTTTCCTCGCTGTTGAAGCCAATGCTGGGATTGGCGACGTCGTTGGCGACGATCAGATCAAGGTTTTTGTCCTTGAGCTTGCGCGCTGCGTAGTCGAGCAGATGTTCGGTCTCGGCGGCGAAACCAACACTGAATGGGCGGTCATCCCGTTGGGCGATGGTGGCAAGAATGTCCGGGTTACGGACCATTTGCAGCAGCAGGCCGTCGCCGGTCGTAGGATCTTTCTTGAGTTTTTGGGGGGCAATGACTTCAGGGCGGTAGTCTGCGACCGCTGCCGAAGCAATGAACAGATCGCATGGCATGGCGGCTTCGCAGGCCGCAAGCATGTCCCGCGCACTGACCACATCGATGCGCGACACGCGGTCTGGCGTCTGCAGATTGACCGGCCCTGTCACCAACGTGACGCGGGCCCCGGCTTCTGCGGCGGCTTCAGCGAGGGCAAAGCCCATTTTGCCGGAGCTGTGGTTGGTGATGTAGCGCACCGGGTC
This sequence comes from Pseudomonas sp. GD03842, assembly GCF_029841165.1. Taxonomy (NCBI): domain Bacteria; kingdom Pseudomonadati; phylum Pseudomonadota; class Gammaproteobacteria; order Pseudomonadales; family Pseudomonadaceae; genus Pseudomonas; species Pseudomonas sp. GD03842. The sequence goes on along the minus strand of NZ_JAOCEA010000003.1, from coordinate 274,418 downwards.
GATGTTTTCCTGAGTCGGCCCGGCGGTGATCAGTACGTGTTTGCCGGTCAGGCTCAGACGCTGGAAACAGTCGGCGGCGGACTGGGCGAGGTCGTTGGGCTCCAGCATTCGGCCATACCCCACGTCGCCACAGGCCTGACTGCCACTGGCCGGCCCGAACAGGCGAAAGTCCCGGGATTCGAGCACCTGCAGGTTGGCTTGCACCGATGGGTCGCGCCACATAGCCTGGTTCATCGCTGGGGCGACCGCGACGATGGCGTCGGTGGCCAGCACCACTGTGGTCAGCAGATCATTGGCGATGCCTTGGGCCAGACGTGCGATCAAGTCAGCAGTTGCCGGTGCGATGAGCACCATGTCCGCCCATTTGGCCAGTTCGATATGGCCCATGGCTGCTTCGGCGGCGGGGTCTAGCAGATCCAGGTGGACCGGATGCCCGGACAGCGCTTGCATGGTCAGGGGCGTGATGAATTCGGCGCCGCCCTTGGTCATCACAACGCGGACTTCAGCTCCATGATCGCGCAAGCGGCGGACCAGCTCGGCGCTTTTATAGGCCGCGATGCCGCCGCCTACGCCGAGAACGATGCGTTTCCGATACAGCCGTTGCATAGGCCTGCCTTCAGGTCGAGTTACACGCGGCAACCTTATGGCCGGTCAGGGCCCAATCGACGCGTAAAAAAGATGGCTAAGATAGCACAGCGACCGCCCGGAGACAGCGGCGTCCACTGACAGGGAGGTGCTATGAGTATTCGCGATTGGCCCGCGGCGGAACGGCCCCGGGAGAAGCTGCTGGAGCGAGGTGCCGCGAGTCTTTCGGATGCCGAACTCCTTGCCATTTTTCTGCGCACGGGCGTGTCCGGAAAAAGCGCAGTGGACCTGGCGCGGCACTTGTTAAGTCAATTCGGCAGCCTGCGTGCGTTGCTGGAAGCCAACCTCGCCACGTTCAGTAACGAACTTGGGCTGGGCCCCGCCAAATACGCGCAGTTGCAGGCGGTCATGGAAATGGCCCGACGACATTTGGGAGAGGGTTTGAAGCGCGGTTCGGCGCTGAAAAGTCCCACCCAAGTGCGCAGTTATCTCAAAGCGCTGCTTCGGCACGAGCCCCACGAGGTGTTCGGGTGCCTGTTTCTGGACAGTAAAAACCGCGTGCTGGCGTTCGAGTCGCTGTTTCACGGCTCGATCAACGTGGCACACGTCCACCCCCGGCAAGTGGTCAAGCGAGCGCTGGCCCACAACGCAGCCGGCGTCATTCTTTGCCATAACCATCCGTCCGGCATGACCGACCCGAGCGATGCCGACATCGAGCTGACCCGGGTTTTGAAGGAGGCGCTGGCCATGGTCGATGTCAGGGTGCTGGACCACCTGATCGTGGGCGACGGCGATCCATTGTCGATGGTGGAGCACGGCGTCATGTAAGGGGCTCGCGGGTGGCATGGCTGTGGCAGCGAACGCATTCGTCGCCACAGCGCTGCCGGTCCGGGTCGGGCGCCTTTACTTCACCATCACCTTCGAAAATTCCTGCCGTCCGAATGGGCTGACGCTGTATCCCACAACGTCCTTGCGGGTCAGTGCAAAGGCAGTGGGATGAGCCAATGGCAGCCACAGCGCTTGTTGTTGAATCTGTGCTTGAGCCTGATGGTAGAGCTTGGCGCGCTGGGCTTGATCGGTCACGGCCTTGCCTTGGCTGATCAGCTTGTCCAGGCCTTCATCGCAATACCGCGCGAAGTTGGTCCCGGACTTGACCGCAGCGCAGGAGAATTGCGGTGTCAGGAAATTGTCCGGGTCGCCGTTATCGCCTGCCCAACCCATGAAAAGCAGGTCATGCTCCCCTGTTTTAGCGCGACGAATCAGTTCACCCCATTCAATCACCTTGATCTCTGCCTTGATGCCGATGGCCGCCAGATCATTTTGCAGCAGTTGCGCGCCCGCGCTCGGATTTGGGTTCAGCAGGCTGCCGGAAGGACGCGTCCACAGCGTGGTCTTGAAGCCGTCCTTCAATCCGGCTTTGGCCAGAAGCTGCTTCGCTTTGGCGACATCATGCTTGTAGCCCGGCAAGTCGCTGGCGTAGCCCCAGGTGTTGGGTGGGTACGGGCCATTGGCCGCGCGTGCCGAGCCCTCGAATACGGCTTTGAGGTAGGTGTCCTTGTCGAAGGCAAGGTTGATCGCCTGACGCACTTCCGGCTTGTCGAGCGGTGGATGCTGGCTGTTGATGGCCAGGAATGCGGTCATGAAAGCGTCGGTCTTTTCGACTTTCAGGTTGGAATCCTTGCCCGCCTCGGTCACGTCCAGCGGTTTGGGAGAAAGCGCGATCTGACACTCGTTCTGCTTGATCCGCTGCAAGCGCACATTGGCATCGGGCGTGATCGCATAGATCAGCGTGTCGACGCTCGGCTTGCCGGCGAAATAGTCAGGGTTGGCGACGTAGCGCACCACGGAATCCTTCTGGAAACGCTTGAAGATGAAGGGGCCGGTGCCAATGGGTTCGGCGTTGAGCTTTTCAGGGGTGCCTGCCTTCAGCAACTGCGCCGTGTACTCGGCCGAATAGATGGAGGCAAAGCCCATGCTCAGCGTCGCGAGGAAGGTTGCGTCCGGATGATCCAGCGTGATGCGTACGGTATTGGCATCCGGCGCCTCGATTTTCTTGATCAGCGAGGGCCATTGCATCGACTGGGCGTGGGGGAAGCCCTGCACGGCGACTTTGTTCCACGGATTGGCCGGGTCTAGCATGCGCTGGAAGCTGAACACCACGTCCGCCGAGTTGAAGTCGCGGGTCGGGGTAAAGTAGTCGGTGTGATGGAATTTCACCCCGGTGCGCAGTTTGAAGTCGTAGGTCAAGCCGTCGGGCCAGACGCTCCAGCTTTCCGCCAGGCTAGGGACGAGCTTGCCGGTCTGTGCGTCGTAGTCCACCAGGCGGTTCATCAACACATCGGCCGATGCATTGGTGGTGGTCAGCGAGTTGTATTGCACTACGTCGAAGCCCTCGGGGCTGGCTTCCGTGCAGACGCTCAGGCTCGTTGCGGCCTGAGCCATCAGCGGCAGGGACAGAGAGGCGAACAAAAGGGGTAAAGCGGCTAGGCGCATGGCGATTTTCCTTTCTAGAATGGCCCATCTGCCGGTGCAGTCTGGCAAGAGGTCTACCCTAGGGGCTGTCGACCCTCCTTTGCAAGCCGCCACGGCCACCAGCCCCATGGACCTTGCATCCGAGCCAGGCGCTCTATTTAACGCGACGAATGGTAGAGTGCCGCTCATCCCCTTGGGCGGCGGCCCTGCGCAGGGAAATGGCCTGATTTTCTTTCAGGTAATTCGTCGTTTGTGTTGTTGCCCCCAAGCCTTTCTGGTATAAAGCAGCGCTCTTTTCTAGGGGCCCGCTGCCTTCACCGTCGGTGTGGCCGGTAAGACCCCTGAAGAAACGCGGCGCCTGGCGCCAAATGACTGAGAGATTAAGCGGCCAACCCATGCCGGGTTGGGCATGTGGTTTTAGAGGGCTGAGGCATGTCGAGAGTCTGTCAAGTTACCGGTAAGGGTCCGGTAACCGGGAATAACATTTCCCACGCAAACAACAAAACCCGTCGTCGTTTCCTGCCAAACCTGCAGCATCACCGCTTCTGGGTTGAGAGCGAGAAACGCTTCGTACGTCTGCGCGTATCTGCCAAAGGCATGCGCATCATCGACAAGCGCGGCATTGATGTCGTTCTGGCCGAAATTCGCCGCGACGGCGCAAAGGTTTAAGGAGAGCATCATGCGTGAACTGATCCGTTTGATTTCGAGCGCTGGCACTGGTCACTTCTACACCACTGACAAGAACAAGCGCACTACCCCGGACAAAATCGAGATCAAGAAATACGATCCGGTTGTTCGTAAGCACGTGATCTACAAAGAAGGCAAAATCAAGTAATTGGTTTTCTCTTTTGCAAAAGAGCCCGCAGCGATGCGGGCTTTTTTGTGGGCGTGGTTTTTGGCTACATCCTGAGAGCTCGGACGAAGGGAATCAGGGTTTCTGTTCGAACACCACGTAAATCTTGCGGCATGTCTCCAAGACTTCCCAAGTGCCCATGAATCCAGCGGGGATCACGAAGCGGTCGCCTGCCCGCAGTGTTTTTGCATGGCCGTCCTCGTCCCGGATCACTGACACGCCCTGCACAATCTCGCAGTATTCGTGCTCGGTATAGTTAACCTTCCATTGCCCGACCTCACCTTCCCAAACGCCAGCACTCATTTGCCCGCACGGGCTGTTGTAGTGGTTATAGATCGTTTGTTCCGGGTCTCCCTTGAGGACCTTTTCCGCGGCGGGTTTGAAGCGTTCCGCCCCAGTGGTGGCTTCGCTGAAATCGACGATGCTTTCGACAGTCATGTTGTTAGCTCCTGAGTCTTGCTGCCTGGACGACGTTAGAGGGCAGGAGGGAGTCATTGCTCCCATTGGCCTGCTTCACACGCCTCTGTTGAATAAAATGCACGATAACACCTCGTTTCTCGTATTTTTGTCCAATATATTGGAAATTCCTTCGGTGCTGGTTTAGGGTGACGGATGCCTTTGGCTGACCGTCGGCCTGTCAGGCGGTGTCCTGTTGCGCGGTTGATGAGCGTCAGGGCGTGCAAATTTCATAGGAGGACATTCGATGACCACTCTGACTCATGCTGACTGGGAACAACGAGCCCAGGCGTTGAAGATCGAAGGCCGCGCCTTCATCAATGGCGAATACACCCAAGCTGCATCGGGTGCCACGTTCGATTGCATCAGCCCCGTCGATGGCCGATTCCTCGCCAAAGTCGCCAGTTGTGATGCCGCCGACGCCCAGCGCGCGGTCGAGAGTGCTCGCGCAACATTCACTTCCGGGGTCTGGTCGCGCCTGGCGCCGGCCAAACGCAAGGCCGCGATGCTGCGTTTTGCTGCCCTGATCAAAGAACACGTCGAAGAACTGGCCCTGCTCGAAACCCTCGACATGGGCAAGCCGATCAGCGACTCCTATGGCATCGACATTCCGGGCTCGGCCAATGCGTTGAGTTGGAGTGGCGAGGCCATCGACAAGCTTTATGACGAAGTGGCGGCCACGCCCCATGACCAGCTGGGTCTCGTGACCCGCGAGCCGGTCGGCGTAGTGGCGGCCATCGTACCGTGGAATTTCCCGCTGCTGATGGCGTGCTGGAAACTCGGCCCTGCATTGTCCAGCGGCAACTCGGTCATCCTCAAGCCGTCGGAAAAGTCGCCACTGACCGCGATCCGCGTCGCGCAGTTGGCCGTGGAGGCAGGTATTCCCGCTGGCGTGCTCAATGTGCTGCCGGGCTACGGTCATACCGTCGGCAAGGCGCTCGCTCTGCACATGGACGTGGACACCGCCGTGTTCACCGGCTCGACCAAGATCGCCAAACAATTGCTGATTTACGCAGGCGAATCGAACATGAAACGCATCTGGCTCGAGGCAGGCGGTAAAAGCCCGAACATCGTCTTCGCCGACGCGCCGGATCTGCAGGCGGCCGCTGAATCTGCCGCCAGCGCCATTGCGTTCAACCAGGGTGAGGTTTGCACCGCAGGCTCGCGACTGCTGGTGGAGCGCTCCATCAAGGACACGTTCCTGCCGATGGTGATCGAGGCATTGAAAGCCTGGAAACCCGGACATCCGCTCGACCCGGCAACCACCGTCGGCGCTTTGGTGGACACCCAGCAGATGAACACCGTGCTGTCGTACATCGAGGCCGGGCATACCGATGGTGCCAAGCTTGTAGTGGGCGGCAACCGTATTCTGCAGGAAACGGGCGGCACCTATGTCGAACCGACCATCTTCGATGGTGTGACCAACGCGATGAAGATCGCTCAAGAGGAGATCTTCGGGCCCGTTCTGTCGGTCCTGACCTTCGATACGGCCGAGGAAGCCGTGCAGATCGCCAACGACACACCCTACGGTCTGGCAGCAGCGGTCTGGACGTCCGACCTGTCCAAGGCCCACCTCACTGCGCGTGCATTGCGTGCGGGCAGTGTCTGGGTCAATCAGTACGATGGCGGCGACATGACGGCGCCCTTCGGAGGCTTCAAGCAATCGGGCAACGCCCGCGACAAGTCGCTGCATGCGTTCGACAAATACACCGAGCTGAAGGCGACTTGGATCAAGTTGTGAAGTGAGCGAGGTGGGGCAGTCGTCTCACCCCTTTCGCTTTTTTTCTGAACGCGAATGACCCCGAAGCATGTGTCCTGTCCAGGTAGGCGCATCTCGCCGGCCTGGGCTCGGTTGTGATCTTTTCGGGGAGATCGAATGGAGCGTCGAGCAGCCAGGCTTGTCCCAACAGCCTGGCTGTTTTGTTTTTGATTTCTTGAGCCACAGGAGCGTGGTAATGCGGTGGGGGACTTATTTCGCAGTGCTGTCGTCCGTACTGAGCGTCGGCCTGGCGCTTGGCGTCAGCATGCCGCTGGTGTCGTTGCGTCTGGAAGCTTGGGGCTATGGCGCTTTCGCCATTGGTGTAATGGCGGCCATGCCGGCGATTGGCGTGCTACTCGGCGCCAGCCTGGCCAGTCGTCTGGCTTCGACGCTTGGCACCGCCAACGTCATGCGCCTTTGCCTGTGGGGCGGGTCGCTCTCGGTTGGGTTGCTCGCCTTGCTACCCCATTACTGGATCTGGCTGGTGCTGCGCCTGATGCTCGGAGTGATCCTGACCATGGTGTTCATTCTGGGCGAAAGCTGGATCAACCAATTGGTGATCGAGCGTTTACGGGGCAAATTGGTGGCGCTCTACGGCAGTACTTATGCCCTGAGCCAGCTGGGTGGGCCGCTTTTGCTGGGCGCGCTGGGCACCGAGCACGATTATGGCTTCTGGGTCGGCGCAGCGTTGCTGGCCACTTCGCCACTGCTGCTGTTGGGTCGCACTGGCGCGCCAAGTGCCGAGTCAGGTCACGTCAGCTTCCGGGACCTCGCGGGCTTCTGTCAGCAGCTACCGGCCATTGCCTGGGCGATTGCATTGTTCGCAGGCTTTGAGGCGATGATTTTGACGCTGCTTCCGGTCTATTGCCTGCAGCAAGGCTTTACCCCGGAAGTGGCCCTGATGATGGTCAGCACGGTAGTCGTCGGCGACGCCTTACTGCAACTGCCCATCGGGGCATTGGCGGACAGAATCTCCCGTCGTGGGCTGTTTTTAGGCTGCGCCGCGGTGTTGATGCTGGCGAGCCTGGCGATTCCATTATTCGTTCACACGGTCGCGGTGTGGCCGCTCTGGGTGTTGTTCGGTGCCAGCGCAGGCGGACTGTTCACCCTGTCGTTGATCTTGATCGGCGAGCGGTACCGTGACGATGCGTTGGTGCGGGCCAATGCCCACGTCGCGCAACTGTGGGGTGTGGGCTGCTTGCTCGGGCCGCTGGCGGCTGGAGCAGGGGGGCAGTGGATCAGCGGCCAGGCGTTGCCGCTACTCATGGCGGCAGGTGCGTTCGGGCTGGTCATCCTGGCGCGCCGTGCGCGTGCTTTCGGTCCGCAGCCGGTTGCGGCCTAGAGCATTCTTTCCAGGCCGACGGCGCTGCTGAACCACGCGTTCAGGCGGCGCCACCAATCTCCCGGCTCTTTGTACAGCGTGTGAATCTTGCCGTTGTCCTCGGTGACCCAGACCACCTGGCCGTTTTCCAGCTCGGCCTGGTAGCTGACGGCCGGGGCCATACCCTGAAGGGCGAGTTCACGCAGGTGTTCCGTGAGCTCCGGGCTGTCGACCAGCACGCCCACCTCGGTGTTCCAGAGCACCGAGCGGGGGTCGAAGTTGAACGAGCCCACGAAAATTTTCTGCCGGTCAAAAATCATGGCCTTGCTGTGCAGACTCGATTCAGAGCCGCCCTTGAAGGTTTTGGTGCGTAGAAAACTGGGGCCGCTTCCCCGCGAGTTGCTGGGGTCTCCAGGCTGGCGGCGCAGCTCGAACAATTTGACCCCGTGAGCGAGCAGAGCCTTGCGATAGGGCGCGTAACCCCCGTGCACGGCAGGAACGTCCGTGGCTTCCAGGGAATTGGTCAGCAGATTGACGGACACCCCCTTGTCTGCCAGGCCGGTGAGATAGGTCAGGCCCTCCTGTCCGGGCACAAAGTAGGCCGAGATCATCATCAATTCCTGATGCACGCTCAGCAGGTCGGGACTCAACTGCGTGGTCAGCAGCAGATGGGGATCGGGCTCGCCTCGGGACAACACCTTGGTCGGCGCATCCCACAATGCCTGGTTATAGGCCCAGATCAGCTCGTTGAGCCAGGTCTTCAGGCGCGGTTGAGTCTTGTAGGCCATCAGCCGCTCATAAAGGGCTTTTTTCTCCACATGAGCCTGGTCCAGCGAGGCGGCCAAGCGCTTACGCGCCTCCGTCAGGTCTTTCATGTCTGGTGGCCAGTAGACGAAATCGTCAACCGACTTGCTCAAGGTACTGTTCCAGTACTGATCGAAGCTATGGCTCAGTTGCTCGGCAACGGGCCCTACGCCGAGCATGTCGATGTCGGTGAAATTGAGATTTGGCTCGGCGTCGAAGTACTCGTCGCCCAGATTGCGCCCGCCCACGATGGCCACCGCACTGTCGGCCAACCATAGTTTGTTGTGCATGCGCCGATGTTGCTGGGACAGGTTGAACAGGCGCCCCAGCGAGCGCGTCGCGCCGGTGCTGCGTCCGAGGTTGAGCGGATTGAACAACCTGATCTGGATATTGGGGTGGGCGGCCAGGGTAGCGATGACTTCATCCAGCCCGTCGCTGGTGGTGTCGTCCAGCAAGATGCGAACGCGCACCCCGCGGTCCGCGGCCTTGAGCAGTTCGTCGATCAGCGCGCGCGTGCTCAGGCCGTCATGAACGATGTAGTACTGCAGGTCGAGGCTGGTCTTGGCATTTCGAATCAGTTCGGCGCGAGCCGTGAACGCATCGGTGCTGTTAGGCAGCAGGCGAAAGCCGGAGCGGCCGCCATGGGGTGCTGCTTCTGCCAGGATCGAGCGCCCGAAGGGTGAGACCGAGGCTGGAATCGCCTGGCTCGGCCCGTCCTGTTGCGCAGGCTTGGTCGCGCAGCCGCTGATGCCAAAGGCCAAGGTCAGAAGAAAAGAGACTGCCCAGTGGTTCGTCAACGCTGTCATCCAGAAGTTACGTCATGGCGGTATGACCGCACGTTCAGCAAAAGGTTAACCCTGACCCATCAGGATTCAGCCATGAGCCGCGCGGCAGTTTCGCCCACCTTTTTGACGGCAGCTTCGATTTGCGGTGTAGGCTTGGCGGCAAAATTCATCCTCAGGCAGTTTCGATACTTGCCCGAGGCCGAAAAAATGCTACCCACCGCGATCTGTACGCCCTGGCCCTGCAAAGCTCTGTTCAGGCGCAACGAGTCAAAGTCTTCGTCAAACTCGACCCATAGCATGAAGCCGCCTTGCGGGCGGCTGGCGCGGGTACCCTCCGGGAAATACCGCATCACCCAATCGGTCATCAGGTCGCGGCTGCGCTGGTATTGAGTGCGCATGCGGCGCAGATGCGGCTCGTAATGCCCGGCCTGAAGAAATTCGGCAATGGCCAACTGCGGTTGGGTCGCCGTCGATCCGGTGCTGATGTATTTCATGTGCAGCGCGCGGTCAAGGTACCGCCCCGGCGCGATCCACCCCACTCGCAGTCCGGGGGCCAGTGTTTTTGAGAAGGAACTGCACAGCAAAACGCGCCCGTCTTCGTCGAAGGATTTAATTGTGCGAGGGCGTGGGTAGGTGTAGGACAAGTCGCCATACACATCGTCTTCGATGATCGCGACGTCAAAGCGCTGGGCAAGGGTCAACAGCGCCCGTTTACGGTCTTCGGGCATGTTGTAGCCCAGCGGATTGTTGCAGTTGGGAGTCAGTTGTATGGCCTTGATCGGCCACTGCTCCAGCGCCAGCTCCAGTGCATCCAGGCTGATACCTGTCAGCGGATCGGTGGGGATTTCCAGGGCCTTCATGCCCAGCCCTTTGAGCGCCTGCATCGCGCCATGGAAGCTGGGGGAGTCGACGGCGACGATATCTCCGGGCTGGCAGATCGAGCGGATACTCACGGCCAGCGCCTCCTGCGCGCCGGTGGTAATCATCAAGTCGTCAGGTGCCACCCGCGTGCCCGAATCCAGAAGCAGGCGCGCTACCTGCTCGCGCAGGCATTGGGTGCCATGGATGTTGTCGTAATGCAGACCCGGCATGTCCTGGCGGCGGCTGATCTTGCCCAGCGCCTGAGTCAAGGGCCGAAGGGTGGGGCTGGTCACATCCGGCATCCCGCGGGCGAGTTGCACCACGTCTGGGCTAGGTGTGGCCCTGGCCAGTTCCAGCACTAGCTCCCATTGGGAAATATCGACGGGCCTTTGTGCGGGGCGGCCGATTGCAGGCAACGCAGGCGCTCTGCGGTGGGCGGGCACGAAATAACCTGATTTGGGGCGCGGTGACGCCAGGCCATTGTCTTCGAGCAACCGATAGGCCTGCTGGACCGTGCTAAGGCTGACGCCATGCTCGACGCTCAAGGCTCTGACCGAAGGCAACCGATCGCCGGGCCGGTAGAAGCCGTTTTCAATGCGGGTGCCGATTAATTCGGCAAGGTTAACGTAGAGGGTCATGGCGTACTCTCGCATCGTGGCGCATCGGCGGACCGATACAGATGACGGGAAAATACAGCATTCAGGATCCGCTGAGGATGATCTGTATGCAAAAAATAAGAATTATTTGAATCTGTATTGGTTTTCCATACAGACGCATCATGGAATCACTTGAAACCCATGATGAGGTGTCTGGAAATGGCTGGGATAAGTGACGTTCGTTTATCGCTGTATGGTAGGGAATTGCTGGATGGTCAAAAAACCACTGTCCGCAGCCGCGGGCTTGAAGGGCTGAGCTTGTTGGGGCTTTTCCGGCAACGGCAAAGCACTCGCCGCGCATTGCTTGCGCTCACTGAGGAGCAACTGCGGGACATCGGTCTGACTTACGAGCAGGCTCGTCATGAAGGGCTCAAGCCGTTTTGGAGGGAATGATGCGCGCGGCGCGTAAGTTTCCCTGGTGTCATGTCGCGCGACGTCTCGCTGTGGCAGCCCAACTGTGCTGCCACAGCGATTCATTGATCAAACCAACTCTTTCATTCGATGCCATAACATCCCCAACGCCAGCAAGGGCGAGCGCAAATGCTTGCCGCCAGGGAAGGTGATGTGCGGAATTTGCGCGAACAGCTCGAAGCCGCCGCTGTGTTGGCCGCTTATGGCTTGGCCCAGCAATTTGCCCGCCAAATGCGTGGCATTCAGGCCGTGACCTGAATAGGCCTGCGCGTAAAACACATTGGGGTGATCCTTGAGACGCCCGATCTGCGGCAGGCGATTGGCGCCGATGCCGATCATGCCGCCCCACTGAAAATCGATTTTTACATCCTTGAGTTGTGCAAACACTTTGAGCATCTTCGGCTGCATGTAAGCGCCGATGTCCTGAGGGTCGCGACCCGAATAGTGGCAGGCGCCGCCAAACAACAGGCGACGATCCGCCGATAACCGGAAATAATCCACGGCGACACGCTGGTCGCACATGGCGGTGTTGAGCGGCAGCAATTGCTGGGCAAGCGCTTCGCTCAGCGGTTCGGTGGCAATGATATAGCTGCCTGCGGGCAAGACTTTGCCGCTGAGGGTAGTGTCCAGCCCGTTGAGGTAGGCATTGCAACCCAGGACCAGAGAGCTCGCGCGGACCACCCCCTGCGTCGTATGGACTTTCACCTCAGTGCCGTATTCCAGGCGGGTCACGGCAGAACGCTCATAGACCTGCACGCCCAACGACTGCGCAACGCGGGCTTCGCCCAACGCCAGATTCAGTGGGTGCAGATGCCCGGATCCCATGTCCAGCAGGCCGCCAGCGTAGCGACCGGAGTCAATCACCGTCTGCATCTCGTTGGCTGGGACCAATCGCAACTCGCGCGTGTAGCCCAGGCCGCGCAGTTCTTCCACATCCTCAGCGAATCCTTCGAATTCCTTGGGTTTGTTGGCCAGATCGCAGTAGCCCCAGGTCAGATCACACGCGATCTGATACTTCTCGATGCGCTCACGCACGATGTCCACGGCTTCCAGACCCATGAGCTTGAGCTGACGTACGCCTTCGTCGCCGATGTCGCGGCGAAACCGTTCGACATGGTGGCCGACGCCCCGAATCAACTGCCCGCCGTTGCGCCCGCTCGCGCCCCAGCCAACGCGGTGCGCCTCTAGCAGTGCGACGCTGAGGCCGCGCTCGGCCAGTTCAATGGCGGTGTTGAGCCCGGTAAAACCGCCGCCGACCACGCAGACGTCTACCGAGACTTCGCCTTTGAGCGTTGGGTAGTCCGGCTGTTCGTGGCTACTGGCCGCGTAATAAGAAGCGGCATGGGGAGAGACGGTCATACGGAATCTCGGCTGGCTGTCGGAAAGTGCTTAGGAGGGTAACGAGGTGATTTGAAGGCGGCAAGGCGTACCAGGTGCTGGCTCTCTGAGCCCTTGCGCTGGACGCGCACGCGTCCAGAACGCTGTCAGCCATTCCCTCGTTAAGGCACAATCATGCCTTTCACAGGGAAAACTGCCGTAATGAGCTGCAATAGCCAGAGGATTCGCGACCTGCGGCGACAGATTCCATCGTTTGCTTGTATACCGGGTTGCCATGACTGCTGTGGGCCAGTAACCACGTCCTCCGAGGAGATGGCGCGGTTGCCGCGCAAAAGCCCGGCCGAGCAGGAGGCCGCGCTGAACGCCTTGAATTGCGTGCACCTGGGGCCTGACGGCTGCACCGTTTACGATGAGCGTCCGCTGATCTGCCGCCTGTTCGGTACCACGCCCACGCTGCCATGCCCCAATGGTCGCCGTCCTGAGGTCCTGATCCATCCTCGCGTGGAAAAGCAGGTGCATGCGTTCATCGCCTCCACGCGTCAGGTATTGGTCTGACGAGCCCAATGGCTTCCATCATTCCGGGATCGGCAGACTCAGACTCTCCTTCACTTCTTCCATCACGATATAGCTCTTGGATTCCCGCACGTGGGGCAGCTTGAGCAAGATGTCGCCCAATAGCTTGCGGTAGGAGGCCATTTCGGAAATCCGGGCCTTCACCAGATAGTCGAAATCTCCCGACACCAAGTGGCACTCCAGCACGTGGGGTAATTTAAGAACGGCGCGGCGGAACTCTTCGAAGGTGTCCCCGGATTTGTAGTCCAAGCTGATCTCGACGAAAACCAACAGGCTGGCCTTGAGGTTTTGCGGGTTGAGGCGAGCGCTGTAGCCCATGATGATGCCTTCGCGTTCAAGGCGACGGACCCGCTCCGTACACGGCGTCGTTGACAGGCCGACACGTTCGCCCAGCTCGGTGAACGAAATCCTTCCGTCGTTCTGAAGGATGCGCAGAATGTTGCGGTCGATCTTGTCCAGCTCACGTTTTGACTGGTGTTGAGTGCGCATGGCCAAGCCTCTCTCTGCTAAACCGTCGGATGTCCAGAATTAACGCCGAATATAGGCGTTTATATAGTGAAAAGCACTGCCAGCCGCTGCTTATACTGCGCACATCTTGGCTCGAAACTTCAAAACGTCAGCGGATATCCGCGATGAGGGAATTCACATGCGCGTGCTGGTCCTTGGAAGTGGCGTAATCGGTGTTACCAGTGCTTACTACCTGGCCCGGGCGGGTTTCGAGGTGACGGTCGTCGACCGTCAACCTGCCGCTGCCATGGAGACCAGTTTCGCCAACGCCGGGCAAGTCTCGCCGGGCTATGCATCGCCTTGGGCGGCGCCGGGCGTGCCGCTCAAGGCCATCAAATGGTTGCTGCAGCGCCATGCGCCACTGGCCATCAAGGCCACTGGTGATGTGAACCAGTACCTGTGGATGGCGCAAATGCTGCGTAACTGCACGCAGAGTCGTTACGCAGTGAACAAAGAGCGCATGGTCAGGCTGTCCGAATACAGCCGTGACTGCCTTGACGAACTGCGTGCCGAGACCGGCATCGCCTACGAGGGCCGCACTCTGGGTACCACCCAGCTGTTCCGAACCCAGGAACAATTGGATAACGCCGCCAAAGACATCGCCGTGCTAGAGCAGGCCGGTGTGCCCTACGAGGTGCTCGACCGTGAGGGCATCGCGCGTGTCGAACCGGCGCTGGCGAGCGTTAGCCATATCCTCAGTGGCGCGCTGCGCTTGCCTAACGATCAGACCGGCGATTGCCAACTGTTCACGACGCGTCTCGCCGAGATGTGTGTGAAGTTAGGCGTTGAATTCCGTTTCGGCCAGTCCATCGAGTCGATCGATTTCGCGGGCGATCGAATCAATGGCGTGCGGGTCAACGGTCAATTGGAAACCGCCGATCGCTACGTCTTGGCGCTGGGCAGCTACTCGCCACAACTGCTCAAGCCGCTGGGCATCAAAGCCCCGGTTTATCCGCTCAAGGGTTATTCGTTGACGGTGCCGATCACCCGCCCTGACATGGCGCCGACTTCCACCATCCTTGACGAAACTTACAAAGTTGCCATCACCCGTTTCGACAACCGCATCCGGGTCGGCGGTATGGCAGAAATCGCGGGTTTCGATCTCTCGTTGAATCCGCGTCGGCGGGAAACGCTGGAGATGATCGTCAACGACCTCTATCCTCAGGGCGGCGATCTGAGCGAGGCCAGTTTCTGGACCGGCTTGCGTCCGACCACCCCGGATGGCACGCCTATCGTCGGCGCCACGCCCTATCGCAACCTTTTTCTGAACACCGGCCACGGCACGCTGGGCTGGACCATGGCGTGCGGCTCCGGTCGTTTGCTCGCTGATCTGATCGCCCGCAGAAAGCCGCAGATCAGTGCCGAAGGCCTCGATATTTCCCGCTACGGAAGCTCCAAGGAGATCGCCCGACATGTCAGTACAACGCCAGCTCACCAATGAGCGCATGAGCCAGATCGTCGCCCACAACGGCACCCTGTACCTCGCCGGGCAAGTGGCTAACGATCTGAATGCGGGAATCGAACAGCAGATCCGTGAGACGCTCGGCAATATCGAGCGTCTGCTTGACCTGGCCGGGACCGACACTACCCGGTTGTTATCGGTGACGATTTATCTGAAGGACATCGACGCGCATTTCGCCGCGATGAACAGCGTGTGGGATACCTGGCTGCCAAAGGGCGTTGCACCTGCGCGTGCAACCGTTGAGGCGAAGATGGCTGCCCCGAACGTGCTGATCGAGATCTCGGTGATCGCTGCACTGCCTTAACGCCTTACCTGTAGGAGCGCGCTTGCCCGCGATGACGTCATGCCTGCCGTATCGGCGTTGACTGACAGGACGCATCGCGGGCAAGCGCGCTCCTACCGTTCAAAAACTCTCAGACTAGAAGCCCCACCATGCGTCCAGCCCGCGCCCTTATCGACCTCCAGGCGTTACGCCACAACTATCAGTTGGCCCGCGAAACCGCTGGTGCCAAGGCTCTTGCCGTGATCAAGGCCGATGCGTACGGACATGGTGCGGTGCGCGTCGCTCAGGCGCTGCAAAGCGAGGCCGATGGTTTTGCCGTCGCGTGTATCGAGGAAGCGCTGGAGCTGCGCCAAGCCGGCATTCGTGCGCCCATCCTGTTGTTGGAGGGTTTTTTCGAGGCCGACGAGCTGGCGCTGATCGTCGAGCATGAGTTCTGGTGCGTCGTACACTCGATGTGGCAAGTGGAGGCCATCGAGCACGCTCCTGTCGGCAAGCCACTGAACATCTGGTT
Source organism: Pseudomonas sp. GD03842 (assembly GCF_029841165.1). Classification (NCBI taxonomy): domain Bacteria; kingdom Pseudomonadati; phylum Pseudomonadota; class Gammaproteobacteria; order Pseudomonadales; family Pseudomonadaceae; genus Pseudomonas; species Pseudomonas sp. GD03842. The sequence goes on along the minus strand of NZ_JAOCEA010000003.1, from coordinate 258,781 downwards.
GAAGATGGATTCAGGCATGCACAGAGTCGGCGTGCACCCCGACGAGTATCAATCGGCTTACCACCGGCTGCTGGCCACGGGCAAGGTTGCCAGCGTCGTACTGATGACTCACTTCGCCCGTGCCGATGAGCTGGGCAGCGGGCGCACCGACGAACAAGTGGCGATTTTCCAGTCGGCTCGGGAAGGGTTGGCGGCCCAGGTCAGTCTGCGCAATTCGCCGGGGGTGATGGGCTGGCCAACCGTACCGAGCGATTGGGTGCGCCCCGGGATCATGCTGTACGGCGCTACGCCCTTCGACCAAGCGCAATCGGTAGCGGACCGTCTGCAGCCAGTCATGACCCTGGAGTCTCGTGTCATCTGCGTGCGCGAGCTGCCCGCAGGCGAGCCGGTGGGCTACGGCGGGGCATTCGTGACCGATCGCGCCATGCGCATCGGCGTCGTGGCGATGGGGTACGCGGACGGTTATCCCCGCCAGGCGCCTACCGGCACGCCGGTCGCGGTTGAGGGCCAGCGCAGTCAGTTGCTGGGTCGGGTCTCGATGGACATGCTGTGCGTCGACCTGACCGACGTACCGACGGCAGGCGTAGGCAGCCGTGTCGAATTGTGGGGTAAGCAGGTGCTTGCCAGCGATGTCGCGGCGAGCGCGGGCACCATCCCTTATCAGATATTCTGCAACCTGAAGCGGGTGCCAAGGCTCTATTCCGAGGCCTGACCGCTGCATGTCAACGCGTAGTGCGCGGCTGTTCGCGGCCGCCAGTCTTCTGGTCGATTCCCGATCTGCTCAAGTGTTGTAAATACTGAACGCTGTTGCCATGATGGCGGCCACGTGACCGTGCTTGACTATCAGGAGGACCCCCGCATTGGACGTCGGTGAGCGACTGCAATCCATTCGCAAATTAAAAGGTCTGTCTCAACGTGAACTCGCCAAACGAGCGGGCGTGACCAACAGCACCATTTCCATGATCGAGAAAAACAGCGTGAGCCCGTCGATCAGCTCGTTGCGCAAGGTGCTGGGTGGCATTCCGATGTCCATGGTGGAGTTCTTTTCCGAAGAGCTCGAACCCGAAAATCCGACGCAGGTCGTCTACAAAGCCAGCGAACTGATCGATATTTCGGACGGCGCTGTCACCATGAAACTGGTGGGCAAATCCCATCCGGGCCGTGCCATTGCCTTTCTGACCGAGGTCTATCCACCCGGCGCCGACACGGGTGAAGAAATGTTGGTTCATGAAGGTGAGGAGACCGGGATTCTGGTCGAAGGCCGGCTCGAACTGGTGGTGGGGATCGACACCTACGTGCTCGAAGCCGGCGACAGCTACTATTTCGAAAGCACGCGGCCCCATCGCTTCCGCAATCCGTTCGACGCACCTGCACGGCTGATCAGCGCCGCCACGCCTGCAAACTTCTGAGCCGCCCCGCCCGCATTCTGCGGGTGGGCCAGGTCAACCCCGCTCCTTGAACGACCGACACCCTACGGGGCACCCGCTATACTTTCGCAACCTGCGGCTGACCAAGACCGCGGTAGCGTCATAGCCACCGTGAGGGTGAAAGCGTGAACCTCAATAATAAGATCCTGGCTGTCATCGCACTGCTTGCCTGGTGGGTATTCGCTGCACAGGCCTCCTCTAGGGATGATCTCGCCAAGCGACTCGAACCGGTCGGCCAAGTCTGTATTCAGGGTAAGGAATGCCCAGGTATGGACGTCGCCGCGACAGCGGGCAGCACGGGTGGGGCCAAATCGCCGGACGATGTCATTGGTAAGCACTGCAATGCCTGCCATGGTGCGGGCCTGCTTGGGGCGCCCAAGATCGGTGACAGCGCCGATTGGAGCAAACGCGCCAAGGAACAGGGCGGCCTTGATGGCCTGCTGGCCAAAGCCATCACCGGCATCAATTCCATGCCCCCCAAAGGCACCTGCGCCGACTGTTCGGACGACGATTTGAAGGGCGCGATCAAGAAAATGTCCGGGCTGTAACGCCTCAGGGTCCATGACCAGAAGCGAGGCGCCATGTTCAGAAAATCACTGATGCTTTCGGGGCTTTCGCTACTCGGCGGGACTAATCTGCACGCCATAGTGGCCTACGGGCAGAATCAAAAGCCGTGCAGCAATTCCTCTCCATCCCCGGTCCAACCTCCATCGAATAACAATCCAGGAGAGGCCGGATGCCGCATTCCTGCTCGATCGAGCAAGCCGTCGATCATGTACTGGCCGAACTGCCTGCGCACATTCGCATGGGCATGCCGTTGGGGCTGGGCAAGCCCAATCGCTTTGCCAATGCGCTGTACAACCGGATCAAATCCCTGCCTGACCGACAACTGACGATCTACACCGCGCTGTGCCTGGGCCGACCGAACGCGGGCGATGGTTTGCAGGGCCGCTTTCTTGAGCCGTTTCTGGAGCGCGTTTTTGGCGACTACCCCGAGCTCGACTTCCTCACTGACCTGCACAAAGGCATCCTCCCGCCGCACGTGCATGTAGAGCAGTTCTTCATGCAGCCCGGCAGCCTACTGGGCAGCGCACCGGCGCAACAGGACTATGTGAGCAGTAACTACAGCCATGCGGCGCGGGACATCAACGCCAATGGCGTGAACCTGATCGCGCAACTGGTGGCCCATGATGCGCAACGCCCGGATCATTTGAGCCTGTGCTGCAACCCCGATATCACCCTCGATTTGCTGCCCATGCTGGAAAAGCGTAGGGCCGCAGGTGAGCCGGTCCTGGTGTTGGGTCATGTGCATGACGATCTCCCTTATATGCCGGGCGATGCCGAGGTGAGCGTCGACACCTTCGACCTGCTGATCGATTTCGAAGAGCGCAGCACGCTGTTCTCGACACCCAATATGCCGGTGGGTACCCAAGATCACTTTATCGGCTTGTATGCCAGTACGTTGGTGCGCGACGGCGGCACGTTGCAGATCGGTATCGGTTCGATGGGCGATGCGCTGACCGCCGCATTGCTCGCTCGCCAGGCTAACAATGAGAGCTACCGCGCGTGCCTTTCTGAGCTGGACGGGATTTCTACCTGGAAACCCCTGATCGAACGCGAGGGCGGGGTCTCGCCTTTTGCGCAAGGCCTGTATGGGTGCAGCGAAATGCTGGTCAACGGTCTGTTGGTGCTGCTCGACGCCGGGATTATCCGGCGTAAGGTTTACCCTGACGTCGAGCGGCAGACGTTGGCCAATGCCGGAGCCTTGGACGAGTCGCTGCATGGCGATGGCGTTTCGATTCATGGCGGGTTCTTTCTGGGGCCGCGCAGCTTTTACGAGCGGCTTCGGGAGCTTTCTTCCGAGCAAAAAGCCCAGATCGACATGACGGCGATCAGCTACATCAACGAGTTGTATGGCGATGAAACGTTGAAACGCCTGCAACGGCGGGACGCGCGGTTCATCAACAGTGCATTTACGGTCACGTTGCTCGGCGCCGCGGTGTCGGATCAGCTTGAAGACGGCCGGGTGGTCAGTGGTGTGGGTGGGCAGTACAACTTCGTCGCGCAAGGCCATGCGCTGGAGGGCGCGCGTTCGATTCTGATCTTGCGCAGTTGGCGTGAGTCGGGCGGGGAGGTCAGTTCGAACATTGTATGGGAATACGGTCATGCGACGATTCCCCGGCATTTGCGCGACATTGTCATTACCGAATACGGCATTGCCGACTTGCGAGGCAAGACGGATGCAGGCGTGATTGAGGCGCTGCTGAATATCACCGATTCACGCTTTCAGCAGGGGTTGATCGACCAGGCGCAGAAAGCGGGCAAATTGCCCAAGAGCTTTCGTCTCGACCCGTTGTTCAGCCAGAACACCCCTGAGCGGCTCAAGGTGATCCGTGATGAGTTTCCATCGCTGTTCGTGGAGTATCCGTTAGGCAGTGATTTCATTGCCGAAGAGCGTGACCTGCTACGTGCGCTGAACTGGCTGAAGAGCAAATTCAAGCTCAGTGAACTCCTCGACTTGGGCAAGGCGACACTGGAAGCGCCGGAGCCTGGCGCGTTCCCGGAACACCTCAAGCGTATGGGGTTGAGCGAGCCGCAAGGGTTGCGCGAGGAGTTGTATCAGCGCTTGTTGTTGGCGGGATTGCACGCGACCACTTGACCAAGGCGCTGCTGCAAGGAAAGGCATTCGTGTCAGGACAGGGTTTTGACGATCAACAGCCCTGCCGCCACAAACCCGGTCATCGCGAACAGCTGCTGCAACCTTGGCCCGGCGAGAAACCGCGCCACCTGCCGTCCTGCAATCAACCCCACCACCGCACCTGCCGCAAACGGCACGCCCACAGCCCAGTGCATCAGCCCGCTCACACTGGCGCTGATGACGCTGCCCATGGACACCAGCGCAATCACGGCCAGTGACGTCGCGACGATGCTTTTCATGTCCAGATCGGTGTAACGGGTCAGGGCCGGGATGATCACGAAACCTCCACCCACTCCCAGCAAGCCCGACAACAACCCTGATAGCACACCGGTAATGGCGAGCGAGCGGGCACAGGGCAGGGTCCAGCGCAGCCGACCTTCCAAAGGATTGAGCACGCACGGCAAAAAGTCAGCCCGCGCTGGCGGCTTGCCGTGATGCAGTTCGTGCGCGGCCTTGCGGTAGATGCGGGTGCAGGCGTAGACCAACATCAGCGAAAAACCCACTGCCAGCGGTGTATTGGGCAGTTGATGCGCCAGCCACAAGCCCAGTGGCGTGAAACAGATGCCGATGCTGGCGATGAACAGCGCGGCTCGGTAACGCACGATGCCCTGCCGCAAGCCCAGCAATGCGCCCACGGCCGCAGCCAGGCCCACCGCCAGCAGACCCACCGGCGCGGCTTCGACCATCGAAAGTCCCAGCCCAAAAATCAGCAGCGGCACCGCGAGAATCCCGCCGCCTGCGCCTGTCAGGGCAAGTACGGCACCCATGATCGTACCGAGGCCGGCTCCGATCAGTTCGTGTTCTGTCATAGGGCGTTGATCGGCACCTTCAGATAGCTCACACCGTTGTCCTCCGGCTCCGGCATCTGCCCGCCGCGCATGTTGATCTGCACCGACGGCAGGATCAACACCGGCATGTCCAATGTCGCATCGCGCTTTTCACGCATCTCGACGAAGGCGTCCTCATCGATGCCTTCGCGGATATGGATGTTGTTGGCGCGCTGTTCGGCGACGGTCGTCATGTACATCAGCTCCCGACCATTGGGCAGGTAGTCATGGCACATGAACAGGCGAGTTTGCGGCGGCAGGCTGAGAATCCGACCAATCGAACGGTAGAGCACACGCGCATCGGCGCCAGGAAAGTCGCAGCGCGCCGTTCCATAATCGGGCATGAACAGGGTGTCGCCGACGAAGGCCACCGTCTCGTCGCCCCCTTCGATCAGATACGTCATGCAGGCCGGGGTGTGGCCGGGCGTGTGCATCGCCCGGGCGTTCAGGGAACCGATCCGGAAGTGCGCATCATCGTCCAGCAGCCGGTCGAACTGGCTGCCGTCGCGCGCGAACTCGGCTTTGGCATTGAACAGCGTGCCAAACACCTTTTGCACCCGAGTGATGTGGCTGCCGATGGCGACCGTGCCGCCGAGTTGCTCCTTGAGGTACGCCGCGGCGGAGATATGATCGGCATGGACGTGGGTTTCCAGAATCCATTCCACGGACACATTCCGCTCGCGGACTCGGGCGATCAGCTTGTCGGCGGACTCGGTCCTGGTGCGGCCGGATTTGGGATCGTAGTCCAGCACGCTGTCGATGAGGGCGGCCTTTGCGGTCGAGCGGTCTACGACCAAATAACTGATGGTCGATGTCTGCGAGTCGAAGAAGGCTTCGATGCTCAGTTTTTCGCCAATGATCATAAGATGTCTCCATTCTCTGTGGGAGCTTGGCTTGTCTCTGGGCGGCAATCGGACGATCTGGCGCGAAGCGGCAGCAAATCCTGCCTCCGCGGTATACCTGGTTATCGCGGCGCTTGATTTTACGACGACTTCGTCGCCGATCGCGGGACAAGCCACGCTCCTACAGCGTGCGTCGATGGGTCAGACGAATGTAACTACGCCACCGGTCAGCGATTTGACCCGTGCCAACGACTCTACACGATAGCCTTGCGCGTCCAGTTCCGCGCGGCCGCCCTGAAATGACTTCTCGATCACGATCCCCAGGCCTGCCACGGTGGCACCGGCCTGCTTGATGATCGAGATCAGCGCCTGGGAGGCCTTACCGTTGGCCAGGAAGTCATCGATGATCAGCACACGGTCGCTGCTGGTCAGGTGGCGTGTGGAGATGGCGATCGTGCTTTCGGTCTGCTTGGTGAACGAGAAAACGTTTGCCGAAAACAGGTTCTCCGTCAGTGTCAGCGACTGGTGCTTGCGCGCGAAAATCACGGGAATGCCCAGTTTCAGACCGGTCATGACGGCAGGTGCGATGCCAGAGGCCTCGATGGTGACGATCTTGGTGATACCCGAGTGGGCGAACAGCGTGGCGAACTCGTCTCCGATCTGCTGCATCAGAACCGGATCGATCTGATGGTTGAGAAACGCGTCGACCTTCAATACCTGGTCGGAAAGTACGATGCCTTCCTCGCGAATTTTCTTGTGCAGTGCTTCCACGTGGGTGTTCCTCGGTGCGCCAGTGCGCGAAATGTCGGTTTATCTTTTCAGCATGGCGCGGATATCCGCCAATGCCGTATTGCCGCGAACGGCCTTCACTTCGGTCGGTGTGTCGTCGTTGCCTTCCCAGGCCAGGTCGTCCGGCGGCAGCTCGTCGAGGAAGCGGCTCGGCAAGCAGTCGATGACCTCGCCGTACTGCTTGCGCTTGGCTGCAAAGGTAAACGCCAATGTCTGACGGGCGCGGGTAATGCCCACGTAGGCCAGGCGCCGTTCTTCCTCGATGGTATCGGCTTCGATGCTGGAACGATGCGGAAGGATCTCTTCTTCCATGCCCATGATGAAGACGTAGGGAAATTCAAGGCCCTTGGAGGCGTGCAAGGTCATCATCTGCACGCCTTCGGCGCCGTCTTCCTCTTCCTGCTGACGTTCGAGCATGTCCCGCAAGACAAGCTTGCCGATGGCCTCCTCGATGGTCATGCCCCCTTCTTCGTCCTTCTCCAGCGTGTTTTTCAACGCTTCGATCAAGAACCACACGTTGCCCATTCGGTAGTCGGCGGCTTTGTCGCTCGAGCTGTTCTGACGAATCCAGTTCTCGTAGTCGATGTCCATGACCATGCTGCGCAGGGCGGCGATCGGCTCATTGAGCGCGCACTGCTGACGCACACCGTCCATCCAGTGTTTGAAGCGCTTGAGGCGATCGGTGAAGCGGCTGTCCAGATGTTCGCCCAGCCCGAGTTCGTCGGTCGCGGCGTACATCGAGACGCCGCGCTCCGTGGCATAGTTGCCTAGCTTTTCCAACGTGGTCGAGCCGATTTCCCGACGCGGCACGTTGATCACGCGCAGAAAGGCGTTGTCATCGTCCGGGTTTACCAGCAGCCGGAAATAGGCCATGAGGTCTTTCACCTCCTGGCGACCGAAGAAACTGCTTCCGCCCGACAGCCGATACGGGATCTGATGGTGCTGAAGCTTCAGCTCGATCAGTTTGGCCTGGTAGTTGCCGCGGTACAGGATGGCGAAGTCACTGTAGGGGCGGTCGGTGCGCAGGTGCAGGCTGAGAATTTCCACTGCCACGCGCTCGGCTTCGGCGTCTTCGTTCTTGCAGCGGATCACGCGGATTTCGTCGCCGTGCCCCATTTCACTCCACAGCTGCTTTTCGAAGGCATGGGGGTTGTTGGCGATCAGCACGTTGGCGCAGCGCAGGATGCGGCTGGTCGAGCGATAGTTCTGCTCGAGCATCACCACCTTCAGCGATGGGTAATCTTCCTTGAGCAGCATCAGGTTCTCTGGCCGCGCGCCGCGCCAGGCGTAGATCGACTGGTCATCGTCGCCCACCACGGTGAACTGGCAGCGCGTACCGATGAGCATTTTCACCAGCAGGTACTGGCTGGCGTTGGTGTCCTGGTATTCGTCTACCAGGAGGTAACGCACCTTGTTCTGCCATTTTTCGAGAATGTCCTTGTGTTCCTCGAACAGCTTCACCGGCAGCAGGATCAAGTCGTCGAAGTCCACCGCGTTATACGCTTTCAGCGTGCGCTGATAATGGGTGTAGACGATTGCGGCCGTCTGCTCCTTGGGGTTGCGTGCGTTGGCCAGCGCTTCGGACGGCAGAATCAGGTCATTCTTCCAGGCGCCGATCATGTTCTTGATCTCGTCGACGCCGTCGTCTCCCGAGTATTCCTTCTGCATGATGTCGGTCATCAGCGCTTTGACGTCTGTCTCGTCGAAAATCGAGAACCCCGGCTTGTACCCCAGGCGGACGTGCTCCTTACGGATGATGTTCAAGCCCAGGTTGTGGAACGTAGAGACCGTCAGGCCACGCCCTTCGCCGCTGCGCAGCAGAGTGCCGACCCGTTCCTTCATTTCCCGCGCCGCCTTGTTGGTGAAGGTCATGGCGACAATGTACTGCGCACGGATGCCGCAGTTCTGAATGAGGTGGGCAATCTTGCGGGTGATCACGCTGGTCTTGCCGGAACCCGCGCCGGCGAGCACCAAAAGAGGGCCGCCGACGTAGTTCACGGCTTCTTGTTGCCGGGGATTGAGTCGGGACATGGGGAAAAAAGGAGATAGCCAGAAAAATGGGCAGGCATTTTAACAGGGTCCGAGGATTGTGCAGCGACCGTCCGACACTGTGATGCGTCACGCTATCTATATTTCCCCGTTTTGTTACATTTGCGCATCACGCGATGATCACCGCGTTTGACGCCATTCGATCGAGTGGGCGCCGAAGCCTTTTGTTTGTGTAGGGAGCTAGCTTGTCTACGCCTGTCGAACCCTTGCGTTTGCTGCTGCTGGCGGATACGCCGGAATGGCCGACGTTATTGCGCGAGTCTCTGGCACTGCTGGGAGGCGCCGTGCATCTCGACTGTGCGCCGGGCTGGGAGGCGGTGGGTGATGCTGTCGATCCTGCCCACACGTTCATTCTCTTTACACCCCCGCACTTGCAACCCCTAGCAAGCCAATGCAACTGGCCGACCGTGTTGCTGTTCGATGTCGAGCCTGATGCCGACCCGATCGGCGTCGCCGACTGGCTGGTGCGTGACGCGCTGACACCCCAGAGCCTGCGGCGTTGCTTGCGCCATGTGCGCGAGCGCGGGCTGCTGGAAACCACGTTACAGCGCCTGGCCGAGCAAGATCCGCTGACCGGCATCGCCAACCGGCAGGGTTTCCAGACGTTGCTGGCAGCACGCCTGGCCGAGTTCGACGGGCGCGGACTGGCGCTGGGGCATCTGGACCTGGACAACTTCCGGCGCGCCAATGATGCCCTGGGCCACCAGGCTGGGGACCGACTCATCCTGCAGGTGGTTGCGCGGCTCAAGGGTCAGCTTGAGGCGTGCGACCAACTGGCCCGACTGGGCAGCGACGAGTTCGCCTTGCTGATCGACACGCGGCGCGCGCCCCAGCGGGCCGAATGGATGGCCGAGCGCATCACCGAGGCGCTATCCGAGCCTTACTGGATCGACGGTGAGAGCTTGTTGATCGGTTGCAGCCTGGGCATCGCCCATGCCCGCGCCGACGCCGGCGCCGACCCCTTGATGTGGCATGCGCACATCGCCATGCAGCAGGCTAAAAGCACCCAAGGCTGCACCTTCCATGTCTTCAATGAACGCATCAACCGCAATGCCCGCAGTCTGGCCGATCTGGAAAGCGAGCTACGGCGGGCCCTGCGTCGTGATGAGCTGGAACTGCATTACCAGCCGCGCCTGTGTCTGAACTCAGGCAAGATTCTCGGGTTGGAGGCCTTGGTGCGCTGGCGGCATACCGAGCGTGGGTTGCTGCCGCCCAGCGAATTCGTTCCGCTGGCAGAGCAGAGCGGCTTGATCGTACCGTTGGGCTATTGGGTCATTTCCCGCGCATTGCGCGACATGCAAACCCTGCGTCAAAAGGGCCTGCCGCCGCTGCACATGGCAATCAACCTGTCCTTTCGGCAGTTTCAAGACAACCAGTTGCTGCCAACCCTGAGCCGGCTGATCGTGGACCGTGGCATCGATGCGCAGTGGCTGGAATTCGAACTCACCGAGACTGCGGTCATGCGGCGCAGTGACTTGGTCAAACAGACCATGGACGCCCTGGGGCGCTTGGGTGTGCGCTTCTCGCTGGACGACTTCGGTACCGGGTTCTCGTCGTTCGTGCACCTGAACAGCTTGCCGATCACACTGCTCAAAATCGACAAAAGCTTTGTCGGCGAAATGGAACAACGTGAAGAAAACCGCAAGCTGGTGCACGCCATGATCAACCTGGCGCACAACCTCAGTCTGGAAGTCGTGGCCGAAGGCGTCGAAACGCCAGCACAACTGGCGTTGCTGCGCAGCTTCGATTGCGACCAGGCACAGGGGTATCTGATCAGTCATCCGCTGGCGCTGCCGGAACTGATCGATCACCTGATGTCCGATCAGGGAGATGGCCGGGTGGTGCAGCGGATATGAACCTACCGCTCTCGTAGGAGCGCGCGTGCCCGCGATTGCGGTGTATCTACGACAAATATGTTGCCTGACACAACGCTGTCGCGGGCAAGCGCGCTCCTACGCATATTCGGCGTTAGCCCATCACAGCAACGCCAGTCGCCTCTTTTCAGGGAGATGGCCGAGATATGACCACACCTCTCTCGTAGGAGCGCGCTTGCCCGCGATTGCGTTCGGTCAGTCGCACATACCTTGAATGACACAACGCGATCGCGGGTAAGCTGGGTCCTACACATATTCGGCGTCAGCCCATCACAACGACACCCGTCGCCTCTTTGCGCAACAGCTTGGTCGTCTTGCGCTCGAATGCCAGGGTCAACGCCACCGCCGAGCACAACAGCCCCAGCGCCAGCCCCCACCAGACGCCTTCTGCACCGTAGTGCCCGAGGAAACCGAACCCCCACGCCAACGGCGCACCGACCAGCCAATAGCTGATCAGACCAATGAGAAAGGTGGTCTTGGCGTCCTTGAAGCCGCGAATCGCTCCCATCGCAATGGTTTGCGTGCCATCGAGGATTTCGAACCAGGCCGCTATCGCCAGCAACTTCACCGCCAGCTCGACGACGCCTTGGTAGGTGGGATCTCGCAGGTCAACGAACAGCCCGATGACCGCATGCGGCGCCACCCAGAACAGAATGCCGAACGTCAGCATCAGCAGGCCGCCGAACGCGATACCCATGCGTCCCGCCGTGCGCGCCAGCAGCAAGTTACCGGCGCCGTAATGCAGGCCGATGCGCATGGTCACGGCGTAGGAAATCCCGACGGGAATCATGAAGGCCATCGACACCGATTGCAGGGCGATCTGGTGCGCCGCCATTTGCGTGCTGCCCATCGCGCCCATGCAGAACGCTGCGAAGGTGAACAGGCCGACTTCGACCGCGTAAGTCCCGCCGATGGGCAGGCCCAGCCGCCAGAGTTCCTTGAGACAGGTGCGCGAAAGGCTCATCAGGTCTTTGTGAATCGGATACGCCGAATACGCACGGTGATAACGAATGTGCAGCCACAGAGTCAGCGCCATGCCGTTGGTGACAATCGCGGTGACCAGGCCGATGCCCATTAGGCCCCAGTGCGGCAGGCCGAACAGGCCATGGATGAAGGCGTAGTTCAGACCGAAGTTGGCCACCACGCCCGCCAGGCTGATGACCATGACGGGAGTGGCCCGGCCAAGGGCGCTGGTGAAGCCGCGCAATGCCATGAAACTCAGCAGTCCCGGCAGCGCCAGCGGCAAGGTGGTCAGAAATTGGCTGGCCATGAGCACGTTGGCTTCGTCTTGGCCGAAGTGCGCCAAAATCGGTGCAAGGTTCCACAAAACGAGCGCGGCGATCAGCGCCATGCCCCACGCCAGCCATAGCCCCGCCTGAGTCAGGCGGGTGGCGCCTGCGTCATCATTGGCACCCTTGCGAATGGCCACCAGCGTGCCAACCGCCGCCATTACACCGACGCAGAAGAAAGACACAAAGTTGTAGCTGGCGGCGCCCAGCCCGCCGCCGGCGAGGGATTCCGGGCCGAGTTTGCCCATCATCACCGTGTCGGTGAAGACCATCAGCATGTGTGCCATCTGGGAAGCGATCAGCGGCCCAGCCAGCCGCAGGATGATCCAAAGTTCTTTGAAGGCGTGCTGTTGCATGGTCGGGCGCTCGAAGGGAGAGGCAGGGATGAGCAGCCCATTGTGGTGATTCGGCACGCATTGCACAAAGGGATAAATACGATCACTGGCATGAGTAAAACTCATCCTGACTGTTTTACATTAGCGCTTCTTGCGTCGCCACCACTCAAACAGGAAGCGCCTCATGCCTCGTAGTCTCCCGCCGCTGTATGCGCTGCGCGCATTCGAAGCCGCCGCACGGCACAGCTCGTTCACCCGCGCGGCAGAGGAGCTGTCCATCACTCAAAGTGCGGTGAGTCGCCATATCCATACACTGGAACAGCATTTCGCCTGCCGACTGTTTCGCCGCCAGGGACGCAACCTTCAATTGACCGAGGCGGCGCGCGAACTGCTGCCGGGTGTACGCGAAGGCTTTTCAGCGCTGGAGCGAGCCTGCAGCGCGTTGATGGCAGAAGAGGGCATCCTACGCATGAAAGCGCCATCGACGCTGACCATGCGGTGGCTGTTGGCGCGGCTGAGTCGGTTTCGTCATTTGCAGGTGGGAAACGAGGTCCAACTGACCAGCGCCTGGATGGACATCGACCATGTGGATTTCACCCAGGAGCCGTTCGACTGCGCTGTCCTGCTCAGCCGAGGTCACTTTCCTCCTGATTGGGAAGCGACCTACCTGTTTCCGGAGTTACTCATTCCCGTCGGCTCGCCCAATTTGCTCGATGATGGGCCCTGGGATGTGGCACGGTTGGCCAGCACCGAGCTGCTGCATCCCACACCTGATCGCCGGGACTGGCGCAGTTGGCTGGAGCGCATGGGGTTGTCGGATCAGGTGTCGCTCAAGGGCGGTCAGGTGTTCGATACGCTCGAGCTGGGCATGATCGCCGCGGCGCGGGGCTATGGGGTTTCCATGGGTGATTTGCTGATGGTTGCCGAAGACGTCCTTCAGGGCCGCTTGAGCCTGCCGTGGCGCACGGCGGTGTTCAGCGGGGAAAACTATTACCTGGTCTGGCCCAAGACCCGACCCGGAGGCGAGCGGCTGCGCAGATTGAGCGACTTTCTCAAAAGCGAAGTGCAGGCGATGGAATTGCCGCAGGTGACGATCCTTGAATAGGCACAAAGCCCGTTCGCAGACGCACCTGCTGCCAAGCCTAAAACCCGGCGTCAGACTCAAGTATTCCGGCTGTCAGCCGATTCCTAAGTACAGGGTCGGTTCGCATCTATCGACTCATCGATCCCCTCTATTAGAAACAGTCCGAATGGTTTGCCCGCGATCAGGATGGTCCGGTCGTTCGGCAAGGAGTTTTCATGCCCAAGCCCCGTGCCCGCATTGCATCGCAACTCGGGATTGCCCTGGCCGTCATCCTGGCTATCGTTATCAGCGGCAGTACGCTTTTCGCCCTGCGTTCGCTCGATTCGGCCAACCTGACCATTCGCGAGGAGCACATGGGCAGCGAGGCGCGATTACTGGCCGACCAGCTCAACACCTTCCACAGTACGCTGCGCGACAGCACCCAACGCCTGAGTGGCCTGTTCGAAAAGCGGTTCAATGGCCTGACGATCCAGGCTGATCAGTCCATCGCTGTAGCGGGCGTGCAAACACCGGCGTTATTGCTGCACGGCACTGTGTTGAACAACGACTTCACTGAGGTCGACGACTTCAAAAAGATGACCGCGGGCGTGGCGACCGTTTTCGTGCGCAGCGGGGAGGATTTCATCCGCATCAGCACCTCGCTGAGCAAGCAGGACGGCTCGCGCGCCATCGGCACCGCGCTTGACCACAAACACCCCGCCTACGACAAACTGCTGGCCGGGCAAGGCTATGTGGGGCGCGCCTTGCTGTTCGATCGCTTGTACATGACTCAATACTCCCCGGTACGCGACAGCAGCGGCAAGGTCATTGCGGTGTTGTTCGTGGGCTTCGATTACACCGACGCGCAAAAGGCGCAGTTCGAAAACCTCAAGAGCTTTCGTATTGGCGACACCGGTTCTCTCGCCGTGCTGGATGAGCAAAACAATTGGCTGGTCCCCCCTGCTGGCGTAAAGGATTTGGATCAGGCGCGCAAAACCCTGGCCGATTTCGTCAAGACGCCCAATGTAGGACGTTTCTGGCAGGACGCAGGGGAGGATTTTTATGCGGTGGCCGAGCCGTTCACCGGTGGACCTTGGTCGATCCTGGCCATCATGCCGAAAGATGAAATCAGCGCAGTGACCTGGAAAGTGGGCATGCAGCTGGCCATTGGCAGCCTGCTGGCGATGCTGATTGCAGTGGGCTCGGCAATCTGGCTGCTGCGTAGCAAGTTGCAGCCTCTGTCAGCGCTCGTCAACCAGGCCGAGGCGTTGGGCGCCGGCGATTTGAGCGTGCGTCTGCACATTACGAGTCATGACGAAATCGGTCAGTTGGCCGGCAGCTTCAACAAAATGGGGCAGGCGTTGGAGCTCATGGTGTCGCACATTCGCACCGCGGCCCAGGAGGTCAGTGGGCGTGCGCAAGCGTTGTCCGGGCTCTCCGGTGGGGCTTATGAGGGCATGGAGCAACAGTCCGGGGAAATCACCAGCATGGCGGGGGCGGTCGAAGAGTTCAGCGCCACGGCACTGACGATCGCCGACAACATGGGCAGTACCGAGCGGCTGGCCCAGGGTAACGCTCAGCAGACTCGTATCGGACGCACCTCCATGGAGGAGGCTTCAGCTTCGCTGGAGCAGATCGCCGGTTCCTTGGGCAGTACCGCGGCGGTGATCAACACGCTGGGCCAACGCTCCCAGGAAATTGGCGGCATTGTCAGCGTCATTACGTCCATCGCCGAACAGACCAACCTTCTGGCACTCAACGCTGCCATCGAGGCGGCGCGCGCAGGCGAGCAGGGTCGAGGTTTTGCTGTGGTGGCCGACGAAGTGCGTAACCTGGCGTCGCGCACCCGTCAGGCCACCGATGAAATTTCGGGCATGATCGCCAGCATCCAGCAGGAAACCAGTAACGCGATCAGCACCATGGAACACGGCAATGCGCTGATGCAGGAGGGTTTGTCACGTAACGCCAAAGTTGCTGCGGCGTTGGCCCAGATTGACGAGCAAAGCCGCTCGGCAGGCGACCAGTTCGCCTCGATCACCACCGCGACCCAGGAGCAAAGCAATACTGCGACGCTGCTCAGTGCCAACCTGCAAAGCATTGCATTGGCCAACAGCGAACAACGGGAAGTGGTCTCGAACCTGGCCGTGACGGCGCAGGAACTGAACGCGCTGGCGGCGGACCTGCGCAAGGAAGTGGATCGGTTCAGGTGACGCGGGCTCGACGTGTCGGCAGGAGTCCGCTTTTGATTCTGCGAATGGCGTAGCACGCTGCTCCTGCAGGCTGCGGCCAGATGCGTGAGCGCATCACCCCGAGGACGGCCGGTACTGCAACGCTTCGGCAATGTGCGCTCTCGATATCGCGGGCTCCCGCTCCAGATCCGCCAGCGTGCGCGCCACCTTCAGCAAACGATGGGCTGCGCGCAACGACAGGTTCAAACGCTCACACGCCGTTTCGAGCCAGGCTTCATCTTCAGGCAGCAACACGCAATGTTGGCGCAGGGCGGGCAAGTCGAGAAAGGCATTGGCGCAACCTTGTCGTCTTTGCTGGCGTTCTCTGGCCTCGGAGACCACAAGCGCAGCATCCGCGCTGGTTTCGCCAGTATGCGTAGGTGCCGCCAGTGAGGTCGTTTCCCGGGCGACGGTCAGGTGCAGATCAATACGGTCCAGCAGCGGACCGGACAGTTTGTTGCGATAGCGCTGGATCTGGTCGGTCGAGCATCGGCAGCGTCCGGTTGGCTCGCCGTGGTAGCCGCATGGGCAGGGATTCATGGCGGCCACCAACTGGAACCGTGCGGGAAAGCGTACCCTGTCGCGGGCCCTGGAAATCACGATATACCCGGACTCCAGCGGCTCCCTCAAGACCTCCAGAACACGCCGGTCAAACTCCGGAAGCTCATCTAAAAACAGAACGCCGTGATGCGCCAACGTGATTTCACCAGGCTGCGGTCGACTGCCGCCGCCGACCAATGCGGGGCCCGACGCGGAGTGATGGGGTTGTCTGAAAGGGCGCTGCGGCCAACTGGTCAGCGGCGCATGGCTGGCGACCGACTGAATGGCCGCCACCTCCAGCGCCTCCCGCTCATCCAGCGGCGGTAGAAGACCTGGCAGACGGCTGGCCAATAGCGTCTTTCCGGTGCCCGGCGGTCCACTAAAAAGCAGGTTATGGGCTCCGGCTGCGGCCACCAGCAGCGCACGTTTGGCGGCGGTCTGGCCCTGTACCTCGCTTAAATCGGGGTAAGGCCGAGTCTGTAGGATCAGCCCGTTGGATGCGTAAGGCTCAATCGTCGTATGGCCGTTGAGATGCGACACCAACTCCAGCAGATGACTGACCGCGATCACTTTCAAACCTGACGCCAGGCAGGCTTCCTCGGCATTCACAGCAGGGACGATCAATGTATGTCCGGCATCCCGAGCGGCCAGAGCCGCAGGTAAAACGCCCTGCACGGGCCGTATTGACCCTGACAATGCCAACTCGCCCAAGCACTCCACATTATCCAGTGCCTGCATGGGAATCTGCGCACTGGCGGCGAGCAAGCCCAGCGCAATTGCCAGGTCAAATCGTCCGCCGTCTTTGGGCAGGTCCGCAGGCGCGAGATTCAGCGTGATGCGCCGCGCCGGAAATTCGAGCCGACAGTTAAGAATCGCACTACGTACCCGATCTTTACTCTCCTTCACCGCACCTTCCGGCAAGCCGACTAACGTCAGGCTCGGCAGCCCGTTGGCCAGATGGGTTTCCACGGTGACGGCGGGGGCTTCGACGCCCACTTGAGCGCGGCTGAGAACGATGGCGAGGGACATGAAGATCCTTGATAGCGGCACCGCGTCCTGCGGCGTGCTCAAGGATAGTCATGGGGTAGCAGGGGAGGACGGGACAAGTTCTACGAGGTGTGTCGCCGCGGAATGATCACGTGCAATGGCCCCATTCATGAGCAGTTTTGCTCCTGCATGGGGCAACTACACGCAATCGATTCAATCCTTCGCGGGCCCCGCCAACTGCGCCTCAAGCTCTGCCATTTTCGCTTCCAGTGCTTCAAGGCGGGCACGGGTGCGGGCCAGGACGACCATCTGGCTGTCGAATTCTTCCCGGCTGACCAGATCCAGCTTGCTGAAGCCGCTTTGCAGGAGGGCCCTGAACTGAGTTTCGAATTCGTTGCGCGGGAGTGGGGTCTCGCCGTCCAAAAGGCGGGAGGCGTGGCCGCTCAGGGCGTCCAGAAAAGCTTTGGGTGCGAGCATGATGGTCTTCCTGAATCAGGTGGGCCGCAGTGTAACACGGGGTGCACAACCTCTTTTGATCGGGCTCGTGTTGCACGGTTTTCGCGCATGACGCCGTGCACGCACGCACTGTTGTTGTGCGAGTGCCCTGAGTGATGGCGATCTGACCTCCTCCTTCGCCGCCGAAAGCAGCGGAATTCGAGGCACTTGCCGATATGGCAAGGTTTCTGCTTAGTGGCTTATGACCCATGCACTGATGCAGTCGCTGTGACGAATGCAGTGCGGCAGGCGGAGCGGGGAAGTGTTTCGTCAGAAGCGGTTTTCTGGAGTTGGTCAGGTCTGTTCGGGCCATCGACGCGTTACAAAGCCAGACACTGCGCTTAGACTTGAGTCGGGTTTGTTTTCCTGGGGCAAGTCCACCAATTCGGGAGAAAGTTTCATGAAGCTAGTCACTGCCATCATTAAGCCGTTCAAGCTCGACGACGTACGCGAGTCGTTGTCTGAAATCGGCGTGCAGGGCATCACGGTTACTGAAGTCAAAGGCTTCGGACGTCAGAAAGGCCACACCGAGCTGTATCGCGGTGCGGAATATGTAGTCGACTTCCTTCCCAAGGTGAAGATCGATGTTGCAATTGACGACAAGGATCTGGACCGCGTTATCGAAGCGATAACCAAAGCGGCCAACACCGGCAAGATCGGTGACGGGAAGATCTTCGTGGTCAATCTGGAACAGGCTATTCGCATCCGTACCGGCGAAACCGATACCGACGCAATCTAAGCCGCCAAACCCAACGCCCCAGGAGTAAACAATATGACTCTGCGTCAAATCGCAGGGCTAGGAGCCCTGTTGTCCCTCGTAACCCCTGGCCTGGCCATGGCGGCAGACGAAGTGGCAGCCCCCGTACTGAACTCAGGCGATACTGCCTGGATGCTGACCTCTACCGCTCTCGTGCTGTTCATGACCGTTCCCGGCCTGGCGCTGTTCTACGGTGGCATGGTTCGTTCGAAAAACGTGCTGTCGGTGATGATGCAATGTTTCGCCATCACTGGCCTGATCAGCATTCTGTGGTGCATCTACGGCTACAGCATGGCGTTCGACACCACCGGTATGGAAGCCAACGTCGTTAATTTCAACTCCTTCGTCGGCGGTCTGTCGAAGGCGTTCCTGGCAGGCATCACGCCTTCCAGCATCACGGGTGCAGCGGCGCTGTTCCCGGAAGCCGTATTCGTTACCTTCCAGATGACATTCGCCATCATCACCCCCGCCCTGATCGTCGGTGCTTTCGCGGAACGCATGAAGTTCTCCGCGATGCTGATTTTCATGGCGATCTGGTTCACTCTGGTCTACGCGCCAATCGCGCACATGGTCTGGAGTGGCGTGGGTGGTCTGCTGTGGGACTGGGGCGTCCTCGATTTCGCAGGCGGCACCGTTGTTCACATCAACGCTGGTGTGGCTGGCCTGGTGGCGTGCCTGGTACTGGGCAAGCGTAAAGGCTTCCCGACCACCCCAATGGCTCCGCACAATCTGGGTTACACCCTGGTCGGCGCCGCGATGCTGTGGGTGGGCTGGTTCGGCTTCAACGCCGGTTCCGCCGCTGCGGCCAACGGCACTGCCGGTATGGCAATGCTGGTCACTCAGATCGCCACTGCTGCTGCGGCGCTGGGCTGGATGTTCGCCGAGTGGCTGACCCACGGTAAGCCAAGCGCGCTGGGCATCGCTTCGGGCGTGGTTGCCGGTCTGGTAGCCATCACCCCTGCGGCCGGTACTGTCGGCCCGATGGGCGGCTTGATCATCGGTCTTGCGGCCGGCGTGGTCTGCTTCTTCTGCGCCACTAGTCTGAAACGCAAACTGGGCTACGACGACTCGCTGGATGCCTTCGGCGTTCACGGCATCGGCGGTATCCTCGGCGCAATCCTGACCGGTGTTTTCGCTGCACCTTCGCTGGGCGGCTTCGGCACCGTGACCGACATCGCGGCTCAGGTCTGGATTCAGTGCAAAGGCGTGGGCTTCACGATCATCTACACCGCGATCGTGACCTTCATCATTCTCAAGGTGCTGGACGCTGTCATGGGTCTGCGTGTCACCGAGGAAGAAGAAGCGGTTGGCCTGGACCTTGCGCAACACAACGAGCGTGGCTACAACTTGTAATCACTGCGGTTGCGAAAAAATGCCCGGGTTTCCGGGCATTTTTTTGTCTGGCGTTTGTCGATAGGCAGGACGCTCGGCCGATGACGCCAATTTGCAATCTCGATCCGGTTCAATGCAGGTTCGAAAGTCGGCGTGCGAGCGATCAAGACAGCTTGCGCGGGCGGGTTTCAGGCTTGCAGAAAACGCCACTCATTACGCGCTTTGCTTTTTTTTTCAGCGCGTTAGAATGCGCGCCGAAGGGCGGAGAACCGTATGTGGCAACAGACCAGAATCACCCTGCGGGCACGGCCTCGAGGATTCCATCTGGTGACGGATGAAATCGTTGCGCAACTTCCACAGCTGCGCGACTGCCGAGTCGGTTTGTTGCATCTGTGGCTGCAGCATACCTCGGCTTCGTTGACCATCAACGAAAATGCCGACCCGGCAGTGCGACGCGACTTCGAACGTTTTTTCAATCGCCTGATCCCACAAGGACGCGGCGATTACGAGCACGATGACGAAGGCCCGGACGACCTGCCAGCGCACTTCAAAGCCAGTTTACTGGGCTGCCAGTTGCTCATTCCGATTACGGACGGGCGACTGGCGATGGGAACCTGGCAAGGTGTCTATTTAGGAGAGCATCGCGATAAAGGCGATGCGCGTAAAGTCCTCGCCACCCTTCAGGGAGAGGGGCACGACCGCTGATTGTCGGCGGTAGTTGAATTTTTTCCGGCTGTCTTAGAAATTAAGCGCAACTGGGCTATAACTAATCTGCTTTCGCAAGTCATGAGGTAGAACATGAGCGACGACGACATCGATAACGAGAGTCTTGACGATGATCTGGAAGGTGAGGACGAGGGTGAGGAGCTTGCGGCTGCTCCTGAAGACGACGGCGCGGAGATAGAAGACAGTCCCGACGCTCCGGCGGCCCCTGCCAAAGGTAAAGCCAAGGCTGCGGTCTCGGTCGATGAGCTGCCCAGCGTGGAAGCCAAGAACAAAGAGCGCGATGCTCTGGCCCGCGCGATGGAAGAGTTCCTTGCCCGCGGTGGCAAGATTCAGGAGGTCGAAGCCAATGTGGTTGCCGACCCTCCCAAAAAGCCTGACAACAAGTACGGCAGCCGTCCTATCTGAGGACGTCTGGCGCCGCCGAGAAAAAGCCCGCTGTCGCTGCGGGCTTTTTTTTGGCTTTAGATCGCAACACCTATGCCCTTCGGGCATCAATTTAGCGATTTATCGCCAAACACCCTCACCCCCACCGCGCCAACACCTCTGGCAACTGCGTCAGGCTGCGGATCTCGGCATCCGGCAATTTATCTGCCTCCCACGCCTTGCCGCCGGGGTTGTACCAGATCGCGCGCAATCCGGCCTGCTGTGCGCCTGCGATGTCATCGCCCGGGTGATCCCCCACGTGGACGGCATGGGCAGCGTCTGCCTTGCCTCGCTTGAGGGCTTCGAGGAAAGGCGCTGGATCGGGCTTGCCGATGCCCAGATCTTCCGCGCACAGCGCAAAGGCGAAATAGTCTGCCAAGCCCAGTCGACGTACATCGGCGTTGCCGTTGGTCACGACCCCCAAGGTGTAAGACTTGGTGAGGATTTCCAGCGTGGGCACCACTTCCGGGAAGATATCCAACTGGTGGCGGCCTTTGAGAAACACTTCGAAACTCTGTTCGGCCAGATCCTGCGCCTCGGTGGCGCTGTAACCGGCGTCCTCCAGCGCGTGGAACAGCACACGGCGACGCAATGCGCTGATCCGATGCTTGAAGCTGGGATCGGCCTCCACCAGCCGCGAGCGGATTTCCCACAAATGCTCTACCGGAACCGCACCCAGTTTCGGGGCATTCTCACCCAGCCAGTCGCGCAACATGGCTTCCGCGCTGACGATGGCGGGCGCCGTTTCCCATAGGGTGTCGTCCAGATCGAAGGTAATCAGCTTGACGCTCATTCGGAAGGATCCTTGCGTTTGGCCCGCGGGTGGGCGCTGTCGTACACGGTCGCCAGATGCTGAAAGTCCAGGTGTGTGTAGATCTGGGTCGTGGTGATATCGGCGTGGCCAAGCAACTCCTGAACGCCGCGCAGGTCTTGGGACGATTCCAGCAAATGGCTGGCGAACGAGTGCCGTAACATGTGGGGGTGCAGGTTCTGCCCCAATTCGCGCTCACCCGCTGCCTTGACCCGAAGTTGAATCGAGCGCGGTCCGAGACGGCGCCCCTGCTGGCTGATGAACACGGCGTCGTCGCGAGGGTTGGCCAGCGCCCGTTGTTTCAGCCAGGCTGCCAACGCTTCTCGGGCTTTTCTACCCACAGGGAGCACGCGTGTCTTGCTGCCTTTGCCCAGCACTTGAACCAGACCGTCGGCCAGATCCAGTTGCTCGCAATTCAGGCCGGTCAGCTCGGACAAGCGCAAGCCGGACGAATAAAACAGTTCAAGAATCGCATGGTCACGACGCGCGAGAAACTCGTCTTCGACGCCGCCCTCCAGCAACTGCAGCGTACGATCGGCATCAAGGGTTTTTGGCAGCCGACGCTCGCCTTTGGGCGGAGAAAGCCCGTTCGCAGGATCGTGGTTGCACAGGCCTTCGCGGTTCAGGTGGTGATAGAACCCGCGGACGGCGGAAAGCAGCCTTGCAATGCTGCGTGAGGATTGGCCCTGTTGGTGCAGCCGCGCCACCAGCGCGCGCATCGCCGCAGCGTCCAGTGCTGTCCAATCGGCGATGTGCTGTTTCTCGCAGAAACTCAGCACTTTGCTCAGGTCGCGACGATAGGCTTCAAGCGTATGGCTCGACACTTGACGCTCACTGCGAAGGTGAGTGCAGTAGGCGTCCAGTTGCCGTTCCATGGCTAGCGCACCGAGCGCAAAGCGTTGGTGAAACGCGGCAGCAGGCGGCTAAGCACGTCAGCGATGTAGCTGAGGAACAAGGTACCCACCGAGCTTTTGTAATGCTGCGGGTCACGGCTGCCAATGGCCAGTACGCCGTGCAGGCCTTGGTGATTCAGCGCAACGATCGCGGTGGAGCCCACTTCCTTGCTCTGATCGGCGCCAAACAGAAACTCCAGTTCGTGCTCCCGCAAGGCTCCGCAGACGGTCTTGCCGCCTGAGAGCAGACCGCCGATGGCTTTCTGCGCGTCTGCGCTGCTGACCCAGCGGCCCACGACCATGGGGTTGTCGCTGAACAGAATCAGGCTCACGAATGGCACCTGGAACTCCTGACGCAGGCTGTCTTCGACGGCCATGACAATCTCTTCCAGGCTGGTGGCATCCATCAGCGCCAGAATCAGGCGACGGGTTTTCTCGAACAGACGGTCGTTGTCGCGTGCAACATCCATCAGTTGGGAGAGGCGATGGCGCATCTCGATATTGCGCTCACGCAGCAGTTTCAACTGGCGCTCGACCAGCGAAACGGTGTCGCCGCGTTGGTGAGGAATGCGCATTGTCGTGAGCAACTCATCGTGCTCAGCGAAGAAATCCGGATGTTTGTGCAGCCAAGCCGCGACAGCCTCGGCTTCAAGGGCAGGCACTGTCTGGTCGGTGAACGATTCACCGGGCGTGTCGGTTGAAGTCTGAGGCTTGTCGGTCATTGCATGCTCTCACTCATAAACGAACTTGGCCTTCGTAGACCCTGACGGCCGGGCCGGTCATCACTACCGGGTGGCCCGGCCCTGCCCATTCGATGGACAGGCGTCCGCCCGGCAGGTCGATCAGCAATGGCGAGTCCATCCAGCCTTGACTGATGGCCGCCACGGCGGCGGCGCACGCGCCGGTACCGCAGGCCTGGGTTTCTCCCGCACCCCGCTCCCACACCCGCAACTGCGCGCGCTGGCGATCGACGACGTGCAGGAAACCCACGTTCACTCGGGCCGGGAAGCGCGGATGGTGTTCAATCTTCGGGCCCAGGCTGTGAACCGGTGCGTTGTTGATGTCGTACACCCGCAGGACCGCATGGGGATTACCCATTGAAACGGCGGCCAGCTCGACAGGTTCGCCCTCCACCTCAAGCGTGTAGCTGAGCGCCTGCTGAGGCGCATCGAAAGGGATGTCAGCAGGGGCCAGGCGTGGCGCGCCCATGTCGACACTGATCTGGCCGTCGCTGCGGATGTCCAGCTCGATGATGCCGCCTTTGGTTTCGACGCGGATCTGTTTCTTGGCGGTCAGCCGCTTGTCCAGCACGAAGCGGGCAAAACAGCGCGCGCCGTTGCCGCACTGCTCGACCTCCGAACCGTCCGAATTGAAGATCCGATAGCGAAAGTCCACGTCCGGGTTGCTGGGCGCTTCGACCAGCAACAGTTGATCGAAACCAATGCCGGTGTGCCGATCGCCCCACTGTTTGGCGTGCTTGGGCAGGATGTGCGCGTGCTGGCTCACGAGGTCCAGCACCATGAAGTCATTGCCCAGGCCGTGCATCTTGGTAAAACGCAGCAGCATGGGATTACTCCGGCAACAGGCTTTCGCCAGCGAACAGCTCGGTGAGGGTTTCGCGACGGCGTACTTCGAATGCCTGGTCGCCGTCGACCAACACTTCGGCGCTGCGGCCACGGGTGTTGTAGTTCGAACTCATGACAAAGCCATAGGCACCCGCCGAGTGGACGGTCAGCAGATCCCCCTCGGCCAGCGCCAGGTCGCGCTCCTTGGCCAGGAAGTCACCGGTCTCACAAATCGGGCCGACGACGTCGTAGGTGCGTGCTACGCCGTCGCGAGGTTTGACGGCCTTGACGTCCATCCAGGCTTGATACAACGCGGGACGGATCAGGTCGTTCATCGCGGCGTCGACGATGGCGAAATCCTTGTGCTCGGTGTGCTTGAGGTACTCGACCCGAGTCAGCAGTACGCCCGCGTTGGCGACGATGAAACGACCGGGTTCGAACATCAGCGCCAGGTCCCGACCTTCGAGGCGCTCGCGCACGGCTTTGATGTAGTCGCCGGCCAGAGGAGGTTCTTCATCGCGGTAGCGCACCCCAAGACCGCCACCCAGGTCCAGGTGACGCAGATGAATGCCGCAATCGCCGAGGCGATCGATGAGGTCCAGCAGCCGATCCAGAGCGTCGACGAATGGCGCCAGTGTGGTCAGTTGCGAGCCGATGTGGCAGTCGACGCCGATGACTTCCAGGTTGGGCAGTTGTGAGGCGCGCACGTATACGTCTTCGGCGTCGGCGATCGCGATGCCGAACTTGTTTTCTTTCAGACCGGTGGAAATGTAAGGGTGAGTGCCGGCATCCACGTCCGGGTTCACCCGCAGGGACACCGGCGCGCGCACGCCCATTTCGGCGGCCACGACTTGCAGGCGCTCCAGCTCGTCGGTGGACTCTACGTTGAAGCAATGCACGCCGACTTCAAGGGCGCGACGCATGTCGTCACGGGTCTTGCCGACACCGGAAAATACGATGCGGTCGGCTTGACCGCCCGCGGCCAGAACGCGCTCCAGTTCGCCTCGGGACACGATATCGAAACCGGCGCCCAGACGGGCCAGGACGTTGAGCACGCCCAGGTTCGAGTTGGCCTTGACAGCGAAACACACCAGATGCGGCATGCCATCCAGCGCGTCGGCGTAGGCGCGGTACTGGGCTTCGATATGGGCTCGGGAATAAACATAGGTCGGCGTGCCGAAACGCTCGGCGATGGCAGACAATGCAACTCCCTCCGCGAACAGCTCACCGCCGCGGTAGTTGAAGGCGTCCATGGTCAATCCCTAGTAAGTCGAGGTCTGGTGCTTGTGCGAGTGCGAAGAATTTTCGGCGCCAGGTGCACTGGACGTTTCGCCGTCGGGCAGATACAGCGGGCCTTTCTGACCGCAGGCAGAGACCAGGCACGCAACGGCGAGGAGCGCGGCCAGGGAGGAAATCAGGCGCTTCATGGCGAAATCCTTTGTATAAGCATTAATT
Source organism: Pseudomonas sp. GD03842 (assembly GCF_029841165.1). NCBI lineage: Bacteria > Pseudomonadati > Pseudomonadota > Gammaproteobacteria > Pseudomonadales > Pseudomonadaceae > Pseudomonas > Pseudomonas sp. GD03842. The sequence continues at coordinate 233,376 of NZ_JAOCEA010000003.1, read as the reverse complement.
GCGCCCGAGTATACCGACCACCCGACAGATTGCCTATGCGCTACGGCTCCCGTCCGGCGGGGGTTTGACGGATCGTGCGGCAGGGAAGGGCTCGACGGGCGTTTTTTGGCGCGGCTACGTGCTAATGGGCGGGTAAGCTTTGCAATTGACCGGAAGCGACCGTATCTTGCGTCGCTGCGCCATTCGTAGACACTTTCGAGGTTCCCGCAATGAGTTTGACCGAAGCCCGCTTTCACGATCTGGTCGATGCCACGCAAGAAAAACTTGAGGACATCTTCGACGAGAGTGACCTGGATCTGGACCTCGAGAGTTCGGCCGGTGTTCTGACCGTGAAATTCGAAAACGGTACTCAATTCATCTTCAGCCGTCAGGAGCCGTTGCGCCAGCTTTGGCTTGCAGCAGTCGCCGGTGGTTTCCACTTCGATTACGACGAAGAGGAAAAGCGCTGGGTTTGCGACAAGACCGAAGAATTGCTGGGTGAAATGCTGACGCGTCTGGCGCAGGCGCAGGCCGGCGTCGAACTGGATTTCGATGCAATCGACGGCAACTGATCGTGACGGCGAGCACGACGTCGGCGCGGCCGCCGAAACCTCTGTTCAGCAACGTCAGCCCGGCGGTGCCGTCACCCTGTATCAGTGTCTGCAGGTTGGATGAGCAGCGAATTTGCACCGGCTGTTTCCGCCATGTCGAAGACATCCGCGAGTGGCGGGCGGCAACGGATGAGCGGCGTCGCGAAATCGTGCATCAGGCCGATCAGCGCCGAGTGCAATCCTGAGGTTGTGCGATTGGCGAATCTTTTGGAGCTTGGCCGCAGCCCGTGAGTTGCGCCGTCAAGCCTCGTCCATGGCCGCATTCAGCGACTTTTCCAGCTCGGCCTTATAGCGCAGGAACAAGATGGTTTCGCCGCGTGTGTCCGCCAGCAACCCCGACAGATCCAGGTCAGTGATGTAGCACCGATAGCGCTGGGGTTCGCGGCGCTGGTCGAGGATCTGCCGCGCGACGACGCTGTAAAGCTGTTCACCGTATTCAAGCTCCGAAAACTCTCTTCCGTCGCAATACAGCGTAACGCTGACTTGCCCTGGGGCCGCTTCTTCGACGATGGCTTGCACGTCGTAGAAGGGCTTGTCGGTAGGTGTGACCGGTCCGAGCCGTTGCTCGATCCGTCGCGCTCGACCCGCGCCGTCCGGCGTGATTCGGTAATACAGGGTTTCCAGCGCGGAAGGGTCGAGGGGGTTATCCAGCGGCAACAGGGCACCCCGTCGGTACATCAATGATTGCAGGAAACGCTGCAACGGCGTGAGCAAGCTCGGCTCGTCATGGTACGGCAGCCGCTGATGCCAGAGCGCGTTATGCTCGTCCAGTACGTAGAGGTCGGCATTGGGCTCGCTGATTCGATAAAACACTTGAATGCATTCAGGCTGGCCGTGGGGAATCACCAACGATAAGTCACTGTCATCCAGCGCCTGAGGGTCCAGATGTATCGGGCTGTAGGCCGGTAGCTCCTCGGCCAAGTAGTCATACAGTTCGGCCAGATCGTCCAACGCGACGTGCCCCACTTGGCCGGGCGTCATTTCCAGAACGTGGTAACGATGCTGGACCTGGATCAGGTAGCGATGATTCAGCCGTCGGCTCAACAGCAACTTGGCGGTATTTACCAGTTCCTCGACCCGTTGCGCGATGGCCGGCGCGCGGTTATGGCAGAAGCAACGGACGTGGATGGCGGGCGGGGGAGAGGCGTCAGGCAGGCTGTTCAGCAACTCGGTCAGGCAGTCGAACAACGCATGCGGCCCGTCGAAGCGATTGACCAGCAACTCGTTCCAACTGTTGAGCGTGATTTGGTCGAACGTCAGCACCAGATTTTCCCTCACCCCTGCGTAGCTCAACGAGTCGGTACGCTCGGTGGTCATCAGGATGTTCAGGTCCTTGTGATGCTTGAGCGGATCGACGCCGACATTGACCAACAGCAGCATCTGGCGGGGCACGCTGGGGCGCAGCAGTGCTTCATCGGACACCCGACCCAGTGGCATGGGCAGAATTTGTTGCAGTGCGCCCTGCAGATTGAACAGTTCGAATTCGGTCAGGTCGCTGTTGCCGGGATGCAGGGCAAGGCGCGTACTGATGTCGATCACGTTGTTCCGATGGCACCACGTCAGCAATTCCAGGAGTTCACGGCTGCGCTTGATGGGGGCGAAGGACTCCCACTCGTGGACACTCAGGTTGCCGTTGTACAGACCCCATTGGTATTTGCCCGGTTCGCGCTTGTTGGGTGATTGCACCAGCGTGAGCGTGTCTTCGGCCAGGTCCGGCGCGATGCCCGGGTTGACGAACTCGACCTTGCCCGCCTTGCGTTCGAACGCGGCATAGAGGCGACGCCCCAGCAGATTGAGGTCGCGCTTGTTGATCGAATTGACGGTGTTCTGAGTCCGTGCGAACTGCGTCAGGAAGCGGTAGCTGAAGTTGAGTTCGCTCACCAGTGCACGCCGTTCACTGGCAACCTGTCGGACTTTCCACTGACTGCGGCTGTCGAGCAGGGCCAATTGACGCTCGTCCCACTTCCACTCCTGGGCCAGCCGCTCCAGCAACAGACGCTGCCAGCCAGGGGCGCGCTGACGAAGCGAGCCCGTCAGCTTCTTGTTCACTTTGAGGTACAGGCACCGGCGCACCAGCTCCAATCGCTCGGGTTCGCCACGGGCCCGCAGATACTCCTCGATTCGGCGATAAACCATCATGTAAGGGTCGAGCTCGTCGAGGTCCACTCGACTGGCGAATACCTCTTGCTTCATCCGCAAGCTCAGGCACTGCACGTGCGGATGCTCGCTGGCATAAGCCTCGGTCAGCAGCAGCTTGAGCACCGATTTGTAAGGCGACTCGATCCCTTTGAACAGTTGCCAGAGTCCGGCACCGAGGAATTCTCCGGGCGGAATGTGAGACAGGTTACCCAGGTCGAGCACTTCGTCTTCGCGGATGAAACGCTTGGAGAGCAGCGTGTGGGTGTATTCGGCGTAGCGGGACTCTTCGTAGACGGGCACCAGCCACCAGATCGGTGTCCGACCCGCCAGCCAGATGGCCGTGCGATAAAACTCGTCAAGCAGCAGATAGTGTTGAGTGGTTCCGCAATCTTCGCCGCTGAGTTGCGCATCGCGTTCGCCTTGCACGAAACGTTCGGGGTCGATCAGGAAAAAATGCGCTTCGGCCCCCATGGTTGCGGCCCACGCCTCCAATGCCTGACATTTTCTACGCAACTCCGCGACCTCATCCGCCGACAGAAGGCTGTCATGGCAGATCCACACATCCATATCGCTTTGATCGGCCTGAGCCAGCGTGCCAAGACTGCCCATCAAGAAAATGCCGTGGATCGGCTGAGGTGGATTACCGCGGCGTGGCTTATAGGAAAACGACCGTGTGAGCCGCTGGGCTTCGGCCAGCGTCGAGGGATCGGGTTCGTAGTGCGAGACGCCAGCAGGCGTGGCACCCGATACGTAGCCGGGCAGCAACGGATGATTGACATGAAAAAACAGCGGCAGCAGTGCCAACACTGACTGCTGGCGTGTGGACAGGCCTTCGATGGCGCGAGAGAGCCGCCCTGCGTTGAGGGTGAGAAAACGGTTGCGCAGCTGGCTGAGGACCTTGCGGTCTATGCCCTCATCCAGATCGGGGCGGATTTCGAAACTGCGAATCATCGCGACTCAAGCCGGGTGGCGGCACTGCTGGGTAACGGGCAAGGCGCAGGCAAGAATGGTTCAGCGATTGCAGGCGGCTGTTTCTTTTTCTGGCGCCAAAATTCTATCGGCGCAGCATCTTATAAAAGTAGGGTTCGCGAAACCTTTATTTCGAGGGGTCCATAAAGATTTCGCGATGGAGCGGGCTCAGGCCGCTTCTTGCTGAGTGGACAGAATGATCAGCAGCGATTGGGCATGCTCGGCAGCGTCCAGGCCAAGGCTGGTGAGGTATCCGCCGTCGACCTGGGTCGTCAGGCCTTTATCGAACAGCCGCTTGGCAGCGGCCACCGCGGTAGGCGTCGCGTCATGGTGGACCTTGAGACCCTCCTGGGTATTACGCAGGTTATACAGCGACAGGATTTCCAGTTCGGCAACCAATTCAGGGGTAAACGACATAGGTGCTCCAGACTTTTTGTAATGGAAGACGCGGCGAAGGAATCGCAGGCGTGACCGCCCCGTGGAACGACTGGCAGTCGGGGCAAGTGGAGTGTAGTAAGCGTCTGGAGGTTTTGCAGGAAGTCTCTGGCCAGTCGTCAGATGGTCCTTGGCGCGCGGAATTTTAGGCGGATGGACCGCGTTACTGCTCGTCATCCAGTGCGACGCCTGGCGGCAATTCCGGCAGCGCGCGCAGGGCCTGCTCGTACCATTCGGTGTTGAAGGGGCGATCGTCCTCCAGGATGCCGTCGATTTCCACGGCCAACACATGGGCCATCATGTTGAGGATATCGTCACGCTCGTACCCCACCAGGGTCAGTTTGTTGAACGTGGCCTTGGCTGCGGGTGGGTTGCCGCTTTCGATCTGGTTCTCAATGGCTTGAATCAGGGTCGACTCGGCAAATGCTTCGTCATCGTTGTCGATTTGATCGCTCATGGCAGTTCTCTGTGTGCTGAAGCTTAATCAGGGCCATTCAGATGGAATGGCCCCCGTATCGATCGCTCAGCGGCTGGCGAGCAATTGCTTGCCGCGCGCTACAGCGGCCTTCACTTGTGCCGGAGCGGTACCGCCAATGTGGTTCCGAGCGTTGACCGAGCCCTCCAGTGTCAGCACCGCAAACACGTCCTGCTCGATCTGGTCGCTGAATTGCCGAAGTTCGTCGAGTGTCATCTCGGCAAGGTCCTTGCCGGTTTCGACGCCGTATTTCACGGCGTGGCCGACGATCTCGTGGCAGTCTCGGAAGGGCAGGCCGCGGCGAACCAGATAATCGGCCAGGTCAGTGGCGGTCGAGAATCCACGCAGCGCCGCTTCACGCATGATCGTGTGCTTTGGCTTGATGGCGGGGATCATGTCGGCAAAGGCACGCAGCGAATCGCGCAAGGTGTCGGCGGCGTCGAACAGCGGCTCCTTGTCCTCCTGATTGTCCTTGTTGTAGGCCAGAGGCTGGCCTTTCATCAAGGTCAACAGGCCCATCAGCGCGCCGAACACTCGGCCGCTTTTGCCACGTACCAGCTCGGGCACATCGGGGTTTTTCTTTTGCGGCATGATCGAGCTGCCGGTGCAGAAGCGGTCCGGCAGGTCGATGAACTGGAATTGAGCGCTCGTCCACAGGACCAGTTCTTCGGAGAAGCGCGACAGGTGCATCATCGCGACGCTGGCGGCCGAGCAGAATTCGATGGCGAAATCGCGGTCGGACACACTGTCCAGCGAGTTGCCGCCGACGGCTTCGAAGCCCAGCAGTTGACAGGTCAATTCGCGGTCTATCGGGTAGGTGGTGCCCGCCAGCGCAGCGCTGCCCAGCGGCATGCGGTTAGTGCGTTTGCGGCAATCGACCAGGCGCTCGTGGTCACGGCTGAGCATTTCGAACCAGGCCAGCATGTGATGCCCGAACGTTACCGGTTGCGCGGTCTGCAAGTGCGTGAAGCCAGGCATGATGGTGTCGGCTTCACGCTCGGCCAGGCCCAGCAGACCCTCCTGCAAGCGCGTGATCTCAGCGAGGATCAGGTCGATCTCGTCACGCAGCCACAAGCGGATGTCGGTGGCGACCTGATCGTTGCGGCTGCGGCCGGTGTGCAGTTTTTTGCCGGTGATACCGATGCGGTCGGTCAGGCGCGCTTCGATGTTCATGTGCACGTCTTCCAAGTCCACGCGCCAGTCGAACGAGCCCGCTTCGATCTCGCCCTGAATGGTCTTCAGGCCGTCGATGATGGTGTCGCGCTCGGTATCGGTCAGAACGCCCACCTTGGCCAGCATCGTGGCGTGGGCGATCGAGCCCATGATGTCGTGGCGATAGAGACGCTGATCGAACGTGACGGACGCGGTGAAGCGTGCGACGAAGGCGTCGACGGGTTCACTGAAGCGGCCGCCCCAGGACTGGTTGGTCTTGTCGGTGCTCATGGATTCGCTCGCTGCTTTACTGTTGACTGTACGGATGGAGAGAGGCCGATTTTGAAAGGCGCGGGCGATGATAACAGGATTGCCGGTTTTTTAGGCTTGGCAGCATCCTCGCGCGCAGTGGTACGCAGAGAGTGAATGTATGGAGAACGAGCGCAATCCACCGGGCCGGAGCGCTTCACCCGGTAAAGAATTCTTCCTTCCGGAACTGTGCCTGCCCCAAGCGCTGCTGGTGTTGGTCGTGCTCGCCGAGCTGTTGGTCCTCGTGCTGGTGCTGATTGAACCGATGTACCCGCAGTTCGACTGGGTGCGTCTGGCACTCATATCGCTGTTCGTACAGTGGATCGTCTTGCTCTCGGCAGGCTTGCTCTGCGGTCTGCGCCCTTGGCTCGCAAGGCTCAGGCCGGGTGTTGCCGGCGCCGCTGGCTGCCTGCTGGTGATGACCATGACGCTGATGTGCACGGCCGTGACCGACTACTGCCAACCGGCAGGCGCCACATCTCTTGATGCCCCAGTTGAACGCTATGTGCGCTATTCGTTGATCGCGCTGATCATGTCGGCGCTGATGTTGCGCTACTTTTACCTGCAGAGTCAGTGGCGCAAACAGCAACAGGCAGAACTGCGTGCCCGGATCGAATCGTTGCAAGCGCGCATCCGGCCGCACTTTCTGTTCAACACCCTCAACAGCATTGCGAGCCTGGTCAACAGTGATCCGGCCAAGGCCGAGCAGGCGGTGCTGGACCTCTCGGACCTGTTTCGCGCCAGCCTGGGCAAGCCCGGCGGCCTCACGACGTGGCGCGAAGAACTGGAATTGGCTAAACGATATCTATCGATTGAGCAATATCGACTTGGCGAGCGTCTACAGTTGGACTGGGACGTCAGCGCAATTCCCGACGACTTGCCGATTCCCCAGCTAACCTTGCAGCCATTACTTGAGAACGCGTTGATTTATGGCATCGCGCCCCGTGTCGAAGGCGGTGTGGTCAGAGTCGAGGCGGACTACGAACGGGGAGTATTCATATTGCGCGTCAGTAATCCCTATGACGAAGTCGCCCGACGGCAGACTTCAAGCGGCACTCAACAGGCCTTGGCAAACATCGGCGCTCGAATCACGGCACTTTTTGGGCCCCATGCGAGTCTGAGCGTGGAACGCCGTGACGGTCGTCACTTCACCTGTCTACGCTATCCTTGTGCGAGACTCACGCAGGAAGCCAGTGCAATATGAATGTCCTGATCGTTGATGACGAACCCCTAGCCCGCGATCGCCTGAGCCGTCTGGTCGGCGACCTGGAGGGCTACCGGGTCCTTGAACCCAGCGCCACCAATGGCGAAGAAGCCTTGACGCTGATCGATAGTTTGAAGCCCGACGTGGTGTTGCTCGACATCCGCATGCCCGGGCTGGACGGGCTGCAAGTCGCAGCCAAATTGTGTGAGCGCGACACGCCGCCTGCGGTGGTGTTCTGCACCGCCCATGACGAGTTCGCCCTGGAGGCTTTTCAGGTCAGCGCGGTGGGTTATCTGGTCAAGCCAGTGCGTCCGGAAAACCTGCTCGAGGCGCTGAAAAAGGCCGAGCGGCCCAATCGGGTGCAACTGGCGGCAATGACGCGTCCGGCTGCCGAGAGCGGCAGCGGCCCGCGCACCCACATCAGCGCCCGTACGCGTAAGGGCATCGAGCTCATTCCGTTGGACCATGTGATCTATTTCATCGCCGACCACAAGTATGTGACGTTGCGTCATGAGGACGGCGAGGTGCTGCTCGATGAGCCGTTGAAGGCATTGGAAGACGAATTCGGCGATCGGTTCGTGCGTATTCATCGCAACGCCCTGGTGGCCCGTGATCGCATCGAACGCCTGCAGCGCACGCCATTGGGCCACTTCCAACTGTTTCTCAAAGGCCTGAACGGAGATGCGCTGATCGTCAGCCGCCGCCATGTGGCGGGCGTTCGCAAGATGATGCAGCAGCTCTGACAGGCTTGGCGCTGCTCCCGTAGCAGCGCGGCTTGTCGGCGGCAGCGATGGTGAGGATCTGAGTGCAGCGGGAGCGGGCCTGCCCGCGAACGCATCGTGTCAGTCAGCAATTTTGTCACAGGCACGCCGCCATCGCCGGCAAGCGCGCTCCTACGGGGGAGTCCCACAGTCGGAGCGCGCGACACGCCACCCCATGGCAGTGCACGGACGATCCGAGATCACGAAGCGTCGTAGACAGCCATCGGCCCCACGGGGCCGAACTGTTATCATCTGGCGCATTCATTCAGTACGGACCGTTCCATGTCTCCTCGCGAAATCCGCATCGCTACCCGCAAAAGCGCTTTGGCGCTGTGGCAAGCCGAATACGTCAAGGCTCGTCTGGAGCAGGCTCATCCTGGCCTGATCGTGACGCTGGTGCCCATGGTCAGCCGCGGCGACAAACTGCTCGACTCGCCACTTTCGAAAATCGGTGGCAAGGGATTATTCGTCAAAGAGCTGGAAACTGCGTTGCTGGAGAATGAAGCGGACATCGCCGTGCACTCCATGAAGGACGTGCCCATGGACTTCCCCCAAGGCCTGGGGCTGTTCTGTATCTGCGAGCGTGAAGACCCCCGCGATGCATTCGTCTCCAACACCTACGCCAGCCTCGACGACTTGCCTGCCGGCAGCATCGTCGGCACGTCCAGCTTGCGCCGTCAGGCCCAACTGCTGGCGCGCCGTCCTGATTTGACCATCCATTTCTTGCGCGGCAACGTGAACACCCGGTTGGCCAAGCTCGATGCCGGCGAATACGACGCCATCATCCTGGCCGCGGCGGGCCTGATCCGGCTGGGTTTCGAAGATCGTATTACGTCTGCGATCAGCATCGATCACAGCCTGCCGGCGGGCGGGCAGGGTGCGGTCGGCATCGAATGCCGCAGCATGGACATTGACCTGCACGCGTTGCTGGCTCCTCTGCATCACGCGGAGACTGCGGTGCGTGTCACTGCCGAACGTGCATTGAACAAGCATTTGAACGGTGGGTGCCAGGTACCGATTGCCTGCTATGCCGTGCTCGAGGATGAGCAGCTATGGCTGCGCGGACTGGTCGGTGATCCGGCAGGCAGCCTGTTATTGCACGCCGAAGGGCGTGCTCCGCAATCCGACGCTCAGGCGTTGGGTGTTCAGGTGGCCGAGGCACTGTTGGAACAGGGCGCGGCGAAGATCCTGAAAGCGGTTTATGGCGAGGCAGACGAAGCGTGAAGGGATGGCGGCTTCTGCTGACCCGCCCTGCGGATGAGTCGCAGGCCCTTGCCCGCACGCTCGCCGAATCGGGGGTGTTCAGTGCCAGCCTGCCGTTGCTGGAAATCGAGCCGTTGCCGATGACCGAAGAACGGCGCGCCATCGTCTACAACCTTGCGACTTACTGTGCCGTGATCGTCGTCAGCAAACCGGCGGCACGATTGGGTCTGGAATGGGTAGACGAGGTCTGGCCGCAGCCGCCGATGCAGCATTGGTTTGCCGTCGGCGCCGCCACTGCGCAGATTCTCGATGACTACAACCTGCGAGTGTTTTTCCCCGAGCGCGGCGACGACAGCGAAGCGCTGCTCGACTTGCCCCAACTGCAAGAAACCCTCGCGGCGGTTTACGACCCCAAAGTGTTGATCATGCGCGGCGAAGAGGGCCGCGAGTGGCTGGCCGATCGTTTGCGCGAGCGGGGGGCTAGCGTCGATTACCTCCCGTTGTACCGTCGCTTTCTGCCGCAATACCCGGCTTTTGCGTTGCCTGGGATAGTGCAGGCGGAACGCTTGAACGGGCTGGTGGTCAGCAGTGGACAAGGTTTTCAGCATCTGCGTGAACTGGCAGGCGATGCCTGGGCAGCGTTGTCGCAGATGCCATTATTCGTACCGAGCCCCCGGGTCGCTGAACTGGCGCGTGAAGCCGGCGCCCAAACCGTAGTGGACTGCCGTGGCGCCAGCGCTTCGGCCTTGCTGACAGCGCTGCGGGCGTACCCCGCACCTGTCTCCCCGGCGTCATGATCGACCCGTCGGATGACGTGATCACGCCCAAATGCAAAGGATGGATACGTGAGCGAAACAGTCTTGCCAAAAGATGACGCAGAACCGGTAGTGGTCAAACCCGAGCCGTTGCCGGATTCCGTGCAAAAAGAACCCTCCAACCGCCGCTCAAGCAACGGGCTGGCTGTGCTGGCCTTGCTGTTGGGCGCTGCCGGAGTGGCGGTGGGTGGCTGGAGCGTATGGCAACTCAGGGCCATGCAGACGGGCCACCAGCAACAGGCCGGGCAATTGCAGGACATTGGTGCGCAGACCCAGGTCCTCAAACAGAGCGAGCAGCAGTTGGCAGCCCGTCTTGCTGCTCTGCCCCCGGCCGAAGAGCTGGAGGACCGTCGTCGACTGGTCACTCAGTTGCAGGGAGATCAGCAACGTCTGAGCCAACGCCTCGAAACCGTGCTGGGCGCCAGCCGCAAGGATTGGCGCTTGGCCGAGGCCGAGCATTTGCTGCGCCTGGCGAGCTTGCGTCTGTCCGCGCTGCAAGACATCAGCAGCGCGCAGGCCTTGGTCCAGGGGGCCGATGAGATCCTCCGCGAGCAGGACGACCCGGGAGCCTATGCCGCCCGCGAGCAGTTGGCGAAAAGCATGGCCGCGCTGCAAAGCGTCGACCAGCCTGATCGGACGGGCCTTTTCCTGCAGTTGGCTGCCCTGCGCGACCAAGCGGCTCAGCTTAATGCCCTTGCTCCGGAATACAAGGACAAGGGCGAATCGCTGCTCGGCCTCACCGATGGCTCCGAAGACAGTGAATGGGCGAAGTGGTGGGACAAGATTTCCCAGTACTTCCGCGTCGATTTCCATGCTGACAAGAACATTCGCCCATTACTGGCAGGGCAAAGCCTCACTCAAGTTCGTCTTTCGTTGAGTCTGGCGCTCGAGCAGGCTCAATGGGCCGCGCTCAATGGCCAACAGCAGGTGTATGTCCAAGCCGTCAACGAGGCGCGGAGCGTGCTCGACGCCAACTTCAACCAGGATAATCCGCAGAGCAAGTCGCTCGGTGAGCGACTGGATGCGCTGGCAAAGCAACCGGTTTCCGTAGCGACGCCGGATCTGACTCAAAGCCTCAGTGCGCTGCAAGCCTACCTTGAGCAACGCCACAAACCGGTAGGTGGAGCAGCCGAGCAGCCGTCAGAAGAGGCCAAGCCGGGGAGCAAGCCATGAAGCGCGCGTACCTGATCGTCTTTATTCTGATCATTATCGCGGCAGGCGCAGGGCTCGCCATTTCTCGTCATTCGGGCTATGTCCTGATCGCCTACGACACGTTCCGCTACGAATCGAGCCTGTGGGCAGCGCTGGCCTTGTTGATTGCTGTCGTTTTGCTGGTCTGGCTTGTGCGAGGGGTGATCAGGCTGCTGACCACCTCGGGTGGGGTTGTCAATCCATGGTCGCGCCGCAACCGTAGCCGTCGTGTGCAAAGGGCTATCGAACAGGGCCAGTTGGACCTCGCGGAAGGTCGTTGGGCCAGCGCTCAGAAACATTTGCACCGTGCAGCCGAGGCTGAACGCCAGCCACTGCTGTACTACCTGGGTGCCGCGCGGGCGGCGAACGAGCAAGGTCGCTACGAAGACAGCGACATGCTTTTGGAGCGCGCCCTTGAACGCCAGCCTCACGCCGAACTGGCCATCGCGTTGAGCCATGCGCAATTGCAGGTGGATCGGGGTGACAGCGAGGGCGCGCTGACGACCTTGCAGGCCATGCACGAGCGACATCCTCACAACCCTCAGGTCTTACGGCAGTTGCAACGGCTCTATCGCCAGCGAGGGCAATGGTCCGAGCTGATTCGACTCATGCCGGAATTGCGCAAGGACAAGGTTCTTCCTGCACAAGAACTGGCTGAACTGGAAAAGCGCGCGTGGGGCGAAAACCTTTCGTTGGCGGCTTACCGCGATGCGGAAAGTGATGTCGGCCCGGCCGGTTTGGCTGCGTTGGAAGCGGCGTGGCAGCAATTGACATCGGCTCAACGCCAGGAGCCTGCATTGATCCTTGCCTACGCGGACCAACTGCGTCGGCACGGGGCTGATGCGCAGGCCGAAGAAGTGCTACGCAACGCGCTCAAACGTGAATACAACAGCCACCTGGCACGCCTGTACGGGCTGGTTCGGGGGGAGGATCCCCAGCGTCAACTGCAAACGGCGGAGGGCTGGCTCAAGCAGCACGCCGATGATCCGGGCTTGCTGCTGACACTGGGTCGTCTGTGTCTGCAAAACAGTCTATGGGGCAAGGCGCGCGATTACCTGGATGCCAGTCTGAAGCTCCAGCGCAACCCTGAGGCCTGCGCCGAATTGGCTCGCCTGCTAGGGCAGCTGGGCGAAACAGAGCGAAGTAACCAGCTGTTTCAAGAGGGCCTGGGGTTGCTGGACGAACGTTTACTCGCCCGTCCATTACCGGCCCTTGCTCGCGTTTGAGGCGACAGACCCAGTTTAGAGAAGGCCCTGAAACAGGGCCTTTTTTGTTATGGTGTCGCCTCTTCGTGTAGGGCTTTTCCGAAAAGTGCGGAAGAGGCTTCCTTGCTCATCGAGTGATTAGAGTAAATTTCCCATCGGTGTAATCAATAGATCCTTAATCGCACTCGGAAACGTCCTCCTCCGGCTGCCTTGAAAGCGAGTCTCGCTTTCCTCTACCGTTACGGCCCTCGTCTTTTGTTACGGATTCTCCATGCATCTGGCTCGCACGCGCTCTTTGTTCTTTCTGGCGTTTCTCGCTTGCGCGTTGATCGTGGGGGTGGCTGTCTATCTGCAGCATTACCTGGGCTCCTTCCCTTGTCCCTTGTGTCAGGCTCAGCGTGTTTTGCTGTCGATCTGTTCTGCTGCCTGCCTCATTGCCGCCTTGCATGCCCCCGGTAATACCGGCTGGCGCGTTTATTCAGGGCTGATCCTTGCGGTCAGTCTGACCGGTGCGGCGGTCGCCGCCCGGCAGGTCTGGTTGCAGGGGGCGCCGGCTGAGAATCTGGATGCGTGCGCCCAGAACTTGCTGTTCCTGCTCGATACTCAACCCTGGTTGAAGGTGTTTTCATTGGTGATTGCCGGAAATGCTGGCTGTTCTGAAATCAACTGGTCGCTGTTCGGCATCAGTTTGCCCGAGTGGAGTCTGCTGGCGTTTTCAGGCATGACGCTGTTTGCGCTGTACTACCTATTCGTCGAGTTTCGTAGGCCGAAGCCAATGAATACTGGGAATGCGGATTAAACGCTTGTATGAACTTTATCGACTGCGTACCTTGAAGGCCTGGTCGCGCGGGCATAATCTGGGCCGCACGCAACATCGGATCATGCTGCTGTCGACGTTTTTTCAAAGCCGGTTTTCATAGGCTACGAGCCGGATCGCCCCTTGGCTCCGGAGTCGAGGAGCCCTGAAAGGAAGAGAGAACATCATGCTGGAAAGTTGCCAGAATGCTCAGGAACGCTGGGGTGGGGTTCACAAGCTGATCGACCGTTGGCTGCAGGAGCGCAACGAACTGATTCAGGCTTACGATGTGCTGGGCGCAGAGCCCGAAGCGCTGTCTGAAACCCGAAAGCAACTGCAGGAGTTCTGCGGCAGGCTGGTCGATTATGCATCGGCCGGTCACTTCGAAATCTACGAACAACTGACCGGCGAGGCCAAGGCGTTTAACGATCAACGCGGCCTTGAACTGGCCGACACGCTCTATCCACGCATCGACGTCATCACTGAGAAACTGCTCGCGTTCAATGATCTGTGCGATGAAGGCAAATGCGTCGCAGAAAAATTCAAGGAATTGGGCGGCTTGTTACACGAACGCTTCGAACTCGAAGATTGCCTGATCGAGGTGCTGCACAACGCGCACCAGGCACAGGACGCCGTTCAGGCTTGAGCGGCTCGCAAACAAAAAAGGGTGCCCTGTGGCACCCTTTTTTGTGCCGCTCACACGGCGAAGGCAGTGCCGTCCTGCGTCACTGCGACACTGCCAGCAGCTCGATTTCGAACACCAACGGTGTGTAAGGGTCGATCAAGTCACCTGCACCCTCTGCGCCGTATGCCTGTGCCGATGGAATCACGAGCCGCCATTTCGCCCCCACTGGCATGTCGGCCAGCGCCGTCGTCCAGCCTGCGATCACGCTGTCGAGCCGAAACCATTGGGGCTGCTGGCTCTGGTCGAAAATCGTGCCGTCGGGCAGGCGTCCGACGTACTTCACCTGAACGCGGCCATTGATATCCGGTTTCGGCCCGCTCCCCGGCGTCAGCTCGGTCATGAGGATGCCATCGGCCAATTGGCGAACACCTGGCTTGGCTTTCTCGGCCTCCATGAAGCGACGTTCCTCCTTGAGTGCGGCTTCGGTCTGCGGCTCCGTCTGGCCTGAATTTTCAGCCTGAGCAAGGGCCGCATCATGGTCGCTCAGGATCTGCTCCATGCGCTCGGGCTTGATCGCCAGCGGCTTGTTTTGGTACGCCTGCTGCAAACCTTCGATCAGGGCCGGCAATTGCAGGTCCGGAGCCTCCTGGCGCAGGCGTTCCCCCAGACTTGCGCCCAAGCTATAGGCCAGATCATGAGCATTGTCGGCGGGCGGGGTATCGGTCGCGTGGGCAAGGGGTACCAAGAGGAACAACGACATAAACAGGTAGCGCGACATGAATGCTCTCCGGCCTGGGAAGTGGCGATTATGCCAGTGCCGAACGGGGAATGTGATGGCGGATGTGGGAGGATTTTGCGGGCCGTGCAACAGAGCAAAGATTGTAGTGTCAAGATGCCCTAGCGGCGTAACGGGCAGAGGTCTAGTATGAGCCGCATTCAAATCAGCTAGGAGGAACGTCATGTCGGCCACCAAGAAGCCAGTAAACACTCCGTTGCATTTGCTTCAACACCTCTCGAGCAGCTTGCTCGAACACCTTGAAGACGCCTGCTCCCAAGCCCTGGCTGATGCGGAAAAGCTGCTCGCCAAACTTGAAAAACAACGCGGTAAGGCGCAAGAAAAACTGCACAAGTCCCGCACCAAATTGCAGGACGCCGCCAGCGCCGGTAAGGCCAAGGCACAGGCCAAAGCCAAAGACGCCGTCGCCGAACTCGAAGCCCTGCTCGATGCTTTGAAGGACCGTCAAACCGAAACCCGCACGTACATCCAGAACCTCAAGCGCGATGCACAGGAGAGCCTTAAGCTGGCGCAAGGCATTGGTCGTGTAAAAGAAGCGGTGGCCAAGGCGTTGAGTGACCGTGCGGCCAAGGCTCCGGCAAAAGCCCCGTCCAAGGCGCCTTCGAAGCTGGCAACCAAGCCCGCGGCGAAAGCACCGACAAAGGCACCTGCAAAAGTAGCGGCGGCCAAGCCTGCTGCCGCAAAACCGGTTGCGACCAAGCTGGCTGGTAAAGCGCCTGTTAAAACGGCTGCGGCCAAGCCCGCTGCTAAAACTGCCGGTACTAGAGCTGCTGCCGCTAAGGCCCCCGTTGCGGCCAAACCGGCCGCCAAGGCATCCGCCAAGCCAACCGTAAAAGCACCGGCTGCCGCCAAAGCTTCGACAAAAGCGGCCACTGCCAAAACCGCCGCCAAACCTGCACCCGTTGCTGCCAAGCCCGCGGCCAAGCCAGTCGCGAAGTCCGCGGCCAAGGCTTCATCCACCGCAGCGGCCAAGCCAGTCGCGGCCAAGCCCGTGACGAAGCAGACGAGCGCTGCAAAAACGGCGGCCAAACCAGCAGCGGCGAAAACCGCCGTAAAAGCTGCCCGCAAGCCTGCTGCTGCCAAGCCTGCGGCAAAGTCGGCCAAACCTTCAACGCCCGCGGCCTCGGCGGCCAAACCTGCGGCACCTGCGCCAGCCGCATCGACCTCGGCCCCCGCTCCAGCAGCGCCGACCGCGCCGGCTACTGCGTCGACCGGCTCGTCCTCGACCAGCGCTTCTTAAGCCGCGTCCAGCCCGACGCGTTGCAGCACTTGCAGCGCGTCGGGCGATTGAGTCCCCGCTTTTCCCGCCAGCGCCTTCAGCCACGCCCCCGCTGCCTGCACGTCCTGCCTGGGCCAGTTCTGCACCAGTCGCTGCAGCCTGACCAGCAGTTCGCGTTCGGCGTCCAGCTCCAATCCCTTCAACCGTTCCCGTAACGCGCCCAATTCTTCGTCGGCGGCGGCCGCTGCTTTCCATCGCGTCCGGATTGCTCTCAGCGGGCCTACCACGTCGTCGTGCCAAGGGGTCGCCAATTGTCTGATTTCTTCGGCGCGTTCCGGGTCGAAGGGAATGCGCCGTTGGTCCAGCCAGACGCCGCACAACAGCGCACACACATTGCCCCCATTGGTTTGTAGCGCGAGGCAGGCCTGCTCAACGCCGGGTCTGGCGTAGAAATCAAGGGTAAAGCTCCAAAGGTCGGAAGGCATCGTCATCTACCTGTTTTGGGCGAAGCTGGTAGACTCCGCCGCCATTATGATCAGACTTCAGAGCCTTACCTTACAGCGTGGTCCGCAGCGTCTGCTAGAAGATGCCGAGATGACCTTGCACGCCGGTCAGAAAGCCGGCCTGATCGGCGCCAACGGTGCCGGTAAATCCAGCCTGTTCGCCTTGCTTCGTGGCGAATTGTCCCCCGACAATGGCGATTGTTCGTTGCCCGCGGATTGGCGCATTGCCCATATGCGCCAGGAAGTCGATACCCTCGAACGCCTGGCGGTGGACTACGTCCTCGATGGGGATGTACGGCTGCGTCAGGTCCAGCGCGACCTTGCGGCGGCAGAAGCGGCCCAGGACGGGGCTGCCCAAGCACGCCTGCATTCGGAGCTGGACAGCGCCGACGGCTACACCGCCGATGCCCGCGCACGCAAATTGCTCGCCGGCCTGGGGTTCACCAACGAGCAGATGGAGCGTCAGGTGGGCAGTTTTTCCGGCGGCTGGCGGATGCGGCTGAACCTGGCGCAGGCCTTGATGTGCCCCTCGGATCTGCTATTGCTCGACGAGCCGACCAACCACTTGGATCTCGACGCGATTTTGTGGCTCGAAGACTGGCTCAAGGGCTACCCAGGCACCCTGCTGCTGATTTCCCACGACCGGGATTTCCTTGACGCGGTGGTGGATCACGTCGCGCATGTCGAGCAGAAGAAAATCACGCTCTACCGCGGTGGCTACAGCGCCTTCGAGCGCGCCCGTGCCGAACGTCTGGCTCAGCAGCAACAGGCCTACGAGAAGCAACAGGCCCAGCGCGCGCACATGGAAAAGTACATCGCCCGCTTCAAGGCTCAGGCGACCAAGGCCCGCCAGGCCCAGAGCCGGATCAAAGCACTGGAGCGTATGGAAGAGCTGTCCGCCGCCCATGTCGACTCGCCGTTCAATTTCACTTTTCGTGAATCCGACAAGATTTCCAGCCCTTTGCTGGATTTGTCAGACGCGCGTCTGGGCTATGGCGACAAAACCATTTTGCAGAAGGTCAAGCTGCAGCTGACGCCGGGAGCCCGTATCGGCTTGCTGGGCCCCAACGGGGCAGGTAAGTCCACCCTGATCAAAAACCTCTCTGGCGAGCTGTCACCCTTGAGCGGGCGGCTGTTGCGGGGTGAGAACACCGTGGTCGGCTACTTCGCCCAACACCAGCTTGATTCGCTGGATGCCAAGGCCAGTCCGTTGCTGCACCTGCAACGCATCGCTCCTGCCGAGCGCGAACAGACACTGCGCGATTTTCTGGGCGGTTTTGACTTCCGGGGTGCGCGGCTGGAAGAGCCGGTGTTGAATTTCTCCGGCGGCGAAAAGGCCCGTCTCGCATTGGCGTTGATTGCCTGGGACAAACCGAATCTGCTGCTGCTCGATGAGCCGACCAACCACCTGGACCTGGAAATGCGTCTGGCGCTGACCCTGGCGTTGCAGGAGTTCAGCGGGGCGGTACTGGTGGTCTCTCACGATCGTCACCTGCTCAAGAGCACGACCGACAACTTCCTGCTGGTCGCTGACGGGGCGGTCGAGGAATTCGACGGCGATCTCGACGATTACACCCGCTGGCTGGCGGACTATCGTCAGCGCAACGCGCCGGTGAGCAACACGCAGGTCAACCCTGACAAAACCGATAAGAAGGCTCAGCGCCAGCAGGCCGCGGCCCTTCGACAGCAGTTGGCGCCGCACAAGCGAGAAGCAGAAAAGCTGGAAAAGGAATTGGGTACGGTTCACGAGAAACTGGCGAAGATCGAAGCGGCGTTGGGCGACAGTGCGGTTTACGATGCCGCCAACAAGGACAAGCTGCGCGATTTGCTCGCCGATCAGGCAAAGTTAAAGAGTCGCGAGTCCGAGCTTGAAGAAGCCTGGATGGAAGCCCTCGAGTTACTCGAGTCGATGCAGGCCGAACTGGAAGCGCTGTCCTGATGGAGTCGTTGGCCTTGCCGGTGCCCGCTTATTGGATCGAACCGATTCTGGTTGGCTTGCAGATCCTGCTGATTCTGTTGATCGGCTACACCCTGCAGCGCTTTGTCGGACGCTTTCTCACCCGCATCGCCGAGCGCTATCCGTTGTTGCCGCCTGAGTTGCTGGTGATGGTGCGAGGTGGTTTGCGCTGGCTGATCATGGGGACGGCCCTGGTGGCGGTGCTGGGCCGCCTGGGAGTATCGGCCTCGGTGTTGTGGGCGGCGCTTTCAGGCTTCGTCGCCGTTGCTGCTGTCGCCTTTTTCGCCATGTGGAGCGTGCTCTCCAATCTGCTGTGCGCGGTGTTCATCTTCACCATGGGTCCATTTCGCATCGGTGATGTGGTTGAACTGGTGGACACGACGGACAAGCCGGGTATCAAAGGTCGTGTGACCGCTATCAATCTGATGTTTACCACGCTGGTCGAGTCCGCCGAGCTGGGTGGCACATTGGTCCAGGTGCCCAATAGTCAGTTTTTCCAGAAGTCGATTCGCCGCTGGCGCGGTACTGACGGGGTAGCCATTATTTCCGGGGAAAACCGGGCGAGCGACGGCGCAGTGCCGAAATAGCCTCACAGTTGCCTGCGAACTCGGCGTAACAGTTACAAACCATTGGTTTTTGTCCGTCACGGGCACTAGTTTAGGGCGCAGCTTTCGTTCTCCCTGAGGTGTGCAATGTCGCTTGAAACGTGGCTGGCCTTCTTCGCTGCTTGTTGGGTCATCAGTCTGTCTCCAGGCGCCGGTGCGATCGCATCGATGTCCAGTGGCCTGCAATATGGGTTTTTGCGCGGCTACTGGAACGCCCTGGGCTTGCAGCTGGCGCTCATTGTCCAGATTGCGATCGTTGCCGCGGGGCTGGGTGCCGTCCTTGCGACGTCGGCGCTGGCCTTCACGCTGATCAAATGGTTTGGTGTCGCCTACCTGGTGTACTTGGGCATCAAGCAGTGGCGTGCCTTGCCGAGCGACCTTGCCGATAGCGATTCCGTCCGCCCCGTGGGCAAGCCGCTGGCGTTGGTGACACGGGGCTTTCTGGTCAATATCAGTAACCCGAAGGCGCTGGTGTTCATGCTGGCGATCCTGCCGCAGTTCATCGACCCCCATCTTCCACTGCTACCGCAGTACCTCACGATCGGCGCGACGATGGTCAGTGTCGACCTGATTGTGATGGCGGGCTATACGGGGCTGGCTGCGAAGGTGTTACGTGCCCTCAAGACGCCACGGCAGCAGCGGCGGATGAACCGCACCTTCGCCGGTTTGTTCGTCAGCGCGGCGGCGTTTCTGGCGACCCTGCATCGGGCTTGATCGCACCCGCGCTGCTGCAGTCATACCTTTCCCGGTGGGGCGTCATTGAGACTGCCGACACCGGGAAATCATACCGGCGAAGAAGAGCGCTTGAGTGCGCGACGTTCAACATGAACAATAGCAACCCTTCGCATTCCTATTTGAGATCCACTCATGTTTCCCGCTTCTCGCTATTTGGCCTGCCTGGGCTTGATGCTCGTGAGTCTATTGAGCACGCCTGCCTCGGCAGGTGCCGTCGATGGCGCTGCCCAGGCGCTGCACTTGCTCGATTACGTGAGTGCCGATTACCCGCCGACGGTGGCTGATGGAAAGGTTGTCGATGAGGCCGAATACCAAGAACAGGTGGAGTTTCTGGGTGCACTGGCTGGCTTGATCGAGGCGCTGCCTCCGCGGGCGGAGCGCGGCGAACTGGCCCAAGGCGTCAAGGCATTACAAGGTGCTGTCGATCAGAAGCGGGACGGGACCGTCGTCGCACGCCAGGCGCGTCAGCTCGGTGCGAAGCTGGCAGCAGCCTACGAGGTGAGTCAGGCGCCTGTCATCACGCCGGACCCCTCCCGTGGCGCGCCGCTCTATGCACAGAACTGTTCCGTGTGCCACGGCGAAGTCGGCGGCGGTGATGGCCCGGCGAGCATTGGCATGACGCCCTCTCCGGCCAATCTGCGGGACGCGGCGCGACTGGACCGACTGAGTCTCTACGATATCTTCAACACCCTCGGTCTGGGCATCGAGGGGACTGACATGCCCTCGTTCGCCGACCAGATGGACGAGCGTCAGCGTTGGGACGTCGCGACCTACATCGCGGGTTTCAGCGCTGAGAAACAGGCTCAGCCGGTCAAGACGTTCAACCTCCCTGATCTCGCACGCCAGACGCCTGCCGAAATCGCGTCGGCCGAAGGCGCACAGGCGGCGGCCGCGTTTCGAGCCCAGCGTGCTCAGCCGCCGCAGGTGCAGCGTGGCCCGGCGCAGTTGCTCGACTACACCCGTGCGACGCTGGACAAAAGCCTTGCCGCGTATCAGGCCGGTGATCGCGAACAGGCGTATGACCTTTCGGTGGCCGCCTACCTCGAAGGTTTCGAGCTGGTGGAAAGCTCGTTGGATAACGTCGACGCCAACGTGCGCAAGGATACCGAAAAGGCGCTGATGGCTTACCGGCAAGCCCTGCAGGATGGATTGCCACCTGCTCAGGCCGCCGAGAGGCTCGACGCGGCGAAGCTGAAATTGCAGGCATCGGCGGACTTGCTTGGCAGCGATGGCCTGAGCACCTCGTTGAGCTTCATTTCCGGTCTGCTGATTCTGCTGCGGGAGGGGCTGGAGGCCATTCTGGTGTTGGCGGCAATTCTGGCGTTTCTGCGCAACACCGGGCAGCAATCGGCGGTGCGCAGCGTAAACGCCGGCTGGGGCTTGGCGCTGCTCGCAGGGCTGGGAACCTGGGCGCTGGCGGCGTACGTGATCGACGTCAGTGGCTCGCAGCGTGAATTGTTGGAGGGCGCCACTGCGCTGTTCGCCAGCGTCATGGTGTTGTGGCTGGGCGTCTGGATGCACGACCGTCGCCATGCAGCGGCCTGGCAGGACTACATCAAGAGCAGCCTGGTCGGCGGTGGTGGCCGCTTCGGCTTCGCGGTGCTCGCGTTCTTCTCGGTCTATCGCGAGTTGTTCGAAGTGATCCTGTTCTACGAGACCCTGTGGTTGCAGGCAGGTCCGGCCGGGCATAACGCTGTGTTGGCCGGGGGCGCCACAGCGCTGGTACTTTTGGTCGGCTTGGCCTGGGTGATATTGCGCGGCTCGGCGAAGCTGCCTCTGGCCATGTTCTTTGGTATCAACGCCGCGCTGTTGTGCGCGCTTTCCGTCGTATTTGCCGGGCATGGTGTCAAAGCGTTGCAAGAGGCCGGCATCTTCGGAACACGTCCGGTGCCGTTCTTCGAGTTCGACTGGCTGGGCATTCACGCCGATGCGTACTCACTGAGTGCTCAGGCCATTGCCTTGATCGCGATTGCCATACTGTATGGCCGTAGTCGTCTGGTGGGAAAGCGTCGCATCGAAGCTGCTTGAAACCTGTTAAGGGGCTGCCGCATGGCGCCCCTTTCCGTCACGCAAATCGCGACGCACACGTCGTGGTTCGGCCCATACGGTTCACTAGAAAATCGTCACCAGGACTTTTCAATCATGCGTGTTTGGATCGACGCCGATGCCTGTCCCAAGGCCGCGCGGGATCAAGTGGTCAAGTTTGCCCTCAAGCGGCAATTCGAAGTGGTGCTCGTCGCCGGGCAGGCCGTCCCTCGACCCGCTTTCGCGTTGGTCAAGCTGATCGTGGTGCCAAGCGGGCCTGATGCCGCCGACGATTATCTCGTGGAGCACGCGGTGCCGGGTGAATTGGTGATTTGCAGCGATGTTCCCTTGGCAGACAGACTGGTCAAGAAGGGGGTCGCTGCTCTGGATCCCCGTGGCAAAGAGTTCGATGCCCAGAACATGGGCGAGCGCCTGGCTGTGCGTAACCTATTCACCGATTTGCGTGAGCAGGGCCAAGTGGGAGGAGGGCAAAGCGCCTACGGAGATCGTGAAAAACAGGCCTTCGCCAACGCGCTGGATCGAATCCTGACGCGCTTGGCGCGAGGCTGAATCGCACGTGCCGCTCGTGGGCTCAGGGTTGCGGTTCTTCCATCGCCAATTCCAACACCCGGTCCACCAGCTTGTTGATACCGGTCGCCACCTCGCTGATTGATTTGGCGACCATGTACGCCGGTGTGCTGACCAGCTTGCGGTCTTTGTCTTCGACAATATCGGCCACGTCACACGTCTGATGCTGGCCGCCCATCTTGGTGATCTTCGCGGCTGTTTCGGCGCAGTTGCCGATGGTGCAGGTTACGCCTGGGCCGTAGATCTTGGCGGCCAGGGCAGGGGCTACGCAGATCAGGCCGATCGGCTTGCCCGCCTCGGCGAATGCTTCGGCCATGGCCAGCACTTGCGCCTGAACCCTGCAGCCCGATCCTTCTGTCGCGAAATTCGAGAGGTTTTTCGCTGCGCCAAATCCGCCAGGAATGATCAGGGCATCGAATTCACTGATATCGGCCTCACGAATGTCTTCGATGGCTCCCCGGGCGATCCGTGCCGACTCCACCAATACGTTGCGGGTTTCGGGCATTTCTTCGCCGGTGAGATGGTTGACGACGTGGTGTTGAGGGATGTTCGGCGCGAAGCATTTGACCTGGGCGCCGCGCTGGTCGAGGCGCAGCAGGGTGAGCACGCTTTCATGAATTTCCGCGCCGTCCTGCACGCCACAACCGGAAAGAATGACCGCTACCTTTTTGCTCATCGTATTTTCCCCTTCAGGGCGATCCGGTCGAGCCGGGTACGCCAGATATGTCGTGCTCCGTGGCGTGGACTACACCCGCGATGTCTTCCAATGTCTCTTAATTTGTCATTGGTTGCCACAGGACGTTCGTTTTGAGAACGCCTGTTTATGGAAATTCCATCATCGTGAAGCGCCCATGCGGCGCTCTAGAGGGCGTTAATTTGAACTTGGACGGGAAGACGCTGGCAGGGAACGTGCCGCAATGGCATTCACTGTGTTTGGGATCAAGGCGCGTGTAAAGGGCCTGTGAGGCGCAATGGCGTTCGTTGCGCTCGGGGTGGGGTCACTCGTCTGGCCGGTCCTTGGCCTCGGCCGCGGCCGACTTCGCCAACCTTGCTTCTTCGCGTGCGATACGAGCGTTCTTGATGCGACGTCTGATCCACAGCAGGCCACCGATGACCAGCAAGGCGCCCAATACCCAGAGTTCGTATTTCTTCACGTTGCCCAGCAAGCCTTCGAGCACAGCCCCGAATTTGTAGGCCGCTGCGCCCAACGCGGCGGCCCAGATGGCGGCGCCAATGCCGTTGAGCAGCAGATAGCGCCCCGGTGGATAACCGGACAAGCCGATGGCCACAGGCATGACGGTGCGCAGGCCATAGACGAAACGGAAGCTCAACACCCAAATGTCCGGGTGCTTGCGAATATGTTCCAGCGCACGATCACCGAGCATTTGCCAGCGTGGTTTGCGTGCCAGAAGCTTGCGGCCGTGCTTGCGCCCCATGAAATACCAGAGCTGGTCCCCGGCATAGCTGCCGAAGAAGGCAACTACCACGACCAGATTGATGTCCATGTACCCACGAAACGCCAGAAATCCAGCGAGAACCAGAATGGTCTCACCTTCGAAAAAGGTGCCGAGGAAAAGGGCGAAGTAGCCAAATTCTTGTAAAAAATGCTGGAGCATCATATGGGTGCTGGCGAAATGAACGCGCAGCCTAACGCGCCGGGCACATTCAGGAAAGTGTCGAAATGTGTCTCCACGTTAAAGTTTCTTACGACATCGCTAGATTTGTCGTCTAACGAGCAGGTTTGCGTCGCGGCCTGTATGGTGAACTTTCAACTGTCATGCAAGAGTCACAATGCTGGCTTATAACTGTCACGTTTGTCCGCAGGAGCCCGGTGTGACCGGTCTTCGCCGCTGTTCGTCCCCTTTCTGTGGCGGGACCGGCAGGTTGATCTCCTCAGCCGTTCCCACGGCCCAACTGTGATAAGGGCGATTGCCTTACAGGATTATTCATGAGTACCGAAGGAACATCCCAAGCAGCCATTGAAATCGACCCCCCGGTCATGTCTCAGGAAGTCACCTCCGTGGTCGAGCCGACCATCGAGGTTGTGCCCGTTCCTGAAGCGCACACGCCCGCCGCGCCAGCCGTCGTCATCCCGAATCTGGATGACAGCAGCCTGTATATTCATCGCGAGCTGTCACAGCTGCAGTTCAACATCCGGGTTTTGGAACAGGCGCTGGATGAATCCTATCCGCTGCTCGAACGTCTCAAGTTCCTGCTGATCTTTTCCAGCAACCTGGACGAATTCTTCGAAATCCGCGTCGCGGGGCTGAAAAAGCAGATCACCTTCGCCCGCGAGCAAGCTGGTGCCGACGGCCTGCAGCCTCACCAGGCCCTGGCCCGCATCAGTGAGCTGGTTCATGGTCACGTAGACCGTCAGTACGCGATTCTCAACGACATCCTGCTGCCCGAGCTGGAAAAGCATCAGGTGCGCTTCATTCGCCGCCGTTACTGGACCACCAAGCTCAAAACCTGGGTGCGTCGGTATTTCCGCGACGAGATCGCGCCGATCATCACCCCCATCGGTCTGGACCCGACGCACCCGTTCCCTCTGCTCGTCAATAAATCCCTGAACTTCATTGTGGAGCTGGAGGGCATCGACGCCTTCGGTCGGGATTCGGGGCTGGCGATCATTCCGGCGCCGCGTCTGCTGCCGCGGATCATCAAAGTGCCGGAAGATGTCGGGGGGCCGGGGGATAACTATGTGTTCCTGTCGTCGATGATCCATGCTCACGCCGATGACTTGTTTCAGGGCATGAAGGTCAAGGGCTGCTACCAGTTCCGTCTGACCCGTAACGCGGACCTGGCGCTGGATTCCGAAGACGTTGAAGACTTGGCTCGCGCGTTGCGGGGCGAATTGTTCTCACGCCGCTACGGCGATGCGGTGCGGCTGGAAGTGGCCGACACCTGCCCGAAACACCTGTCGGACTACCTGCTCAAGCAGTTCAACCTGAGCGAAACCGAGCTGTATCAGGTCAACGGCCCGGTCAACCTGACGCGTCTGTTCAGCATCACCGGCCTGGACAGCCATCCGGAGTTGCAATACACGCCGTTCACGCCCGCCATTCCGAAGCTTCTCCAGAACAGCGAAAACATCTTCAACGTGATCAGCAAGCAGGACATTCTGCTGCTGCACCCCTTCGAATCCTTCACTCCGGTCGTGGATTTGCTGCGCCAGGCCGCTAAAGACCCTCACGTCCTGGCGGTGCGCCAGACCCTCTACCGCAGCGGCGCGAACTCGGAGATCGTCGACGCGCTGGTGGACGCCGCGCGTAACGGCAAGGAAGTGACGGCCGTCATCGAGCTGCGCGCGCGGTTCGACGAAGAGTCCAACCTTCAATTGGCCAGCCGCCTGCAAGCTGCCGGTGCCGTGGTGATCTACGGTGTGGTTGGCTTCAAGACCCACGCCAAAATGATGCTGATCCTGCGTCGTGAGGCAGGCGAAATCGTTCGCTATGCGCATCTGGGTACCGGAAACTACCACGCCGGCAACGCCCGTCTGTACACCGACTACAGCTTGCTGACCTCTGACGATGCATTGTGCGAAGACGTCGGCAAACTGTTCAGCCAGTTGATCGGCATGGGCAAGACGTTACGCATGAAAAAGCTGCTGCATGCGCCGTTCACGCTCAAGAAAGGCATGCTCGACATGATCGCTCGCGAGACGCAATTCGCGACGGACGGCAAGCCTGCGCATATCATCGCCAAGTTCAACTCGCTCACCGACCCGAAGATCATCCGTGCGCTTTACAAGGCCAGCCAGATGGGCGTGAAGATCGACTTGGTGGTGCGTGGCATGTGCTGTCTGCGGCCGGGTGTTCCAGGCGTGTCACACAACATTCAGGTGCGTTCGATCGTGGGCCGCTTTCTGGAGCACACCCGTGTGTTCTATTTCCTCAACGGCGGCGACGAGCAGATGTTCCTGTCCAGTGCCGACTGGATGGAGCGCAACCTCGACAAGCGTGTCGAGACCTGCTTCCCGGTCGAAGGCAAGAAGCTGATTTTGCGGGTGAAAAAGGAGTTGGAGGGGTATCTCACCGACAACACCCACGCCTGGCTGCTGCAGCCGGACGGGCGCTATATCCGCAGCACGCCGACCGGCAACCAGAACGCTCGCAATGTGCAGGCAGCGCTGCTGGAAAAACTCAGCAACCCGGTCCTCAGCGTACGCTGAGGACGATTCCGACTCGGGTCAACCACTCCGCTTCCAGCGCGAAGTCGGCCTGAGTCAGCTGGTTGTTTTCCAGCCACCCGTGCGGAAACTGGATGTCGAGTTGGTGGTCGTTTGCAGTCAACACCGGTTGCGGCATTTCCTGCGTGCCGCGGATGTGGTGAAACAGGATTGCAAAGCGCAGCAGCACGCACAAACGAATCAGCTTCACTCCCTCATCCCCGAATTCGGCGAACTTGTCCTTCGGGATGTTGCGACGGTGCCCGCGTACCAGCAACGCGAGCATTTGTTGATCCTCCCGAGAAAACCCTGCCAGGTCCGAGTGCTCGATGAGGTAAGCGCCGTGCTTGTGGTAGTGGTAGTGAGCGATGTCCAGGCCCACCTCATGCACTTTGGCGGCCCAACTGAGCAGATCGCGGTAAAGGTCGTCTTCGAGCTCCCAGGCCTGGGCGACCTGATCCAGTGCTGAGAGTGCCTTGCGTTCGACGCGGGCAGCCTGTTCCAGATCGACGTGATAACGGTCCATCAGCGAGCTGAGCGTGCGTTCGCGGACGTCTTCGTGGTGGTAGCGGCCGAGCAGGTCATACAGCACCCCCTCGCGCAGGGCCCCTTCGCAATGGTCCATGCGTTGCAGGTCGAGGGCGTCGAAGATGGCCTCGAGAATCGCCAGGCCGGCCGGAAAAATAGCCCGGCGATCCGGTTTGATGCCTTCGAAATCGATCTTGTCGACCTCGCCCAGCTTCATCAGCTTGCGTTTGAGCCACGCCAATCCGTCTGCGTTGACCTCGCCGTTGCCATGGCCGCCGGCTTTCAGGGCCAGGCCGATGGCACGAATGGTACCGGACGAACCGATAGCTTCGTCCCAGGTCAGGCGATGCAGGGCGTGCTCGATGCTCATGATTTCCAGCCGCGCCGCCGTGTACGCCTGCGCGTAGCGCGCGGGGGTGATCTTGCCGTCCTTGAAATAACGCTGGGTAAAGCTCACGCAGCCCATTTGCAGGCTTTCGCGCAACAGGGGTTCGAAGCGCTGGCCAATGATGAATTCGGTACTGCCGCCACCGATGTCGGCGACCAGACGTTTGCCTGAGGTGTCGGCCAACGTGTGGGAAACGCCCAGGTAAATCAGGCGGGCTTCTTCACGTCCGGAGATGACTTCCACCGGATGCCCGAGAATTTTCTCGGCGCGGTGAATGAATTCGTTGCGGTTGCGGGCTTCGCGCAGGGCGTTGGTGCCGACGATCCTCACCGAACCGGCGGGCATGCCGTTGATCAACTGGGCGAAGCGCTTGAGGCAATCGAGCCCGCGCTGCATGGATTCTTCGGTGAGTTGACGCTCGTCGTTGATCCCGGCGGCCAACTGCACCTTCTCGCCGAGCCGCTCAAGGATGCGAATTTCACCTTGGTGGGCCTTGGCAACCACCATGTGGAAGCTGTTGGAGCCCAGATCGATCGCGGCGATCAGCGAGAGATTTTTTTCGGCGATTGGCGGCATGGTCAAAGGTCCCGGTCAATAACCCCGACATCGTGCCACGAACCGCCATTGTCGCCAAACAGCGCGATGCATTCGCTGGGCGCGCGGAGATCGTCAGGCGCTCTCCACCGAGCCTATGAAGTTGGCCAGTTCAGGCGTCTTCGGATTGGCCATCAACTCCCGCGGATCACCCACTTCATGCACCTTGCCCTGATGCATGAACACCAGTTTGTCGCCCACCTCCCGGGCGAAGCGCATCTCGTGCGTCACCATAATCAGCGTCATGCCGTCTTTGGCCAGTTCTCGTACCACGCTGAGTACTTCGTTGACCAACTCCGGGTCCAGCGCCGAGGTGATCTCATCGCATAGCAGCACTTTTGGCGACATCGCCAACGCCCGGGCAATGGCCACACGCTGCTGCTGACCACCGGACAAGCGGTCAGGAAAGGCATCGAATTTCTCACCGAGCCCCACACGATCGAGCATCTGTTTTGCCAGTCTGGCGGCGTCGGATTTCGAGGTCTTCTTGACCACCTGCGGCGCCAGCATCACGTTCTCACCGACGGTCAGGTGTGGAAACAGGTTGAACTGCTGGAACACCATGCCGACTTTCTGCCGCAGGCTGCGCAGATCCGCGCGTGCAGCGTCGAGATATTCGCCATCGACTTCGATCACCCCGTCGTTGATCGACTCCAGGCCGTTGAGCGTGCGCAGCAGCGTGCTTTTCCCCGACCCGCTTCGGCCGATGATTGCTACCACCTGGCCTTCTTCCACGCTCAGGTCGATGCCTTTGAGCACGTGGTGGTCGCCGTAGTACTTGTGCAAGGCGGAAATTCTAAGCAGAGGCATGAAGTCTCCTTTCCAGGTAGCGCGCGCTGAGCGACAACGGGTAGCAGAGCAGAAAGTAGCCCAAGGCGACGAAGCCATAGACCATGAAAGGCTGAAAGGTGGCATTGGCGAGCATGCCGCCGGTTTTGGTCAGTTCGGTAAAGCCGATGATCGAAGTCACTGCCGTACCTTTGACCACTTGCACCGAAAATCCCACGGTGGGGGCCACGGCGATGCGCAAGGCTTGCGGCAGTATCACGTAGCGAAGTTGTTCGAAACGGGTCAGTGCCAGGCTCGCCGAGGCTTCCCATTGGCCGTTGGAAATGGACTCCACGCAACCCCGCCAGATTTCGGCCAGATAGGCGCTGGTGAAGAGCGTCAGCGCCAAGGCCGCCGCCAGCCACGGGGAGATGTCCACGCCCAGCAATGCCACCCCGAAAAACACCAGAAACAGCTGCATCAGCAATGGCGTACCCTGAAACAGCTCGATGTAGGCGCGAGCCAGCGTGCGCACTGCCGATGTGTGCGAAATGCGGGCGGTCATCACCAGCAGGCCGATGACGCCACCGCCGAGAAACGCCACCAGCGACAGCAACAGCGTCCATTGCAGGCCGGTAAGCAGGTTGCGCACGATGTCCCATACGGTGAAGTCCATCAGCGTCTCCTTGCGATGTAACGCTGGCCAACCCATCCCAGCAACTGACGAATCAGCAGGGCCATGAACAGGTAGATCAGTGTGGTGATGATGTATGTCTCGAAGGCGCGGAAATTACGCGACTGGATGAAATTCGCCGCGAAGCTCAGTTCTTCCGTGGCGATCTGCGAACACACTGCCGAGCCGAGCATCACGATGATGATCTGACTGCTCAGCGCGGGCCAGACCTTGCCCAAGGCTGGAATCAACACGACGTAACGGAACGTCTCGAAGCGTGTCATCGCCAGGGCTGCCGAAGCTTCCAGTTGGCCCCGAGGAATCGCCTGAATGCCCGCTCGAATGATTTCCGTGGAATAAGCGCCCAAGTTGATGACCATCGCCATCACGGCTGCCTGCCATTCGGAAATCTGCAACCCCAGCGACGGCAGCCCGAAAAAGATGAAGAACAGCTGCACCAGGAAGGGCGTATTGCGTATCAGCTCGACATACACCCCAAACGCGGCTGAGAACGGCTGGATCTTCCAGGCCCTGACAATCGCGCCGACGATGCCCACGCTGACACCCAGCAAAGTGCCGATGGCCGTCAATTCCAGCGTGAACAGCGCACCACGTAGCAGCAGGTCAGCATTTTGCAGAACCGGGATGAAGTCGAACTGATAGGCCATCTGAATGAGCTCCGATCAGAGATCGGCCGGCAACGGCTGTTTCAGCCAGGTCTGGGCGTTTTTCTCCAACGTACCGTCTTTCTTCGCCGCCTCGATAATCTCGTTGACCTTGGCCAAAAGCTCAGGCTGGCCTTTGTTTACGCCGACGTAGACGGGCGAATCCTTGAGTTTCACCTTGAGCGCCGGGATGCGTTTGGGATTTTTCTCGCTGATCGCGACCATCACCACGTTACCGCTGGCGATCAGGTCGGTCTGGTTCGCCAAGTAGGCAGCGATGGTGGAGTTGTTGTCTTCGAAGCGTTTGATGGTGGCTTCCTTCGGCGCGACGGCAGTCAGCTCGATGTCTTCGATGGCGCCGCGGGTCACGCTGATGGTTTTACCTTTCAGGTCGTCCACGCTGTGGATGGTGGCTTCCGGTGGCCCGAACACGGCCAGATAGAACGGCGCATAAGCGTGGGAAAAGTCGATGACCTTCTCCCGATCCGGGTTCTTGCCGAGGCTGGAAATCACCAGATCCACTTTGCCGGTGGTCAGAAAGGGAATGCGGTTGGTGCTGTTGACCGGGGTCAGTTCGAGTTTGACCTTCAGCTTGTCAGCGATCAGCTGCGCGGTATCGATGTCCAGGCCGCGTGGCTTCATGTCGGGGCCTACCGAGCCGAAAGGTGGGAAGTCTTGCGGTACGGCGACTTTCAGGGTGCCGCGGGCGGTCACGTCATCCAGACCATTGGCCTGGGCGGGGGCCTGGCCCAGCATCAGGCTGGCAAACAGGGCGGCGAGCAGTGCGCTGTAACGCTTGATCATATGACGTCTCCGAATCGTAGGAGTAGGCGAGGGATGTGTAGTGTTCCACCGCCAGTGCACAGCCCATGCCAGCCATCCGTTTCTGACGGGGGAATGCGGGCTGGGCGGACATTCCGGTCTAACTGGTCTGAACAGTTGAAGCCATGCGCGCCCCGCTTTGGCGCGCTTGGAGGCCGCGTCGCCCCTCGCTTGGGCGTCACTTGCCGAATGTTCGCGATGACGATAAAAGAGATTTTTTCCGCCGATTTGCGCCTGAGTTCCTATGCACTCCAACTCGATTGCAGTACCTGAAGCGGCCTTTCAGGCGATCCGTAAGCTGATCGCCGAACAAGGCTACGGGCCCGGTGACAGCCTGCCTTCGCAACGGGATCTGGCCCTTCGACTGGGGGTCAGTCGTGCCTCATTACGAGAGGCGCTGTCGTCTCTCAGCGCCTTGGGCCTGGTGAGCGTGCAGCCTGGAAAAGGGGTGTTTGTCCAGGCGATTTCCGAACCACAAACGAGCACGAGCGGTTTTTCCTGGCCATACGCTGCCCATGCGTCGCCTTCCGAGACCTTCCAGCTGCGTTATGCGCTGGAAGGGTTTGCGGCGGGGCTGGCCGCAGTGACGTTGACCGCTGACGAGCGCGACGTGCTCGAAGACAACGTCGAGGCCATGCGCCTGGAATTGAAGGCCGGTGACTTCGACAGCGCTGCAAAACTGGATTTCGATTTCCATCGCCGCATCCTCGTGGCCAGCGGCAATCAGGCCATCCTCGGCATCATCACCGCCAGCGCCGACATTTTTCTGGAAAGTCAGAAGCTGCCGTTCATCCGAGCGGGACGTGCCATGGAGACGTGGCAAGAACACCGCAAGATCCTCCGAGCCTTGGCGCGCAACGCGTCCGGCCCGGCGCAGAAGGCGATGCAGGAGCATATCCGCGGAGCTGCGTTGCGGACTGGCATTGTGTTCGTGGCGCCTTCCCCTTAACGCGTGGGTCCGCCCGACGCCGGAATGTTGGGCGCTGGGCGGGAGTCACTTCAATAAAGCTCGTCATCGCGTCCCATAGCAAGAGACAATCGCTCCAGCCTTCCTGTCACGCGTTGACACAGTTATGATGACCCACGTTTTTTTGCCTATGACCTCGGAGAAATCTCATGAGTAGCGACCTTATCAAACACGTCAGCGACGCGAGCTTCGAAGCCGATGTCCTGAAGGCGAGTGGCCCTGTGCTGGTCGATTACTGGGCTGAATGGTGCGGCCCCTGCAAAATGATTGCCCCGGTTCTGGACGATATCGCCGGTACCTACGAAGGCAAATTGACCATTGCCAAGCTGAATATCGACGAAAACCAGGAGACGCCGGCCAAGCACGGCGTGCGCGGCATTCCGACCCTGATGCTGTTCAAGGACGGCGAAGTCGCGGCGACCAAGGTCGGCGCATTGTCCAAGTCGCAACTGCAAGCCTTCCTCGACGCCAACATCTGATGGCGCTAAAGCCCCGCAAAACGCGGGGCTTTTTTCTGGTACTGCACTAGACGCTCAGAAAATCAAGTGGTACATTCGGCCCCGCAACGGCTTCTCCGTTGCCCCCTGCATAGCCGTCGCCGACGTTCTCCTTTCGATTTGCTCGCGATCCTGTCGCCTTCTCTGCGGCGCGGCCTCATTAAGCCAAAAGCTTAATTTCCCCTCATACATGATTACGTCATTCCTATATGAACCTGACTGAACTCAAGCAAAAGCCTATTACCGATCTGCTCGAAATGGCCGAACAGATGGGCATAGAAAATATGGCCCGTTCGCGCAAGCAGGATGTGATTTTCTCCCTGCTGAAAAAGCACGCTAAAAGCGGCGAGGAAATCTCGGGTGATGGCGTGCTGGAGATCCTCCAGGATGGCTTCGGCTTCCTTCGCTCTGCAGACGCTTCCTACCTCGCCGGCCCGGACGACATCTACGTTTCTCCTAGCCAGATCCGCCGCTTCAACCTGCGCACGGGTGACACCATCGTCGGCAAGATCCGCCCACCTAAGGAAGGCGAGCGTTATTTCGCGCTGCTCAAGGTCGACACTATCAACTTCGACCGTCCGGAAAACGCGAAAAACAAGATCCTGTTCGAAAACCTGACGCCGTTGTTCCCCAACGAGCGTCTGAAGATGGAGGCTGGCAACGGCTCCACCGAGGACTTGACCGGTCGTGTCATCGACCTGTGCGCTCCCATCGGCAAAGGTCAGCGTGGCCTGATCGTCGCGCCGCCTAAGGCAGGCAAGACCATCATGCTGCAGAACATCGCAGCCAACATCACCCGTAACAACCCAGAGTGCCATCTGATCGTCCTGCTGATCGACGAGCGTCCGGAAGAAGTGACCGAGATGCAGCGCACCGTTCGCGGTGAAGTGGTTGCCTCTACGTTCGACGAGCCGCCGACCCGTCACGTGCAAGTCGCCGAAATGGTGATCGAGAAGGCCAAGCGTCTGGTCGAGCACAAGAAAGACGTGGTCATCCTGCTTGACTCCATCACTCGTCTGGCTCGCGCCTATAACACCGTCATTCCGAGCTCCGGCAAGGTCCTGACTGGTGGTGTCGATGCCCACGCGCTGGAAAAACCGAAACGTTTCTTCGGTGCGGCCCGTAACATCGAAGAAGGCGGTTCGCTGACCATCATCGCCACCGCGCTGGTAGAAACCGGCTCGAAGATGGACGAAGTGATCTACGAAGAATTCAAAGGCACCGGCAACATGGAGTTGCCTCTGGATCGCAAGATCGCTGAAAAACGCGTCTTCCCGGCCATCAACATTAACCGCTCCGGTACTCGCCGCGAAGAGTTGCTGACCGCCGATGACGAGCTGCAGCGCATGTGGATCCTGCGCAAGCTCCTGCATCCGATGGATGAAGTCGCTGCGATCGAATTCCTGGTCGACAAGCTGAAAACGACCAAGACCAACGATGAGTTCTTCCTGTCGATGAAGCGCAAGTAACGACAGGGTAAACAACCCATTGCCCGCCGCGCGCGGGGCGGTGGGAGAGAAGCGGTGTCCATTCGGGCACCCTTTTTTTTCGTACTGCGACAACGCGAGACAAGGAGCGTCATGCACACGTTTGGCAATCGTCGGGATATCGACGGGCTGCGGGCTTTGGCCGTCATTCCAGTGGTGCTGTATCACTTCGGATTTGGCGTATTCAGCGGCGGCTTCGTGGGTGTCGATGTGTTTTTCGTCATCTCCGGCTTCCTGATCACCTCGATCATCGTTCGAGAGATCGGCGCGGGACGCTTCAGTTTTGTCGATTTCTGGGCGCGGCGCGCCAGGCGGATCATTCCTGCCCTTACCGTGATGATGCTCGCCGCTTTGGTGGTCGGCTGGGTATTGATGCCCGCCAACGACTATTCGCAGTTAGGGCGAGCGGTGCGCTACCAGGCGATGTTCGCGTCCAATATCCTGTTCATGCGTCAGGACGGGTATTTCAATCCCGCCTCGGATTTCAAACCGCTGCTGCACACCTGGTCGCTCTCTGTCGAAGAGCAGTACTACATTCTTTTTCCGCTGCTGATGGTGGCGCTGACCCGTTATTTTCGTCATTGGCGCTGGATACTGCTGGGCGTGCTGGTGGTCTCGTTCGCCTTGAATGTCGGGATGGTCAAGCGTCAGCCCGACGCGGCGTTTTTCCTATTGCCGATGCGCGCGTGGGAATTGCTGTGCGGTGCAATGCTGGCTGTCCTTCCTGCTTCCCCACGCAAACTGTCGCCATGGGCGTATCAGGGCGTCAGCCTGGCCGGCCTGTTGGCGGTGCTTTACGCCATCCTTGCACTCGATAAATACACGCCGTTTCCCGGCTGGGCTGCCCTGCTGCCGGTTCTGGGCGCCACTGCGATGATCTGGGCCAACGGGCAGGGGCCGACGCTGGTCGGGCGGCTGTTAAGCGGGCGCGTGATGGTGGCGGTCGGGTTGGTTTCCTACTCTTGGTACCTCTGGCACTGGCCGGTATTCGTTTACGCCAATGCGGTTTCGGTCGATGGGATGCAGGCTCGTGAGGCGGGGGCTTGGGTCGTGCTGACGTTGGTGCTGGCCTGGCTGAGTTGGCGGCTGGTTGAGCTGCCGTTCCGCGAAAAACGCTTGCTGCCTGGGCGTCGGTCGGTATTGCTGGCCGGGCTGACGGCGCTGGTGGTGATCGGTATCGCCGGTCAAGCGGTGCGCTACCGTGACGGGGTTCCAGAGCGGCTCTCGGGGCAGGCGCTGCAATATGCGCAGGCGCGAGACTGGCAGCGAGGTCAGATGGAGTGTCTGCTGCAACGGGACAGCGAAGACCTGCGCAAGATATGCCGCTTTGGAGGTGACGAGCGAGCGGCGCCGAGGCAACTGGTCTGGGGTGATAGTCACGCCGCTGCGCTCAAGCCGGCCATTGAAGCGGACGCCGAGCGCTACGGCAGCCCGGTCTGGCTGGCCAGCCTGTCTGGCTGTCCGCCGATTCTAGGGCACGAGCCCCGTCAGCAATGCCAGGCTTTCAATCAAGCCACGCTGCAAACCGTGCGCGACCACGGCATTCGCAACGTGGTGCTCGCGGCGCGCTGGAGCCTGTACCTCTACGGCGAAGAGGACGGCGACATGCGCAATGCGTTTTATCGCGATGAAAGCCGCTCGGTGGCCCAACAGGAGATGGCCAGGGACCTGAGCGCCATGGTGCACAGCTTGCGCGCGGCAGGGGCGACGGTGTGGATCCTCAAGGAAGTCCCGTTGCAACGACAGGGTACCGTGGCGCGGTTGGCCAGCCTGGCCATGGTCGGCCGGTCGGCTGAAAAGCTGGGGCGGCCAATGGCCGAGCATCTGGCGCGTCAGCAGTTTTTGAACGGGCTTTTCGGACGACTGAGTGCCGAAGACCCGAACGTTCGTACCCTCGACCCGACGCCGCTGATGTGTCCGGGCGGGATCTGCCGGGCGGAATTCGACGGCCACTCGCAATACATGGACGAGAATCACCTCTCCGATGCCGGCGGCGAACGCATGCAGCCCCTGCTCGCGCCGATATTCATGCCTGAAAACGCCCGTCAAGGCGGATGATTACGCGTCAGGCTGCTGCCGTAGGCCTTCAGAGCAGGTAGGATGTGCATCTATTTGTTAAGTGGCCGGGTTAATGAAATTCAACGACCTCCGGGATTTCGTGCAGCAGCTTGAGCAGCGCGGAGAATTGAAACGCATCCACGTACCCATTTCCCCTGTGCTGGAAATGACCGAAGTCTGTGATCGGACCTTGCGCAACAAGGGCCCGGCCTTGCTGTTCGAGAACCCCACCGGCTTCGATATTCCGGTGCTGGGCAACCTGTTCGGAACGCCTGAGCGCGTGGCCATGGGCATGGGGGCTGAATCCATCGGCGAGTTGCGGGAGATTGGCAAGCTGCTGGCCTTTCTCAAAGAACCCGAGCCGCCCAAAGGGCTGAAGGACGCCTGGTCGAAGCTGCCGATTTTCAAGAAAGTCATCGCCATGGCGCCTAAAGTCGTCAAGGAAGCACCCTGCCAGGAAACGGTCGTCGAGGGCGATGATGTCGATCTGGGCATGCTTCCAGTGCAGACCTGCTGGCCTGGCGATGTCGGCCCGCTGATCACCTGGGGGCTGACGGTCACCAAGGGCCCTAACAAAGAACGTCAGAACCTCGGTATTTACCGCCAGCAAGTGATTGGTCGCAACAAGGTCATCATGCGCTGGCTGAGCCATCGTGGCGGCGCGCTGGATTTCAAGGAGTGGTGTGACAAGCATCCTGGCCAGCCTTTTCCTGTATCCGTGGCATTGGGTGCTGATCCGGCGACCATCCTGGGTGCGGTCACGCCTGTGCCGGATAGCTTGTCCGAATACGCATTCGCGGGACTGCTGCGTGGCAACCGTACCGAACTGATCAAATGCCGGGGCAATGACCTGCAAGTCCCAGCGAGTGCGGAAATCGTGCTTGAAGGTGTGATTCATCCTGGTGAAATGGCTGACGAAGGCCCTTACGGTGATCACACCGGTTACTACAACGAAGTCGATCGCTTCCCGGTGTTCACCGTCGAACGCATCACTCACCGCATTAAGCCGATCTATCACAGCACCTACACGGGGCGTCCACCGGATGAGCCGGCCATTCTGGGTGTGGCGTTGAACGAAGTGTTCGTGCCGATTCTGCAGAAGCAGTTTCCGGAAATAACCGATTTCTACCTTCCCCCCGAAGGCTGCTCCTACCGCATGGCCGTCGTGACCATGAAGAAGCAGTATCCGGGGCACGCCAAGCGCGTGATGTTGGGCGTCTGGTCGTTTTTGCGACAGTTCATGTACACCAAGTTCGTTATCGTCACCGATGATGACATCAACGCGCGGGACTGGAACGACGTCATCTGGGCAATCACCACGCGCATGGACCCCAAGCGCGATACGGTGATGATCGACAACACACCGATCGACTACCTCGACTTTGCGTCCCCCGTCTCCGGGCTGGGTTCGAAGATGGGGCTGGATGCCACGCACAAATGGCCGGGCGAAACGACGCGTGAGTGGGGGCGTGCAATCGTCAAGGATGACGCCGTCACTCGTCGGATCGACGATATCTGGAATCAGCTGGGAATAGATTGATGCGTGTAACCTTGCAGCCGTCGGGCGCAGTGCTCGAGACATTGCCCGGCGAGCCGATCCTCGACGCCGCTCAGCGCCTGGGCTATGAATGTCCGCAGAGCTGCCGTAATGGCAACTGCCACATCTGTTCGGCACTGCTGGTCGAAGGTACTGTCCAGCAGGGGGGTGAGCTGCGAGGGCACGGCGAGATCTACACCTGCATCGCGGTGCCGCAGCAAGACTGCGTCGTCGTGTGGGACAGCGTCTTGCCGCTGGGCGAATTGCCGGTGCGTACGTTTGGCTGCCAGGTCACCGAATGCGTGGAAGTCGGCGGAGACGTGTGGCGTGTCATGCTCCGCGCGCCCGCAGGCAAGCCACCTCGCTACCACGCCGGGCAATACCTGATGATCGCGCGTGATGACGGTGAGAAATCGGCGTTTTCCATGGCGTCGGCCCCCGAAAGCGGTCGAGACCTCGAGATCCATGTCCTGGCCCGTGAGGCCAGCGCGCAAAACTTGATCAAACAGCTCCAGCGCGACGGTACAGCGCGCGTTGAACTGCCGTTTGGCGATACCCATTTGGGTGAGCTGCCCGACGGCCCGCTGGTACTGATTGCAGCGGGTACCGGGATGGGGCAGATGCACAGCCTGATCGAACATTGCCGCTCCAAGGGATTCCCGCATCCGGTGCATGTCTATTGGGGGGTGCGCCGCCCCGAGGACTTCTACGAGCTCAAGCATTGGGACGAGTGGAAAACGCTGCCTAACCTGCACCTGCACAAAATCGTCAGCGACCTGTGCGGGTGGGAAGGGCGTTGCGGGTTGTTGCATGAAGCCGTATGTGAAGACTTCGCTGATTTGAAATCGATTCAGGTCTACGCCAGCGGGTCGCCGACGATGGTGTACTCGACGCTCGATGCGTTGGTGATGGCGGGTATGGACGCACGGCAGATGCGCGCAGATGTGTTTGCCTACGCCCCGCGTACATGACCGTTCGCCCGATGGCAGCGGCAGTGGAAAGTTAATTGCATCAAAATAACGGCAGGTCGGCTTTACGACGCATCGACCTGCCTGTTGCTCGCTGATTGCGGTAGTTGTTGATCCGCTGTTGGCAGAGCTGCTTTACAGAGTTCAGCGCTGACGCTGGCCATCAGCAGGCCAGCGGGGGAGCCAGATGGTGAATCGAATCAATAGCCTGGTAGAGGCCGTCCATGATGGCCTCGGATTGTCCTACCCGCCTGTTATCGACCTCGGGCCCAAACTCACCCACGAACAGCTCCTCGCTTCAATGCACGCCACGCTGTCCAGGCACGAGGGAGGGCCGGTCTGGCTATTCGCCTACGGATCATTGATCTGGCGCCCCGAGTGCTCCGCGGTGGAGCGTCAGCGGGGGCGAGTGCACGGCTATCATCGCGGTCTTTACCTTTGGTCGCACGAGCATCGCGGCACGCCCGAGCAGCCGGGACTGGTTTTTGGCCTTGATCGCGGGGGCTCTTGCAGTGGCTTTGCCTATCGCCTGCCGGAAGAGAACATCGAAGAATCGCTGCTGGCGCTGTGGCAGCGAGAAATGCCATATCCGTCTTACCGCCCTCATTGGCTGAGTTGCCGACTGGAGGATGGCACCAAGGTTCAGGCGCTGGGCTTTGTGTTGGAAAGGCATTTGCCCAGCTACGCCGGTAATCTGCCGGACAGTGTGCTGACTCAAGTTCTGGCCAGCGCCAGCGGGAGATACGGCACGACGTGGGAGTACGTCGAACAGACCATCCATGCACTGCGTAATCACGCCATGCCGGATGTCAGCCTGGAGAAGCGCTTCAAACGTTGCAGGCCGGTGTTGTTGGCGGTTTGATCCGGCCACATGGCCGAAAACGTAACGCGTAGCGGTCTGCCTAGACGGCTACGCGTGTTCTCCCTCACGTTACGCGTTTGCTTCTCGCGACTGGCTCGCCACCCGCGTATGCCGCAGCGTAGGTGCCAGGAAAACGATCGACAGCACGCAAGCGCCGACCAGCATGATGAACCCGCCATTCCAGCCGAAATGATCGACGGTATAGCCCATGAGCGCACTCGCCGCGACTGAGCCGCCCAAGTAGCCGAACAGCCCCGTAAAACCTGCCGCAGTGCCCGCTGCCTTTTTCGGTGCCAGTTCCAGCGCTTGCAAGCCAACCAGCATGACCGGGCCGTAGATCAGGAAGCCGATGGAAACCAGTGCAATCATGTCGATTGTCGGGTTACCCGGCGGATTGAGCCAGTACACCAGCGTCGCTACAGTCACCAGCAGCATGAACACGATACCGGTCAACCCACGGTTGCCACGGAAAATTTTGTCCGACATCCAGCCGCACAGCAGCGTGCCCGGAATACCTGCCCACTCGTAAAAGAAGTATGCCCAGGAGGTCTTGTCGACATTGAAGTGTTTGGCTTCCTTGAGGTAGGTCGGCGCCCAGTCCAGTACGCCGTAGCGCAGCAGGTAGACAAATACGTTGGCGAGGGCGATGTACCACAGCATTTTGTTGCGCAGCACGTATTTGACGAAGATTTCCTTGGCGCTGAATTCCTCTTCATGGCTGGCGTTATAGCCTTCCGGGTAATCGTTCTTGTACTCCTCGACCGGTGGCAGACCCACCGACTGTGGGGTGTCGCGCATCGTGGCAAACGCGAACAATGCCACGAACAGCGCCACTGCCGCCGGTACGTAGAACGCCGCGTGCCAGTCATTCGTCCAGCCCAGACCCAGCAAGAACAGCGGACCGATCAAGCCGCCACCCACGTTGTGGGCCACGTTCCATACCGACACCACGCCGCCGCGCTCTTTCTGTGACCACCAGTGCACCATGGTCCGCCCGCTCGGTGGCCAGCCCATGCCCTGTGCCCAGCCGTTGATGAACAGCAGAATGAACATGATCGTCACGCTCGACGTTGCCCAAGGCGCAAAGCCGAACACGAACATTACCAGCGCCGAAATCAGCAGGCCAAACGGCAAGAAGTAACGGGGGTTGGAGCGATCAGACACCAGCCCCATCAAGAACTTCGACAAACCATAGGCAATCGCGATGGCCGAGATCGCCACCCCGAGCTCACCTCGGGTGTAGCCTTCGTCGATCAGGTACGGCATGGCTAGGGAAAAGTTCTTGCGCAGCAGGTAGTAGCCCGCGTAACCGAAGAAGATGCCTGCAAAAATCTGCCAGCGCAGACGGCGATACGTAGGGTCGACACGCTCGGCAGGCATGCGAGCCTGATGCGCGGCTGGTCGGAAAAAGGCAAACATCGACACACTCCAGATTGTTCGTATTGTTATGCGAAATCGAATATTACATTTTCATTACAGAAAATAGGAAGGCTTCCCATCGGCAAAAGTTCCGAAATTTCGGCAGATTGGCGTGTTGGATTGCGAACATGACGAGATGGTATGCGGCGGCTTGCGGCGTTCAGCAGCGTCCTACTTGAGAATCAGAATCGATAACCTTACTGGCACACCGTTCACGCTCTAACATCGCCGTCATTCGCCGCATGGCGCTCAGAGACGAGGTGAAGGTGAAACCGCGATGGAGGCTGTCAGCCATTCTGGGGTGCTGTGCGCTGTTGCTCATCGAGACGTCGAGCGGCACAACGGAACGACCTCAATTCGATCAGTACGTATCTCCCGTTTATCCCTCCGCCTTGCGCGGCGGCAAGCTGTTTTCCAGTGCTTTGGTGCATTAC
The DNA here is from genome assembly GCF_029841165.1 of Pseudomonas sp. GD03842. Classification (NCBI taxonomy): domain Bacteria; kingdom Pseudomonadati; phylum Pseudomonadota; class Gammaproteobacteria; order Pseudomonadales; family Pseudomonadaceae; genus Pseudomonas; species Pseudomonas sp. GD03842. The sequence goes on along the minus strand of NZ_JAOCEA010000003.1, from coordinate 192,244 downwards.
GACGTCCATCACATGGTTCGGTGAGTGATATCCGGGTCATCGAACGTACGGACCCGAAAACCGCAAACGCCGTGGTCGCGGCCGTCAAACGCTGGCGCCTCAAGCCTTGGGAGGTGACCGGGGACATGCCAGCGGTAATCGGTGAGTCGGTGCAATTCCTATTCGATCAGGAGCGGCTGGAGAAAAGGTTGCGAATGGTGATTTCGTGGGAAAGGAGAGGAGGGTCATGAAAGAAGTATTTCCAGTGTTTTGCTACCACCCGGATCCGATTGCGACTGGGGCGATAGACGTTGGCGATGAGGTGTGCGATTGCTGTAAGCGTGCTCGAGGCTACATATACCGGGGTGGTATTTACGCCAAGTGCGATGCCGAGCTCATGTTCTGCCCGTGGTGCATCGCGGATGGTTCGGCGGCCACCAAGTTTGAGGGGACGTTCAATGATGTTGATTCATTGATCGAAGTGGGCATCCCTAAATCCGTAGTTAAGGAGGTGAATGAGCGAACGCCAAGCTATAGCTCCTGGCAGGAGAAAGTGTGGCTGCATCACTGTGGTGACGCATGCGAGTTTCATGGCGATGCTTCTGCACAGGATATTCAGGGAGCAACCGCTGATACGTTCGAGGCATTTCTAGAGGGCCAGGAGGATCACAGAGAACACTGGATTGCGGAATTCCGTAGTTACGTACCGAACGAGGATCTTGTCTTTTACAAGTACGTGTGCAGGCATTGCCGAGTGGTAAGGCTGATGTACGAATACAGCTGAACAGCTGCTTGGACCGATTGTGTCCGAGGAGCTCGCGGTCCCGATTCCTACGTTTCGCACGCCCGGCAACTGCTGGTGCGCAAGGCGCACAACGAGAAATTGCCGTTTTCGGCTGAGCAGGAAATCTCCGATCAGTTCGTAAATGCGATGCCGGGGCTATTGAGCCAGTGCCTGGAGAATCCAGCGCTCAAATATCTGGATGTGTTACCGAAGGTGATTCGGGCTCGAATGTGAGTCTCGGCGGGAAGCGATTCAGGGGGACGCAGATTCTGGACCTGCGTCCCCCCTGATTTCGTCACTTTAGCTTAAGGTCAGTGTGCGGTAGCGTCGAAAGTTTGTGGCGCGTTCAAATACGGCGCGATAACGGACGCGTATTGAGTCACCGCCGCATCAACGCTGTGCTTGAGCGCCAGAGTGGCTCGGTCGATTTCTGCCATGGCTGCTGGGCCGGGGATGAATACGATTCTGTTCGCCGCGCTATCTGTCGGAACGCTTTCATTCCAGCCCTGCTCACCATTCGCAGGTACCGCAGCGGGTTGCGCCGCTACGGGAGTGGACAACTCCAATGCAATGCGCGCTTCCTGTATTGTCGCTTCTTGCGCCTTCTGTTCGGCTAACGCTTGTGCGGCTTCACGAGCTTGTTGCTCCGCTAGCAGTTGGGCCGCGAGTTGCGCGGCTTCCTCCGCCTGCCGCTGTGCCAATTCTCGTGCCGCCTGTTCTGCCTGCTGTTGAGCATATGCGCGCGCAGCCTCTTCCGCCTGCCGTTGAGCAAGCTGCCGCGCAGCCTCTTCAGCTTGGCGTTGTGCCAGTTGGCGAGCCGCTTGTTCAGCCTGGCGCTGGGCTTCCCGGCGAGCAGTCTCGTGTAGCTGGCCGATGAGTACCGAGAGTTGGTGAATAAAGTTCTCGAGATGCCAGGCACTTTCATAGGCGATGAATTGGTTCATGATTTCTGCAAGCTCTGGTGCTATCCCGACGGGAGTGCCTGTGCCATTAAATTCTTGCGCCGTCAAATGCCCTGCTGGCGGGGAAAACCCCGGAGGCAAGGCCGCAAGTTTTACAGACCTAAGCCACACGGCAACATCCCTATAGCGTGTAGCAGCCTGTACTTCTGACATGCCTGCTGTTGAACCAATGTGCCCAGCAATTTCTTCCTGAATGCGTCGAGGCTGCTGTTGTAGTAAAGCGATATAGCTAGACATTCTAAAAATCCTTTTTTTTTGTCAGTACCCAATTCTATTTGGGTGCTGTTAATTTTCTGATTTGAAACTCGGCTTACCGTTAGCGGCGCGCCATTCCTTAACTTCTTTAACGATGCCTTCGGGTGAGTTGTCGGATGATGGTTTCGGATAATATATTAGATCAGAGCCATACGGGTGTTCGCACATTTGATTCAACTGGTAAATAGCTTCTCCGTGCTGACGTTTTGTTCGATATGCTGCTTTGCATATTTTTTTAACAAAGGCGAGAAAATCGGCCTCTGTGATGTCTTCTATTTTTCGGTCTTTCATGTTTTTGCTTTCATGGAACTCAGTCTGACTCAGTGGTTGAGACAAGCTTTAAATCTGAGGAGAATTTCATCTCGCTTGCTTTTTCTATTTTTCAATTTGAAGTTGAGTTAAGTCGTGATCAAAAAAGCAATCCCCATCGTCCGTCCATTGCATGATTTCTCTCAAAGTGGGTAGCTCAAGTGGCGTCTTGAACACCAGTTCGTCATTGCTAGGTTTGTAGCCGGTCATGCAGTGTTTCATGATTTGAATCCGGCTTTGCCGTTTTCGGCTCTCCAACGTTTGATTGTGCTGACAATACCCTCGGGGGTGCTGTCTGCCGAGGGGTTTGAGTAATAAATCAGATCTGAGCCATCAGGGTGTTCGCTGAGTCGCTCAAAACGCATAACAGCTTGGGTATGTTGGTGCTCTGTTTTGTAATCTACATTGCAGATTTTGATGACCAAGTCTAAAAATTCAGCTTCTGTCATATCTTCGATTGATTCATTGTGCATGGTTTGCTTCAGCTTTTGGTTGCTCAACTTGATTCGGTGGTTAGAAAAAGATCCAGGTTTTTTGGAAGGTCAATGCTGCATGTATCCTCAATTTTTTGTCTATGCAATTCGCTCATCTCATTGTCGAATACGCAGTCGCCGTCATCTGTCCAGCGCATGATCTCCCTCAGTTCAGGTAGCGATAGAGGGATTCTAACTTTGAATGCTTGATCGTCTTCATTAGGCTTATAGCCTGTTACGTAATGTTTCATGAAATTTTCCTAGCAGGGTTAGCGCTTTTCGTTTGGACTCCGGTGGTAGGATCATACTCTCCGAGGTGTATTCCTCGCTTGCTGTATTTCTCAAAAGTGCTGTGACGAAAGTCCCATTCGTAAATATTTCCCTGTTGGTCAGTTCCGTTTTCATCTTCTGTAAATGCAACGCTATTAATTACCTTTCGATGCGCATTGATTTGGCGCAACAGGCCAAAAAGCCCGCCATTGCAGCGGGCTCGTAATACGTTTTTTGTCACGCGACTTGAATCACCACCTTCCCAACCGCCTTCCTTTGCCCCAACGAATCAATCGCCTCCCCAGCCTGCTCAAGCGGATAAACCTTCGACACCAGAGGCTTCAACTTCCCCTCGCCAAACCACTTGAACAACTGCTGAAAGTTCGCCGCATTGTCCTGCGGTTGCCGCTGAGCGAACGATCCCCAGAACACGCCGACCACTGAAGCGCCTTTCAACAGGGCGATGTTCACGGGCAATTCTGGAATGCGGCCGCTGGCGAAGCCGACGACGAGGAGACGGCCGTTCCACGCGACGGCGCGGACGGCCTGGTCGAAAAGGTCGCCGCCGACAGGGTCGTAGATGACGTCGACGCCGTTGCCGTTGGTGAGGCGTTTGAGTTCGTCCTTGAGGCTGGTTTCGCTGTAGTTGATGAGTTCGTCGGCGCCTGCGTTTTTGGCCACGTCGAGTTTATCGGCGCTGCTGGCGGCGGCGATGACGCGGGCGCCCATGGCTTTGCCGATTTCGACCGCCGCCAGGCCTACGCCGCCTGAGGCGCCGAGGACGAGCAGGGTTTCACCCGGTTGCAGGTGGGCGCGCTGTTTGAGGGCGTGCATGGAGGTGCCGTAGGTCATGCTGAATGCGGCGGCGGTGGTGAAGTCCATCGCCTCTGGAATGGGTAGGACGTTGTAACCGGCAACGGCAATCTGCTCCGCAAAGCTGCCCCAGCCGGTTAACGCCATGACGCGGTCGCCAACCTTCAGGTGGCTGACTTTCTCCCCCACCGCCGCGACCACCCCCGAGGCTTCTCCGCCAGGCGAAAAGGGAAAGGGTGGTTTGAATTGGTATTTGCCCTCGATGATCAGCGTGTCAGGAAAATTGACCCCGGCGGCGTGCACCGTCAGCAGGATTTCGTTTTTCTTCGGCTCGGGCGGCGGAACGTCGTCGAGCACCAGCGTTTGCGGAGGGCCAAAGGCTTTACAGAGCACGGCTTTCATCGAGGGCTATTCCTTTTCCAGTGATGGCCGATAAGTGTAGGTAGAGAGGTTTAGGGGTCAACGAGCATGCCCCGGCCTGATAGGCGTGCATAAGCTGAAGTAAGCTATGGCGCGAACCGAATGAGGAGTGGACTGTGAAAGCGTGGATTCTGATGGTGCTGGCGTTGTCGATGCCCGTGGTGGCCATGGCCGAAGAGGGCGGGGGCGAGAAGGACGACCCGAACAAGGTTTCGTACGTGGCCCTGACCCCGCCATTCGTAGGTAACTACGCGCTTGACGGTGGGCCGAAACTGCACGTCTACAAGGCCGACGTGGCCCTGCGTGTCACGGGCGCTGAAGCGCAGAAGCTGGTCAAGGCCAATGAGCCGCTGATTCGCAACCAGTTGGTCGCCTTGTTCACCCAGCAAACCGTCGACAGCATGAGCAACGTGGACGCCAAAGAGAAACTGCGTCAGGAGGCGTTGAAGCAGACTCAGCAGGTGCTGAGCCAAGAGACCGGCAAGCCTGTGGTAGATGATTTGCTGTTCAACAACTTTATTGCGCAGTGAGTGGCATTGCCTCTCTGTAGCATTACGGCTTGCCGACGGTGGCGTATTTGAAATCGCTGCCGCGCCTACAGGGCGGAATTAGCGCAGTGCCAGCACCGCTGCCCATTGATCGGGCGTTACCGGCATGACCGAGAGGCGGCTGCCTTTTTGTACGAGAGGCAGTTGCTCCAGTGCAGCCTGCTGTTTGAGATAGCCCAAGCCAAGCACCTTGGGAAAGGCTTCCATGAAGCCAACATCGATGGCGCTCCATGGGTTCTTTTCCGCGCTGGCTTTGCTATCGAAGTAGTGACTGCCTTTGTCCAGGGCAGTGGGGTCCGGGTACGCAGGCCGGATGATTTTTCCAATGCCCGCGATGCCTGGCTCAGGGCAACTGGAGTGATAGAAAAAGAACGCGTCACCCGGCGCCATCGCTCTTAAAAAGTTGCGCGCCTGATAATTACGCACACCGTCCCAGCGAGCTTGGCCGAGAGTTTGCAAGTCAGTGATCGACAACTCGTCGGGCTCGGATTTCATCAGCCAATAGGCCATTTTCTAGGGCTCCGGAGGGTGGTCTGGACAGGTTGTCCGACGCTTTTATGACAAACCGACAGTCGGTTGACGCCAGCATTTGCGTGTTGGATCACGTTACCGCAGAATGCCGCCATTTTCAGCGCTACACCGTTACGCGGCCTCACAAAACATGCCGTGGACGTCAGGATTTTGATTTGCCAAAGGGGGGCGATCAATGCAACGCAAGCCGGATTTACTATGGATTTTGGTCATTTTGTTCGGCTTGGGTATCGTCACTACCGGTTACGCGCAAAGTTTGTGGGCGTCTAAAACCGATGCACCGGTTGAGGTCACTCAGCAGCAACAGCAACCCGTTCATCGTTAACCGAACGCAGACTGCGCATTGGGCTATGGAAGTGAGCCCGCTCGGCAATGGAGCGGGTCACTGCAGCAACGCTGGGATGGACAATTCGCCTCCGCCGCTCTGACGCAAGCGCACCACCGTGCTGAGCCGGTGGAACAGAATCGGGCATTGATCCCGATTACGCGATATACCAGCGCTTGTCCGACACCGTTCCTTGCAACGGCACATCCCAACTGGCTATAGCCAGTTTTTCCACTCTCTGACACTCATGAGCCAGTCCCAGCAAGACGGGCTTCTGCCAGGCGCCCCTTCGTGCACGGTAGGCCAGGCTCCGGTCATAGAAGCCGCCGCCCATCCCAAGGCGCCCGCCCTGATCGTCGAAGCCCACCAGCGGCATCAGGATCAAGTCCAGCGCCCAGATTCTGCGCTGTTGACGCAGGTTGATGTGGGGTTCGGGAATGCGGAAACGGTTGGGTTTGAGACGGTCGCCCGGCCGAATTCGCTGAAAGACCATGCGCGTGCGCGGCCAAGGGCTCAGAACGGGCAGGTACGTTTTCTTGCCACGCCGTTGCGCCTCCCGCATCAAGAGGCGCGGATCGATTTCACCGTCCATCGGAAGGTACAGAGAAACATGTCGGGCACGACGGAAAAGCGGATTCTGCGCCAGTTGCCGATACAAACCCTCGGCTGCCTTTCGCTGCGCAGCGCGGCTGAGCGAGCGACGAGTTTTGCGCAGGAGGCGACGTAACTGGGGGCGGGAAAGCAGGGCGGAGTCGGTCAGGGAAGCGGCGCCAGAGGAGGTCATGCGGCGGGTCCGTGAGAGCGTGAGGACCGCGCGTCAGAGACTCACGATCCTACTGCCAGGCAGGTGGCCTGGCGCGGGTTGGAATTCGGGGCTCCCCGACGAACCGCTGTCGGTGTAGCCCTTGAACCCGAAAGTTCAAGGTGGAGATTGCAGGAGGCTTTAAGGCTTTCCGTCGAGCGGACATGCACACCAGCCCCAACGTGCAACCCCCGTGGTTGTGCGTATCGGCTCAGGGACATGACCGACTGGCAAGCACTCCAGGGAGCGGGCGTCAGTATACCGAATGATGTCCGAACAATCAGCCTTGTGCTTTATCCGAATCCGTGGCAAGGGCCAGATCTACGCGGTCCAGCAGGTCGCGTACCTGCTCGCGGGTTGCGCCGCTGGTCGACGATTCGGGACGTTCCTGTTTGTGCAGCAGGTCGTGAGTGATGTTCAAGGCTGCCATTACGGCGATGCGGTCGGCACCGATGACTTTGCCGCTGCTGCGGATCTCCCGCATCTTGCCATCGAGGTAGCGTGCGGCGCTGACGAGGTTGGTGCGCTCTTCCTGAGGGCAGATGATCGAATACTCTTTGTCGAGGATCTGCACAGTGATGCTGTTGCCGTTACTCATGAGTCTTGCTCCAGGGCCTTGAGGCGCGAAATCATCGACTCGACCTTCTGCCGGGCGATTTCGTTCTTTTCAATGAGGTGAGCGCGTTCCTCGCGCCAGCTTTTTTCCTGAGCTAATAGGAGTCCGTTTTGGCTTTTTAGTTGCTCGACACGGCCGATCAATAACTCCAGTCGGGCCATCAGCGCTTGCAGGTCGTTGTCTTCCATCGTTTTCCACTGATAGTTTTCTGATGAGTGGTGCAGGAGCTGGCCTCAGGAACTGCCTTCACTGTCGCCTGGATAGCTTGCGCGCGTCTGCCGGTGCTACGATACAAGCCCTTCATTCTAGACATTGCGCCGCTTGGCGCCTAGTTGCCCATGCCTAATCCGAATTCCCCTTACAACGCCTTCGCCGCCCTGCTCAGCGGCGCAGGTCATCCCGTTTCTCCCGCCGAATTGCACGGCCTGTTGCTGGGCCGCAGTTGCGCAGGCGCCGGCTTTGACGCCGATGGCTGGTTCGACGACGCGCAAGAGCTGCTGCAAACCGAGCCACAGGCCAATGTCCGTCAAGCGCTGATTGGCTTGCAGGAGATGGTCAAAGGTGAACTGACCAGCGACGAAATGGCCGTCGTGCTGCTGCTTCCGGATGACGACGAACCGCTGGCCACTCGCGCTGCGGCCCTTGGCCAGTGGTGCCAGGGTTTTCTTCATGGTTTCGCGAGGATCGGCGGTCAGAGCATGAGCGAAGACGCCCAGGGCGTGTTGCAGGATTTGGCGGCCATCGCGCAGATTCAGGACGCCTTGGAAGAGTCCGAAGATGCCGAGAACGACTACATGGAAGTCATGGAATACATGCGCGTTGCGCCTCTGCTGCTGTTCACCGAATTCAACAAGAAAGTCGAGCCGCAAGCGAAGCCTTCGCTGCACTGATTCCCCACCCCCGGCTATCCGATCGTCAACGGTGCGATAACCGCCGACCGTACGCCTTCAGGAGGACCGTATTTGCCCATGATCCGTATCCCGAAAGCCGAATACGGCCGTCGCCGCAAAGCCTTGATGGAGCAGATGGAGCCCAACAGCATTGCCATCTTGCCTGCGGCGGCCGTGGCCATCCGCAATCGTGATGTCGAACATGTTTACCGCCAGGACAGTGACTTTTATTACCTGAGTGGTTTCCCCGAGCCAGAAGCGGTGATCGTACTGATTCCTGGTCGGGAGTATGGCGAGTACGTGCTGTTTTGCCGAGAGCGCAATGCCGAACGCGAGTTGTGGGATGGCTTGCGCGCCGGGCAAGACGGGGCGGTGCAGGATTACGGCGCGGACGATGCGTTCCCGATCACCGACATCGACGACATCCTGCCGGGCCTGATCGAAGGTCGGGATCGGGTGTATTCGTCGATGGGCAACAATCCCGAGTTCGATCGCCATGTCATGGAGTGGATCAACGTGATTCGCTCCAAGGCCCATCTGGGCGCGCAGCCACCGAAGGAATTCGTTGCGTTGGATCACCTTCTGCACGACATGCGCCTGTATAAATCGGCGGCGGAAGTGAAAGTGATGCGAGAAGCGGCGCGTATTTCCGCCCGTGCTCATGTCCGGGCGATGCAGGCGAGCCGGGCAGGTCTTCATGAATACAGCCTGGAGGCCGAGCTGGATTACGAGTTCCGCAAAGGCGGGGCGAAGATGCCAGCCTATGGTTCCATCGTCGCCTCCGGCCGCAATGCCTGCATCCTTCATTACCAGGAGAATGACGCCGCGTTGAAGGAGGGCGACTTGGTGCTGATCGATGCCGGTTGTGAGATCGACTGCTACGCCAGCGACATCACTCGCACCTTCCCGGTCAACGGCCGGTTCTCGCCGGAGCAGAAGGCGATCTACGAGTTGGTGCTCAAGTCTCAGGAGGCCGCGTTTGCCGAGATCAAGCCGGGCAATCACTGGAACCAGGCCCACGAGGCCACCGTGCGGGTGATCACGGCGGGGCTGGTCGAGCTGGGTCTGCTTCAAGGCGATGTGGATGAACTGATTGCCAGTGAAGCGTACAAAGCTTTCTACATGCACCGCGCCGGGCATTGGCTGGGCATGGATGTCCATGACGTCGGCGAATACAAGGTCGGCGGTGAGTGGCGAGTGTTGGAGGCCGGCATGGCTCTGACCGTCGAACCGGGCATTTACGTGGCGCCGGACAACCAGAACGTCGCGAAGAAATGGCGCGGGATCGGTGTGCGAATCGAGGACGATGTCGTGGTAACCAAAAAAGGGTGTGAAATTCTGACCGGCGACGTACCCAAGTCTGTGGCCGACATCGAGGCATTGATGGCCGCTGCGCGAAGCGAGGTTGCATGAGCCGTTTTGACCTGGCCATCGTCGGCGGAGGGCTGGTGGGTGCCAGCCTCGCCATGGCCCTCCAATCCGGGGCCAAGGCGCGCGGCTGGAAGATCGTCCTGATCGAACCCTTCGCCCCCGGCGATGCCTGGCAGCCAAGCTACGACGCGCGGTCGTCCGCGCTGTCGTTCGGTGCGCGTCAGATCTACGAGCGCCTGGGCCTCTGGCAGCAGGTCGCCCGTCGCGCCGAACCGATTCTGCAGATTCATGTGTCGGACCAGGGCCGTTTCGGTGCGACGCGCCTGTCCTCCATGCAGGAAGGGGTGCCCGCCCTAGGCTACGTGGTCGAGAACGCCTGGCTCGGGCAATGCCTGTGGCAGGGGCTGGACAGGGACGTCATCAGCTGGCGCGTGCCCGCCGAAGTCAAGGCCATGGAAGCGCTGTCGAACGGCTATCGCCTGACCCTGAGCGACGAGAGCGAAATCGATTGCAACCTGGCGGTCCTCGCCGATGGCGGCCGCTCGTCCCTGCGCGAACAATTGGGCATTGGTGTTCGCACCGTGCCTTATGACCAGTGCGCGCTGATCGCCAACATTACGCCCGGCGAGGCCCATGGGGGCCAAGCCTTCGAGCGTTTTACCGATAACGGCCCGATGGCGTTATTGCCGCTGCCGGAAAACCGCTGTGCGCTGGTCTGGACGCGCACAGGCGAAGACGTAAAACGCTTGATGGCCCTGGATGACCGCAGCTTTCTTGCCGAATTGCAGAGCGTATTCGGTTACCGCCTGGGCGCATTGCAGCAGGTCGGTGCACGCCATAGTTATCCGCTGGCACTGATTGAGGCCGAAGAGCAGGTACGCTCGAACCTGGTGGTGCTGGGCAACGCTGCCCACAGCCTGCATCCGATCGCGGGGCAAGGCTTTAACCTGTCGCTGCGGGATGCCGCGGCGCTGGCGCACGCATTGCTGACCAGCCATGCCTCCCCCGGAGACCTGGCAACCCTGCAGACCTACCGCGATCGCCAGTACCGGGACCAGAAGGTGACGGTCGGGTTCTCCGATCAGGTCACGCGCTTGTTCGGCAGCCGCGAACCCATGATCGCCGCCGGGCGTAACCTTGGCCTGCTGGGGCTCGACCTTCTGCCTTCGGCCAAGAGCTGGTTTGCGCGTCAAGCCATGGGGCTGGGAACGCGAACCGATGTTTAACCCCTCCATTCATTCGTGGCCGATGCCACAGGCGAGAACGATATAAAGCATGGAAACGCGCGCAGATCTGCTGATTGTCGGGGCCGGAATGGTCGGTAGCGCGTTGGCGCTGGCGTTGCAAAACAGTGGTCTGAATATTTTGGTGGTTGACGGCAGCCCGTTAAGCGTCAAACCGTTCGATCATTCAGCACCCTTCGAGCCGCGCGTCAGTGCCTTGTCGGCGGCCAGTCAGCGAATTCTTACGCGCCTGAACGTCTGGGAAGGTATCGCCTCGCGGCGGGTCAGTCCTTATGGCGAGATGCACGTTTGGGACGGCAGCGGCACCGGCAACGTGCATTTTTCAGCCGCCAGCGTGCATGCCGATGTGCTGGGCCACATCGTGGAAAACCAGGTCGTCCAAGATGCTTTGATAGAGCGCTTGCACGACACCGATATCGGGTTGCTGGCCAATGCGCGGCTGGAGCAGATGCGCCACTCCGCAGATGACTGGCTGCTGACGCTCTCCGATGGTCGCAAACTGCGTGCCCCACTGGTGGTGGCCGCTGATGGAGCGAACTCGACGGTACGCCGCATGACCGGCACCGCCACGCGGGAATGGGACTACATGCACCATGCCATTGTGACCAGCGTGCAGACGGCCGAAACCCATCACCAGACGGCGTGGCAACGGTTCACGGACGAAGGCCCGCTCGCCTTCCTGCCCCTTGCCCGCGGCGCAGAGCACTGGTGCTCCATTGTCTGGTCCGTGACGCCGGATGAGTCAGAGCGCCTCATGAAGCTAGGAGAGCAAGCCTTCTGTCATGAGCTTCAGAACGCTTTCGAAGGCCGCCTCGGCAAGGTCCTCGCAGTGGATCCGCGCCTGTGCGTACCGCTGCGTCAGCGACACGCCAAACGCTATGTAGCCGAGGGGCTGGCGCTGATCGGTGACGCCGCCCACACCATTCATCCGCTGGCGGGGCAGGGCGTGAACCTCGGTTTTCTCGACGCTGCAGTGCTGGCCGAAGTGCTGCAGTCGGCAGCGGAGCGGGGCGAACGATTGGCCGACGTTAAAGTACTGAGCCGTTACGAGCGTCGTCGCATGCCCCATAACCTGGCGCTGATGGCGGCCATGGAGGGGTTCGAGCGTTTATTCCAGGCCGATCCACTGCCGCTTCGCTGGTTGCGCAACACCGGTTTGAAAATGGTCAACCGGTCGACCGAAGCCAAGGCATTGTTCGTCAGGCAGGCCCTCGGGCTGGCCGGAGATCTGCCGGAGCTGGCAAGGCTCTGATCCTCCGTCCGGCCTGATCGGCGGTGGGGTGAGGCGTCCAGGACGGTCGCCTCACCCCACACCTCTCCGGCAGCCACGCTTCAATGCATCGCTGCGCCGCCGATCGAGGTACGGATGCGTCCTTCGACACGGCGCTTCAACAGACGTTGTTCCAGCAGCAGGCGCGAGCCTTGAGCCGCATTGGCCCGTCCCCACTCTTCCAGCAGTTCGAGGCAAGAGTGGTCGATGTAGCGAAGGTTGCCCAGCGGGACATGCAATGTGGTGCCCGGTGGGACGCTGCCCAGAGCCTGCGTCAGTGCGGGCACCTTGAGGAAGGTCGCAGCGCCATTCAAGCGCAGTTCCATTTCTCCCTCGGCCTCTAGGTCGACCAGATTGATCTTCAGGCGCGATGCGTTCAGTGCCAGCTTGACCAGGGTCAGACCGAACCCGATCAGTACCCCGGTGAGCAGTTCAGTGAGGATGATCGAACTGGCCGTGGCGGCGTAGATGAACATTGGCATCCGGCCATACCGACCCAGTCCGCGTAGCGCCTTGAGATCGACCAGCTTGAAGCCCGTGAACACCAGCACACCGGCCAGGCTTGCCACCGGGATGCTTTGCAACACGCTCGAAAGCAACATGACGAACGCCAGCAACCAGAGGCCGTGAAAGATCGTGGACATGCGCGTTCTGGCCCCCGCCTGGACGTTGGCCGAGCTGCGGACGATCACCCCGGTCATGGGCAATGCGCCGACCAGACCGCAGAGCATGTTGCCAATGCCCTGAGCGCTGAGCTCTTTGTCGAAATCCGAGCGCGGGCCGTTATGCATTCGGTCCACGGCGGCTGCCGACAGCAGTGTTTCCGCACTGGCGATGAACGCCACGGCAATCGCGGCAATCAGTACGGCGGGGTTGGCGAGGTTGAGCAGATCCCCCGGGCTCAGCCAATCGATGGCTTCAGCGAGGTTGGCCGGGACTTCCACACGATTGACGTCTAAGTTCATGAGCAAGCTGATCGCTGTCGCGATACCCACGCCCAGCAGCGCGCCGGGAACGAAGCGCAGCGACGAAGGGCGAGCCTTTTCCCACAACCACATCACGGCAATGGTGCCCAGCCCCAGCAGGCCCGCCTGCATACCGCTGCCTGGCCCGATGGCACCGAACAAGGTCTCGGGAAAGGCAATCAGGTTGTCCAGCCCAGAGGGTTTCGGGCCACTGTCGAACATGACATGCACCTGGGAAAGTACGATCAGCACGCCGATACCGGCCAGCATCCCATAGACCACAGCCGGGGCGGTCACCCGGAACCAGCAACCGAGTTTGAGTCGTCCAGCGACCAGCTGCAGCAGGCCAGCCAGCACCAGTATCGGCCCAAGCATGGCCATGCCGTGTTCACGCACCAACTCGAACACCAGGACCGCCAGCCCAGCGGCCGGACCGCTGACCTGCAAAGGCGAGCCCGCTAGCCAGCCGACCACGATGCCACCGATGATCCCGGTGATCAGGCCCTTTGCCGGTGGCAGGCCCGACGCGATGGCGATTCCCATGCACAACGGCAGGGCCACCAGAAAAACCACCACGGACGCCAGTAGCTCCCGTGGCAACAACGACTTCAGATCTGCAGTAGCCATGACGACTCTCCGGAAAAACTTCAGGCGTGACAAATCCCGACGGCGCGTGCGAAGCGCGGCCGTTACAGGCTTGAGTGGGGGTGAAGCGGTCAGTGCCGATGCAGGCTCACGGGGGTGAGCCTGCGATCAGCCGGCGATCAATATCGCGCGCGCGGCGGCGTCGCCGTCGGAATGGCATCTTCGCTGTCCAGCGGCAGGAAGCGGTCTTGCTCGGCGTCGTAGGCGCGGATTTCGCTGGTCTCGATGTCGTAGACCCAGCCATGAATGAACAGCTGGCCGCTGGCGAGCTTCGAGGCCACGGATGGGTGAGTGCGCAAGTGCTGCAGCTGGGCGATGACGTTCTCTTCGGTGAGGACGTGCATGGTTTCGTGCTCGCCGGTGCAGCTGCAGTTGTGCTCGACCACGGTCCTGGCCACTTCGGCGTGACGTAGCCAGGCTTTGACCGTTGGCATCTTTTCAAGGGTATGCGGGTTGAGCACCGCACGCATGGCACCGCAGTCGGAGTGGCCGCAGATGATGATGTGCTGAACACCCAGCGCCATGACGGCGTACTCAATGGCGGTGGACACGCCACCGTTCATCGGGCCGTAAGGTGGAACCACGTTGCCGACGTTACGGGTCACGAACAGGTCGCCTGGCGAGCTCTGGGTGATCAGTTCCGGGACGATGCGTGAGTCGGCACAGGTGATGAACATCGCGCGCGGATGCTGGGCAGTCGCGAGCTTTTTGAACAGTTCTTCCTGTTGCGGGAAAACGTCATGGCGAAAATGCTTGAAGCCATCGACGATGTGCTGCAGCGCCTCGTTGGCGGATTCGGCTTTGCCCGAGGCCTGGGGTGCGGCGGCCTGAGGCTGTTTATCCCTGTTGCTCATGTCTCATCCTCTCTGTCGGATTGAAGTGGAGTTTCCAGTGATTCCTGTGGACGACCCACTTTTTTCTGGCATGACGGACAATTCCATCTGTGCGCGACCAGTCGGTCACTTGCGAAACACCTTAGCGATAGAAACTTAATTGAAACTGAATGCATCGCTCTAGCTCGCGGGTTTGGCTTAAGAAAATCTTAACCTGCGGCTGTACCCACGCCTGTAGCAGTCCATTTTGCAGGATGCAGCGCCCTCGAGACCGGTACCACCTGCGCACCGGGCTGCGCCAGAGAGCGTCGCACGGGTCGTGAGCAACTGACAGTCAAGACGACATCGGAGTCACAACAAAGACATCTGGCCGCCCGGCGGACAGAAGGCTTCACAGTCCAATTTGAAACTGTCGCGCCGGTTCAGGCCCAATTTCTTCACCGCCATACTGTAGCGCTGCGCCAGCAGTTCGGCGAACACCCCTTCACCTCGCATCCGCGATCCGAAACGGCTGTCATACACCTGGCCGCCTCGACTCTGGCGCACCAGGCTCATGACGTGCTCGGCTCGCTGCGGATAATGTGCCTGCAGCCATTCCTCGAACAGCGGGGCCACCTCCAGTGGCAAACGCAGCATGACGTAGCTGGCACTCAACGCCCCGGCCGCCTTGGCCTCGGCCATGAGTTTTTCCAGCTCCATGTCGTTGATCATCGGAATCATTGGCGCTATCAGAACTCCGACGGGTACGCCTGCGTCGCGCAAGACGCGGATCGCGCGCAGCCTGGCCTTGGGCGCGGCAGCCCGAGGTTCGAGGATACGCTTGAGTTCATCGTCCAGCGACGTGAGGCTGATGAATACCGACACCAGATTGAGTTTTGCCAGTTCGGCGAGAAGATCCAGGTCGCGAAGGATGAGTGACCCTTTCGTGATGATCGTGACCGGATGACGATAGCGAAGCAGCACTTCGAGTGTGGCCCGAGTGAGGTTGTAGTCCCGCTCGATGGGCTGGTACGGATCGGTATTAGCGCCCAGGGTGATGGGGGCCACTTGGTAGCCGGGTTTGGACAACTGTTGTTCGAGCAGCGCGGCGGCGTTGGTCTTGGCGATCAGCTTCGTTTCGAAATCCAGGCCGGGAGACATGTCCCAATAGGCATGGGAAGGACGCGCATAGCAATAGATGCAGCCGTGTTCGCAGCCGCGGTAGGGGTTGATCGAGCGATCGAACGGAATGTCCGGCGAGGTGTTGCGCGCAATGATGCTCTTGGCGGTTTCCAGGGTCACCGTCGTGCCTTGCGTCAAGGGTGCTTCCTGGTACCAGCCATCGTCCTCGGCAACCGAGCGGTTGGGTGCGAAACGATTGTGGGGATTGGTGGCCGTGCCGCGGCCACGCGGGGGCAACTGAACGGACATGCTCACCTCACGAGTACTGTTTTTATATACAGTATCGCGAATCATTCACTGGCTCCATGCCTTTTCTCCGCTTTGAGTGAGCCCGCCGATCAGTGGCTCAACGATCCTTTGACATCCGTCTCACATCATCTTGACCCACAGCTACTCACACTGACCGCATCTTAACCACCACTCTGTTGGACGGTATGCCACGATGCGCATTCGACTGTTTGCTTGTTTTGCGGCTGCACTGTTTGGGTTGTGCATGGGCGGGCTCGTTCAGGCTGAAGATCTCCAGACGCCTGCAATGCGTCCGGGCGAATGGGCGCAACCCATCGACAAGCATTACAACCTTTACCAAATCACCCCAAGCCTCTATCGCAGCCGCTTGCCTGACGCTGCGTCGCTTCCTCTTCTGAAGACGCTGGGCGTGGTTACCGTGGTCGATTTTCTCAAAGAGAGCGATGACACATGGCTGACCGATCCATCAGTGACGCAGGTGCAGATCCCGCTGCAAGCCGCGCATATCGATGACGCCGACATCCTTCAAAGCTTGCGCGCCATCCAGACGGCGCAGCAAAAAGGCCCGGTGTTGATCCATTGCAAGCATGGGCTGGATCGGACCGGCCTGGTGTCGGCCATGTACCGCATCGTCATTCAAGGATGGAGCAAGCAGGCTGCGCTTGATGAAATGGAGCATGGTGGCTATGGCAGCGAAGATAGCCTCAGGCACGGCATCGCCTACATCAACAACGTGGATGTTGTGGCGTTGAAGAAAGCATTCGACAGCGGCGCCTGTAGCACCAGTGCGTTTGCCGGCTGCGCGATCAAGGGTTGGTTTCAGAAGACTGATCTGGCCGGCGTGCCTACGCTCCTATGGCGCTTGTGAGTGTCAAGGCGCACCCGCGCTGCAACATCTGGTAACGGCTCCAGACGGACTTCGCGGATGAGATTCACTACCATTTCGCCTCATTTCAAACGCAAGAGATCCTCCGCATGCAGGCGAGCAAGCGTCTTCTGGCTGCCCTGGCATTGGCCGTGTTCGGCAGTGCTGCACAGGCCGCCGATGAAGTGGTGGTGTATTCATCCCGCATCGATGAGCTGATCAAGCCGGTTTTCGATGCGTATACCGCAAAGACTGGCGTGAAGGTTAAGTTCATCACCGATAAGGAAGCGCCGCTGATGCAGCGCATCAAAGCCGAAGGGCAGAACGCGACAGCTGACCTGCTGCTTACGGTAGACGCTGGTAACCTCTGGCAAGCCGAGCAAATGGGGATTCTGCAGCCGTTCACATCGCCGGTGATCGATCAGAACATTCCCTCACAGTACCGCTCTTCGACTCACGCCTGGACGGGCCTGAGCCTGCGCGCGCGCACCATTGCCTACTCGACCGACCGGGTAAAGCGCGAGGATCTGACGACCTACGAGGCGCTGGCTGACAAACAGTGGGAAGGGCGTCTCTGCCTACGCACCGCCAAGAAGGTGTATAACCAGTCGCTGACTGCCACCTTGATCGAAACTCACGGCGCAGAGGCTTCGGAAAAAATTCTCAAGGGTTGGGTCAATAACCTGTCCACTGACGTGTTTTCCGATGACATTGCGGTGCTCGAAGCGATCAACGCCGGGCAGTGCGATGTGGGTATCGTCAATACCTATTATTACGGCCGACTGCACAAACAGAACCCTGAACTGGCCGTCCGCCTGTTCTGGCCTAACCAGAATGATCGTGGGGTTCATGTGAATCTCTCGGGGATCGGGCTGACCCGATATGCACCCCACGCCGAGGCGGCCAAGGCATTGGTGGAGTGGATGACCGGGCCTGAAGCGCAGGCCATTTTCGCGGGCACCAATCAGGAATTTCCGGCCAACCCGAACGTGCCGCCCTCCGAAGAGGTGGCAAGTTGGGGGGCGTTCAAGGCCGACACCATCCCCGTGGAAATTGCAGGTCGGCGTCAGGCCGAGGCGATTCGCATGATGGACCGGGCCGGCTGGAATTGACCCTTGCTCCCCGCCCGTACGATCACTCTGATGTCCGAATGACGAAGTGGTGGGGATGAATCTGCGCGCGATGAGACCGCTGGGTCAGACGCGCTAGCTCATCCCCAGCAATGCGATGTAAATCCTGAAACGTGTGGGTTCCCCCTTGGCTCATCCTGCCCAGCGCCGCTGGTACCCTCTGGTTTACGCCATCGCAGCACTGGTGCTGCTGCCCCTGAGCGTATTGTTTCTATCCTGGCAGACCATCGATTACGAGATCTGGTCCCATCTATGGGAAACCCAGATGCCTCGGCTGTTGGGTAACACGCTGACACTCGTCGGGGGCGTGGGTGTCGGCGTGACGTTGCTGGGTGTCAGCCTTGCCTGGCTAACGGCACTGTGTGAGTTTCCCGGACGACGCTGGCTCGACTGGGCGCTGATGCTCCCCTTTGCCATTCCCGCCTATGTCCTGGCCTTCGTATTCGTAGGCCTGCTGGATTTCTCCGGCCCGCTGCAGAGCCTGATGCGTGAATGGTTCGGCGCGGGGGTCCGGTTTCCTCGCGTGCGTTCCACCGGCGGGGTCATCGTCGTGCTGGTGCTGGTTTTCTACCCTTACGTCTACCTGCTGGCGCGCACCGCGTTTCTTGCTCAGGGCAAAGGCCTCATGGAGGCGGCCCGTGTGCTCGGGCAGACGCCTTGGCAGGCCTTCTGGCGCGTCGCATTGCCGGTGGCCCGCCCTGCGATCGGGGCAGGCGTGGCACTGGCATTGATGGAAACCCTTGCCGATTTTGGCGCCGTCTCGGTGTTTAACTTCGACACGTTCACGACCGCAATCTACAAAACCTGGTATGGCTTTTTCAGCCTATCGAGTGCCGCGCAGCTCGCCAGTCTGCTCTTGTTGGCTGTGATGCTGGTGCTATACGGCGAGCGCCGCGCTCGAAGAGCCAGCCGGGCGAGCAATGAGCGGCCGCGCATCCAGGCGCTGTATCACCTCCATGGCATCAAGGCAGTGGCCGCCGCTGGCTGGTGTGGGCTGGTGTTCTGCTGCGCATTCGTCGTACCGCTGCTGCAACTGGTGGTCTGGGTCTGGCAAAGGGGGCGTTTCGACTTGGACGAGCGGTACACGGGGCTGATCCTGCATACCCTTTATCTGGGAAGCATCGCCGCACTGGTGACCGTCAGCGTAGCGATGCTGCTGGTGTTCGCTCGTCGCCTCGCCCCAACCCGTGGGATCCGCGCAGGCGTCAGCCTGGCCAACATGGGTTACGCGCTGCCAGGCTCTGTACTCGCGGTATCCATAATGCTCGCCTTCAGTTACCTGGACCGGGTCTGGGTGGTGCCTCTGTCCGCTTGGCTCGGCGGAGCGGGCAAACCTTTGCTGCTAGGGAGCCTGGCCGCGCTGGTGCTGGCGTACCTGGTGCGGTTTATCGCGGTGGCGTACGGCCCTTTGGAAAACAGCCTGTCACGCATCCGGCCGTCGCTACCGGAAGCGGCGCGCAGTCTGGGTGTCAGTGGTCCACGATTGTTTTTCAGAGTTTATCTCCCGCTGCTGATTCCCGGGACGCTGAGTGCGGCCCTCCTGGTGTTCGTCGATGTGCTCAAGGAGATGCCCGCGACGCTGCTGATGCGGCCGTTTGGCTGGGATACGCTGGCCGTGCGCATCTTCGAAATGACCAGCGAAGGTGAATGGGCGCGTGCCGCCTTGCCGGCACTGACGCTGGTGATTGTCGGTTTACTCCCCGTGATTGGCCTGATCAGACGTTCGGCCAGACCTATCGGCTAGGTGCGGGGTCCCCCCCATGCGGCTACAATGCGCCGCAATCGACAAGGTCTGTCAGACAATTCCGCAAGTACGCAAAGGTGTCAGCCCCCAGATCCGGGGGAATTGCGGTGGGTGGTGTGATGGATCGCGTCTTCGCTACAGGGCGATGTGAGACCGCACTGGCTTTGCAACGTCCTGGCCCGGAAGGAGAAACCCATGGGATTGCGCACCCCTCTGTTCGACCTGCATCTGGCCCTTGGCGCCAAGCTGGTCGATTTTGGCGGTTGGGACATGCCGTTGCACTACGGCTCACAAGTCGAGGAGCACCATCAGGTGCGTCGCGATTGCGGTATTTTCGACGTGTCGCACATGCACGTCATCGACATCACTGGCAGCCAGGCCAAGGCGTGGTTACAGCACCTGCTGGCCAACGATGTCGGCAGGTTGCAGCGTACCGGGCGTGCACTCTATACCGCGATGCTCGACAACCACGGCGGGATTGTCGACGACATGATCGTCTACCTGACCGAAGCGGGTTATCGTCTGGTGGTCAATGCGGCCACCGGTGCCAAGGATCTGGCCTGGATGAATGCTCATCGGGCCGGTTTCGACGTCCACCTCGCTCATCGTTCCGAACTCGCCATGCTGGCCATTCAGGGGCCGCATGCCCGGCAGAAGATCGCCGAGCTCGTCACTCAGGCTCGCACCGAACTGATCCATACGCTCCAACCGTTCGAGGGGCAGCAGGAAGGCGACTGGTTCATCGCTCGCACAGGCTACACCGGTGAGGACGGCCTGGAGATCATCCTGCCGAGCGAGCAGGCCTGCCGCTTCTTCAACGACATGGTGGGTGCGGGTATTTCGCCGATTGGCCTGGGGGCGCGGGACACATTGCGCCTGGAAGCCGGCATGAACCTGTATGGCCAGGAAATCGACGAGCAGGTAACTCCTTTGGTCTCCAACATGGCGTGGACCGTCGCATGGTCGCCACCGGAGCGCGACTTCATCGGTCGGGCTGCCTTGGAGGTCGAGCGTGCAAAAGGCGTTGGCTCGAAGCTGGTAGGGCTGGTGCTCGAAGAGCGAGGCGTCCTGCGCGCCCATCAGGTCGTCCGCATAGCGGAAATTGGCGAAGGGGAGATCACCAGTGGTAGTTTCTCTCCTACGCTGAGCAAGTCCATTGCGCTGGCGCGCGTGCCGACGGCGACTGCCGACCGAGCCGAAGTGGAGATTCGGGGCAAGTGGTACCCGGTCCGCGTGGTTCAGCCGACGTTCGTGCGTCACGGCAGAGCCCTGATTTAACCTGTTTTGAACAGCCACCCTTGGCGGGTTTTCCGCTGACCTGATGAAGTAGAGAGGATAAAGATTATGAGCACTATTCCCGCCGAACTGCGTTTTGCCGAGAGCCACGAGTGGGCGAAGCAGGAGGGCGATCTGATCGTCGTCGGTATTTCCGACCACGCGCAAGAAGCACTGGGCGATGTGGTGTTCGTCGAATTGCCGGAAATCGGCAAGGTCTTCGCGGCGGGCGACGCAGCGGGTGTCGTTGAATCGGTCAAGGCGGCTTCCGACATCTATTCGCCGGTGGCCGGTGAGGTGGTTGAGGTGAACGAGGCGCTGGGCGATACCCCGGAAGAGCTCAACAACTCGCCTTATCAGTCGTGGATCTTCAAGGTCAAGCCGAGCGACGCCACTGGGGATTTGGCAAAATTGCTGGATGCTGCAGGGTACAAGGCTGCTATCGGCGAATGATTCTTGCGCGTGCTTGGTTGGGCACGCGAGCTTGCCGCCGACCAGAAAGAGTCAGCCTCGGCAGAGATTGACTCGGTACTTGGCGGCAAGCCAACAGGCTTGAATGGATGTTACTGTTCGGCAACCAGGTTTTTGGCCAGAATCGCATTGGCCAAGTCCATATCCGATGCGTTCAGACTCGGATTATCCTTGCGCACCTGATCCAGCGCCGCTTCCAGATAAGGGCCGCGAATGGCGCCGTTGCTGGCGACGAAGCTGCCCGCATCGTCCTGTGCTGCCACAATCAGCTTGTGATGCCGAAAGGTCAGGTAGGTCGAACCGGTGGTGGCTCCGGACGAGATGACATCACGAAGGAAGCCGTCAGCCATGGCGGAACCGACTGGCAGGGACAGCAGGGCTAATGTGGCTACAGCGAGTTTTAGACGCATGACGGGTTACTCCGACTTGGGGTTGTTCTGAAACGATTTGATACGCCCAGCCTCCATCTAGTTCCGCAAGCACGGAACAGGTCAGAGCGCCTGGACTTTCAGAATCGCCCCGTCTTGAGCGATCACTCTGACTCGGTCACCTGCAGGCGTATCGGGGCCGACCACCATCCACACGCCATCGCCGACCTTGATCTTGCCTCGCCCATCGACAATCGCGTCGTGCACGACGAAGGTCTGGCCGATCAGTTCCGAGCCCCGCATATTCAGACCCGGCTGATCGGACTTGCGCCATACGCTGCGCTGACGCCGCCACCAATACAGCGCTGTGCACACCGCAAAGACCGCGAACAGCAGAAACTGCAGCTCCCAGCTCAGGGTCGGCGCGATGTACGTGAGGATGCCCACGGCTGCGGCTGCGACACCGATCCACAGCAAATAGCCTCCCGCGCCGAATACTTCCAAAATCAGCAATACCGTGCCGAACCCCAGCCAGTCCCAGAACGATAGATTTTGCAGGTAGTCCCACATGGCTCAGACTCGCTTCCCGGTATCGGTCTTGGGCTTGTCAAAGGTCGCTTTGACAATCTCGCCGATTCCGCCCACCGCGCCGATCATCTGGCTGGCTTCCAACGGCATCAGGATCACCTTGCTGTTATTGGCCGAGGACAGCTTGCCCAGCGCATCGATGTATTTCTGCGCAACGAAATAATTGATGGCCTGCACATCACCGGCGGCGATGGCCTCCGACACGACCTGAGTCGCCCGAGCCTCGGCTTCGGCCTGACGTTCGCGTGCCTCGGATTCCAGAAATGCAGCCTGACGCTCGCCTTCCGCTTCCAGGATCTGCGCCTGCTTCTTGCCCTCGGCCGTCAGAATGGCGGAGGCGCGCAAGCCCTCGGCTTCGAGAATCTGCGCGCGCTTGATCCGCTCGGCTTTCATCTGCCCGGACATGGCCGCCATCAGATCCGCGGGCGGGCTGATGTCCTTGATTTCGATCCGGGTGATCTTGATGCCCCACGGTGCCGTGGCCTCATCGACGATCCGCAGGAGGCGCTCGTTGATACCGTCGCGCTGGCTCAGCATGGCGTCCAGTTCCATTGAGCCGAGCACGGTGCGGATGTTGGTTTGCAGCAAATTGCGAATGGCATGCTGCAGGTTGTTGACCTCATACGCCGCCTGGGCGCAGTTGACCACCTGATAGAAGCACACGGCGTCGATCTGAACCGTGGCGTTGTCGGAGGTGATGACTTCCTGGGGCGGGATGTCCAGCACGGTTTCCATCATGTTGATCTTGTGACCGATCCGGTCCATGACCGGAACGATGATGTTCAGGCCCGGCTTGAGGGTGTTGGTGTAACGACCGAAGCGCTCCACAGTCCACTGGTAGCCCTGTGGCACCACCTTGAAACCCATGAAAACGATGGCAATGGCCAAGGCGACGAAGAGTAAAACCACACTGCCGATTTGCATAACATGTCCCTGTTGACGGTTGCTGAAAAGAATCCGAATGAACAGAGGATACGGTGATCGGAGCGCTCTCTGCGACTGATTGTTGTAACGGAGAAGCAGCTTATCGCTGCTCACTCTGCGGTGTGACTCGCAACACTTCTTCGACGGTAGTCAGCCCCGCGGCGACTTTCTGTGCCCCTGACAGCCTCAAGCTGCGCATGCCGTCCTTGAAGCCTTGTCTGCGGAGGGCTGTAAGGTCCAGGTCGGCAGTGATCAAGGTCTTTACCGCATCAGACATCAACATGATTTCGTACACCCCCGCGCGGCCCCTGTAGCCCGTGTCGCGGCATTCGGCACAGCCTACCGCCCGATGCGCGCCGCTGGGAACGGGCGCTTGCCAAGGGCGGGTCAGGGTCTGCCAGTCCACCTCGTCGAGCTCCACCGGTGCCTTGCAGTGCGGGCACAGCGTACGGACCAGTCGCTGTGCCATCACGCCAAGGATTGTCGCCTTGAGTAGATAGTGGGGCACACCCAACTCCAGCAGGCGGCTGATGGCACTCGGCGCGTCGTTGGTGTGAAGCGTCGAGAGCACAAGGTGACCGGTCAAGGCCGCCTGAATGGCCATTTCTGCTGTTTCCAGGTCGCGGATCTCGCCAATCATGATGATGTCGGGGTCCTGCCGCATCAGGGCCCGCACGCCGCTGGCGAAGGTCAGGTCAATGTTGTGCTGGACCTGCATTTGGTTGAAGGCTGGCTCGACCATCTCGATGGGGTCCTCGATGGTGCAAAGGTTCACTTCGGAGGTCGCCAGCTTTTTGAGGGTCGTGTAGAGCGTGGTGGTCTTGCCGGAACCGGTCGGCCCGGTGACCAGGATGATGCCATTGGGCTGATGCGTCATGCCTTCCCAGCGTCGCAGGTCGTCGCCGGAAAAACCCAGTTGGTCGAAGTCCTTGAGCAGCACTTCCGGGTCGAAGATCCGCATCACCATTTTCTCACCGAAGGCGGTCGGCAATGTCGACAAGCGAAGTTCCACCTCGCCGCCATCGGGCGTCTTGGTCTTGACCCGGCCGTCCTGTGGCTTGCGCTTTTCAGCGACATTCATCCGGCCCAGGCTTTTCAATCGACTGGTAACGGCCATCGTCACCTGCGGCGGGAATTGATAGACATTGTGCAACACGCCGTCGATGCGGAAGCGCACGGTCCCGGCTTCGCGACGTGGCTCGATGTGAATGTCGCTGGCACGCTGCTGGTAGGCGTACTGAAATAGCCAGTCGACAATGTTGACGATGTGCGCATCGTTGGCGTCCGGCTCCTGGTCGCTGGCGCCGAGCTTGAGCAACTGCTCGAAATTGCCTACGCCGCTGACTTTCTGATCGGTTGCGCTGGCGCCACTCACGGATTTCGCCAGCCGGTAGAACTCGACGGCGAGCTTCTGCACATCCACGGGATTGGCTACCACCCGCTTTATCGGCATTTTCAGGACGTGCATCAAGTCCGCTTCCCACGCCTTGACGTAAGGCTGGGCGCTGGCGATGGTCACGCACTCGCGATCCACGGCCACTGCGAGGATCTTGTGGCGCTGGGCAAACGCGTAAGACATCAGGGGCGTCACTGCGGCGACATTGATCTTCAGGGGGTCGATGCGCATGTATGGCTGGCCCGCTTGCTCGGCCAGCCACGCGGTGAGGGTTTCCAGATCGAGTTTCTTGCCAGGGCGCTTGAGATTGTCGAATTGCTGGCTGGCAAGGAATTCCAGTGGGTGGGTCTGCAGATTCTGCGCGCTGCGACGCAACGTCAGCGCTAATTCGGCATTGTCCTGATCGAGGTATCCCTGCGCGACGAGGTCACGCAGTAGTTCATTCAGATCCAGCCAGCGGTCCTGGGAAGAGGGGGCAAGGACAGACATGCGGGCTCCTTTGGACGAGACAACTCACTTCGCGAGTAAGCAAGAGTAGTCCCAAGCGTGCCAGTTGTTGCGCCCTGCAGGTAGTGAAGCGTTGCCAATATTTTCGGCACACTCAACCGACAGCGAGTGAGACGGGCCCGGATAGGACGTGGGATTCCTCGATCGGTTCCAGCGCAACCGAGCAGACATTGATCAAATTGCGCATCTTTTCCCCAATCACTTGCGCGCGATGCCAGCTCATGCCGTCCACTTCCACGTCGATCGTCAATACGCCCTCTTGCTGCAAGACGCTCACCTGCTGCGGGATGAGGTATTGCATGGCGAAGAGGTTGAGCACACGGCAGATGAGGTCCGGCTCTGCTTCGGCAAGGATCTGATAGCGCGACCGGCACTGGGCGTTGTTGGCCGACCACGCATCGGGGCGCAGTGTAGAAGATACGACGGCTTCGAGGTGTGGCATGGGAAACCCTCATGGTGGGCCACTGAATCGATCGGACGTGGCAATGGATAGGTGCGATGGAAGAATTTTTACATGGGAAGCGGGAAATTTCTGATCCATAATCGATTGAAATGCGCTGCTTTTAACTCGTTTATGCGCAATGTTCGAGCATGGAAAATAATTTATGCAAATCGAGTTGGATGCCTTTGATCGCAAGATACTCGCCCTTCTGCAAGACGATGCGTCGCTCTCCAGTGCGCAGGTGGCTGAACAGGTCGGCCTGTCTCAGTCGCCATGCTGGCGCAGAATTCAGCGGTTAAAGGATGAAGGGGTCATCCGCCGTCAGGTGACGCTGCTGGATCGCAAGAAAATCGGCCTGAACACGCAGATTTTCGCTGAGGTGAAACTCAATGCCCACGGGCGCTCCAACTTCACGGAGTTCACCGAGGCGATTCGAGGGTTCCCCGAAGTGTTGGAGTGTTATGTGCTGATGGGGGCCGTGGACTTTCTGCTGCGCATCGTGACGCCGGACATCGAAGCCTACGAGCGCTTCTTCTTTGAGAAGCTGTCGCTGGTACCGGGCATTCAGGAGGTGAACTCGACGGTGGCCTTGTCGGAGATCAAATCGACGACGAGTTTGCCGATCATCCGGTGAAGAAGGGCTGTAGGAGCGCGCTTGCCCGCGATTGCAGTGTGTCAGTAGATATATTCGTATCAGACAGACAGCAATCGCGGGCAAGCGCGCTCCTACAGGGTTGGAGTTGCGTATTAGATTTTGAGCAACGCCTTCCACACCCGGCTTTGCAGGACGGTGACGGTTTGTTGCACGCGCGCTTCGAGGATCGGGTCGGTGATGTCCAGTTGCGCCAACTCCGCCAGTTTGTTCAACTCGCCATACAGGCGATCCAGATCCGGCAATTCCAGGGTTTGACGAGCGAAGTGCAGCCAGACCTGGATGCGCTCGATGCGCTGCAGCTGTTCGGCCAAGTCCTCCGGCTGTTGTTGGTAGCGTGCCAGGTTCAACGCGGTGGCTTCGTCGCTCAAGAAGCGGGGCAACCAGCTGCTGAGCATGGCATTGCCCAGACGGTTGCCACGGTTATTGCGCTCGAGGGTCCAACGGCGCTCCATCAACCAGCGCGATGTGGTCAGCGAGAACTGGCCCCATCGCGGGTCGTCGAGCTCTTCGATGAACTGCTCATGGGCGGCGGCCCGCACATCGCCGTCTTCCTTGCCGGCCTGCACCAAGGTGCGCCAGTCTTCCAGCAGCGCGTCCAGAGCCGCACGCAGGTCGTGGGTCGAGGCGCGCGGCGCGGCCTGGCCGAGACTGGCGGTCAGTGCGCGCAATTCCGCGAGCACCTCGACCCAATCCTGCAGCAGGCTCCAGTGGCCATTGAATCGATATTGCTCGGCCAGCCGCTGGCTGCTGCCCAGCAGGTACCAGGCAAGTGCGCTGTAGGCGTCGTCCACCGACGTTTCAGCGTGCAATGCCGGGACAGGCAGCTTGATGGTGTATGTACTGGCGTCGAACAGACGATACCCGCGCTCAGCCTTGCTGATGTCGCAAGGCATCAGCGGGAGTTTCTCGGCCAACTCCGAGGCCAGTTCCAGCAGAGCCGCAGGTTCGCCTTCGCGCAGTTCCAGCTCGAGCTCGCAGATTTCTTCCTTCTGCTTACCGACGATCACATGGCCGAGGTCCAGGGCGGCCTCGATCACCACCTTGGATTTGCCGCGACCCCACGCGATTTCGGCTTTCTCGCGAACGAAATCGGTGGTGAACAAAGGCTTGATGGTCTTCTTGTCCAAGTCCGCCAATTGCGCGGGCCAACATTCGCCCTCGAGTTTTTTCAGGTCGAGTTTGGCTTTGGGCAGGTTCCAATTGTATTCGTTGCGCTCGGATAGCCCGGCAACGCTCTGGCCCCGAGTCTTGAGGGTCTGGATGATGGCGTCGCCGTCCTTGCGCAGCCGCAGCGCAACCTTGGCTTGGGCCAGTTCGCGGTCAGGGGTGTCGAAGTACTGATTGAACAGTTCCAGCTTTTCCCAGCCGCTTTTGTTGCGTTTCTTCAACAACGGGTGTTCGCGCAAGGCGCTCAGGGTTTCGCGGCTGACGCGGAGTTTGATTTCGGTTTCTTTCTGCATGGCCGGGAATCCAGACGCTCTTGTGCTGATATCGGGGACGCGGCGGAATCGACACGGCCGCGTGGGTCGTGCAGTGTACAGGACATCACCTCGACAGTTTATTCCTGCTGCCCAATCACCCTATGATGGTCCGCAGCACGAGAGGAGTCGTCTATGCCGTTGCCGTCCATGAAAGACCAGTTTGCCGCCTTGATCGCCGCGCCTTCCGTGAGCTGCACGCAACCCGCGCTGGATCAGTCCAACCGCACCGTCATCGATCTGTTGGCCAGTTGGCTGGGCGATCTGGGGTTCAAATGCGACATACGGCAGGTGAGCCCCGGCAAATTCAACTTGCTGGCCACCTACGGCTCGGGCCCTGGCGGGCTGGTATTGTCCGGGCACAGCGATACCGTTCCCTACGACGACGCGCTCTGGAAGAGCGATCCGCTGAAGCTGACGGAAGTCGACAACCGGTGGGTCGGCCTTGGCAGCTGCGACATGAAAGGCTTCTTCGCACTGGCGATCGAAGCCCTGCAGCCGTTGCTCGACAAGCCGTTCAAGCAGCCGTTGATTATTCTGGCCACCTGCGACGAGGAAAGCTCGATGTCTGGCGCAAAGGCGCTTGCAGCCGCGGGAGGCGTCCTTGGGCGGGCAGCAGTGATCGGCGAGCCCACGGGGCTGAAGCCGATCCGACTGCATAAGGGCGTCATGATGGAGCGCATCGAGATTCTCGGCCGCAGCGGCCATTCGTCGGATCCGAGCCTCGGAAACAGTGCCCTCGAGGCCATGTATGACGCCATCGGCGCACTCAAAGGGCTGCGGCAGGAGTGGCAGACGGCGTTCAACAACCCGCAGTTCAGCGTCCCTCAGCCGACCCTGAATCTCGGCTGTATCCATGGGGGGGACAACCCCAACCGCATTTGCGGTCAATGCTCGCTGGAGTTCGATCTGCGCCCTCTGCCAGGCATGGACCCGGAGATGCTGCGGTCCGCCATCCGGCAGAAACTGCAACCGTTGGCCGAGCACCATCAAGTGAAAATCGACTACGCACCGTTGTTCTCGGAGGTCGCGCCGTTCGAGCAGAGTGCCGATGCGGAACTGGTGCGGGTCGCCGAGCGTCTGACCGGGCACACGGCCGAAGCGGTGGCATTTGGCACCGAAGCGCCTTATCTTCAGCGCCTCGGTTGCGAGACCATCGTTCTGGGCCCTGGCGATATCGCCTGCGCGCACCAGCCTGGCGAGTATCTAGAAATGTCACGTTTGCAGCCTACAGTGCGTCTGCTACGTCAATTGATCGAATATTACTGCCTGACTCAGCCTTGAGTGCGGGGTTTGAGCCGGGGGGCTACGGCCGCCATCCAATCCAGAAGGAGATCCGCGTGTTGCGATGCCTGTTCCGACGATAAAGCTCATGCCGTTGTGAGCGTCTACCCCTCGTCCCTTTTTGCTACAGGCCGGTCTGGATATGCCCGATTACGTCAATTGGCTTCGCCACGCGTCTCCCTACATCAATGCCCACCGGGATTGCACCTTCATCGTCATGCTTCCGGGCGACGGTGTCGAGCATCCTAACTTCGGCAACATCGTGCACGACTTGGTGCTGCTTCACAGCCTGGGCGTGCGCCTGGTGCTGGTGCACGGATCTCGCCCGCAAATCGAAAGCCGTCTGGCTGCGCGCGGCATCACACCGCACTTCCATCGCGACATGCGCGTCACGGACTCGGCGACCCTTGAATGCGTGATCGACGCCGTAGGTGCATTGCGGATCGCAATTGAGGCGCGTCTGTCGATGGACATGGCCGCCTCGCCCATGCAGGGCTCGCGCTTGCGGGTCACGGGTGGCAATTTTGTGACCGCGCGTCCGATTGGCGTGCTCGAAGGTGTCGACTATCAGCACACCGGCGAAGTGCGTCGGATCGACCGCAAGGGTATCAACCGTCTCCTCGACGAGCGCTCGATCGTACTCCTGTCGCCGCTGGGCTATTCGCCGACCGGGGAAATCTTCAACCTGGCTTGCGAAGACGTCGCCACCCGTGCCGCGGTCGATCTGGGGGCAGAGAAGCTGCTGCTGTTCGGCGCCGAATCGGGGTTGATGGACGAACAGGGGAATCTGGTCCGTGAACTGCGACCTCAGCAGATTCCCGCTCATTTGCAGCGTCTGGGTAACAACTACCAGGCCGAGCTGTTGGATGCGGCGGCCCAGGCGTGTCGTGGCGGGGTTGCCCGCAGCCATATCGTCAGTTATGCCGAGGACGGTGCCTTGCTGTCCGAACTGTTCACCCGCGCTGGCGGCGGCACGCTGGTGGCGCAGGAGCAGTTTGAGCTGGTGCGTGAAGCGTCGATTGGCGACGTAGGGGGCTTGATCGATCTGATTACGCCACTGGAGGAGCAGGGTATTCTGGTGCGCCGCTCTCGCGAGGTCCTGGAGCGGGAAATCGAACAGTTCAGCGTGGTCGAGCGCGAGGGACTGATCATCGCGTGTGCGGCCTTGTACCCGATTGCCGATTCCCAAGCCGGAGAGCTGGCGTGCCTGGCGGTGAACCCCGAGTACCGTCACGGCGGGCGTGGCGACGAATTGCTGGAGCGCATCGAGGAGCGGGCAAAGGCGCAAGGTTTGAAGACGCTTTTCGTCCTGACCACCCGCACCGCCCATTGGTTTCGAGAGCGTGGTTTCGAACCGAGCAGCGTTGATCGGCTGCCTAGCGCCCGGGCGTCGCTGTACAACTACCAGCGCAACTCGAAGATCTTCGAGAAGGCGATTTAGGCCGGCTCGCCCGGAGGCAGTACATGCGGAAGTGCCGAGTGGACTTCCGCATCGTGTTGCTCTGTCGAATCAGTTACTGATCGCCAGAATACTCGCCTGATACGCGCCCACGAAGGTGTCGAAATCTACCGGCTCTTCGGTCTGCTCCAGCTCGGATTGCTGAGCCAGTGACTCCCGCGCCTTGCTTTCGAAGTTTGCCTGGTCCTCGGCACTCAATGGGCGGCTGCGGAAGTGCTCGGCGTGCTCCTGTGCCTGACGCAGCGAGAATGCCGTGAAGCTTTCCTTGTGCTCTGTCATGGCTGCCAACACCTGAGCAGAGGGCGTGAGCGAGACGTCCGCGACCTTCGCCCGTTGGGCAGCCAGCGATTTGACGTGTTCGTCGATGCCTTGACTCTTGTCCAGCAGGGCGCTGATCGGCTCGATCTGGTTTAGCAAATCATTCGCCCAGGTTTTCAAATCTACGGTCGAATTGTCGCGACTCAACTGCAAGCCAGGTCGGCGACCTTCCTTGACCACGGTCAGGAAATTGCCGCTGGCATTACCACACTCGCAATCGGCCAACTGCGGGCTTTCCTGCAAGGCACAAAAGAGAATGAACGCATCGATGAACCGCGCCTGCTGCAGATCGATCCCGACCGGCAGGAAGGGATTGATGTCCAGGCAACGCACCTCGACGTACTGTACGCCGCGAGCCATCAAGGCCTGGATCGGACGTTCGCCCGAATAGGTCACGCGTTTGGGGCGGATCGTCGAGTAGTACTCGTTCTCGATCTGCAACACGTTGGTATTGAGCTGAATCCACTCGCCATCCTTGTGTGTACCGATCTCGACATAGGGCGCGTAGGGCGTGGCCACGGCCTTGCGCAGGCTGTCGGTGTAGGTTAGCAAGTCGTTGTAACACGGCGTCAGATCCGCCTGCGCGCTGCTCTGGTAGCCCAGGTCGCTCATGCGCAGGCTGGTGGCATACGGCAGATACAGGGTGTCGGCGTCGAATTGCTCCAGCTGGTGGGAGCGGCCGCGCATGAAACTGGCATCCAGTGCCGGCGATGCGCCAAACAGGTACATCAACAGCCAGCTGTAGCGCCGGAAGTTGCGGATCAGGCCGATGTAGCTCTCGGACTGGAAGTCCCGGTCGCTGCCTTCGAACGCCACGGTCGACTTGAGCACGGGCCAGATGTCTTCAGGCAGCGAGAAGTTGTAGTGAATACCGGCAATGCACTGCATTGTTTTGCCGTAGCGCAGCGCCAGGCCCTGACGGTACACATACTTGAGCTTCCCGATATTGGATGTGCCGTAGTAGGCAATCGGGATGTCTTCTTCGGCCGGCAGCGGGCACGGCATCGAAGGGCTCCAGATGTATTCGCTGCCCAGTTTGCTGTAGGCGAAACGGTGGATCTTGTCCAGGCTGTCCAGGGTGTCGGCGGGGTGGGTCAATGCCGGAGTGATGAACTCCAGCAGCGACTCGGAATAGTCAGTGGTGATCTGTTCGTTGGTGAGGGCAGAGCCCAGCGCTTCGGGATGCGGGGTCTGTGCCAGGCGGGCATCGCCTGTAACGCGCAGGCATTCACGCTCGATACCGTGCAGGCACTTCTCCAGGAGGGAGAGGTGCGAGTGCTCGCCAAGCAGGGCCAGGCGGCGATTGAGAAGTTCGCTCAAGTTGGTTTCCTTCACGCGTCAGTCGGCCCTATATGGGGACGATATGGCGGTCTACAAGGGTGAAGAAAGGAACTGGCGTTTTCGCCTCGTTTTGGGTCTTAACGCCGATGCCCGTCACTGGTCATGCTCGCCCGTGAGGGGGCAGGCATGACCGGGAAATTTCGACCCTGCTGTCCCGATGCAGAGATTCAGCGCCGAAATTAACCCATATCCGTATCGGACAGCTAGACGATCGCGAACGTGCCTTGTGCTTTAGCGACGAGCTTGTCGGCCTGGCGAACCTCGGCTTCGACCACCAGCGTGCGGCGACCGGCGTGGATCACCGTGCCGATGCAGGTCACTTCACCCTCCGGGACGCCGCGCATGTAGTTGATCTTGCACTCCACCGTCACGCTTTGTTTGTCGAACCCGTGGGAGCTGGAACAGGCCAACCCCATCGCGATGTCGACCAGGCTGAACAGGGCACCCCCATGCATGACATTGCCGCGATTGCGAAGGTGCGGTTCGAGCGCGAGGGTGACCTCGGCCGTCCCCTCGCCGAGCCGGACCAACCTGCACCCAAGCGTCTTGAAGTACGCACTTTCAGTCAGTTCTGCTGGGATATCCATCAACGTTTCTTCAATTGTTTGGCGTTGGCGAACAGCGAAGCCATGGCGTTGTTGGCCGGGGCTTGCGTCGCGGACTCCTTGCGAGGGGCGCTGCTTGGCTGGCGTTGCGCTGCACCGGGGCGGGCGCCACGGGCACCATCGACCTTCTCGCCTGGCGTGTCGCTCATGCGCATCGACAAGCCCACGCGTTTGCGCGGAATGTCGACTTCCATGACTTTCACCTTGACCACATCGCCCGCTTTGACGGCTTCACGCGGGTCCTTGATGAACTTCTCGGACAGCGCAGAGATGTGCACAAGACCGTCCTGATGCACACCGATGTCCACGAAGGCACCGAAGTTGGTCACGTTGGTCACGACACCTTCCAGGATCATGCCCGGTTGAAGGTCCTTCAAATCCTCCACGCCGTCCTGGAATTCAGCGGTTTTGAATTCGGGGCGCGGGTCACGGCCAGGTTTCTCCAGCTCTTGCAGGATGTCGGTCACCGTGGGCAGGCCGAATGTCTCGTCGGTGAACTTCTTCGGATCAAGACGCTTGAGAAAACCCGCGTCGCCGATCAGCGAGCGGATGTCGCGGTCGGTCTGGGCAGCGATGCGCTGTACCAGCGGGTACGCTTCAGGGTGCACGGCGGACGAGTCCAATGGGTTGTCGCCGTTCATGACCCGCAGGAAGCCAGCGGCCTGCTCGAAGGTTTTTTCGCCCAGGCGCGGCACTTTTTTCAACGCGGCGCGCGTTTTGAACGCACCGTTTTCATCGCGATGGGCGACGATATTCTGCGCCAGGGTGGTGTTCAGCCCCGAGATGCGGGCGAGCAGGGCGACCGACGCAGTGTTCACGTCGACGCCGACGGCGTTCACGCAATCCTCCACCACCGCATCCAGGCCACGCGCCAGCTTGAGCTGAGAAACGTCGTGCTGGTACTGACCGACGCCAATGGATTTCGGATCGATCTTTACCAGCTCGGCCAGCGGATCCTGCAAGCGGCGGGCGATGGAGACAGCGCCTCGGATCGACACGTCCAGATCCGGAAACTCCTTGGCGGCCAGTTCCGACGCCGAATAAACCGATGCGCCCGCTTCGGAGACCATGACCTTGGTCATCTTCAGGCCTGGATATTTTTTGATCAGCTCCCCAGCCAGCTTGTCGGTTTCGCGGCTGGCGGTGCCGTTACCAATGGCGATGAGATCGACCGAATGCTTGGCGCAGAGCGCCGCCAAGACCGCGATGGTCTGGTCCCATTGGTTCTTCGGGACGTGCGGGTAAACCGTGGCGTGATCCAGCAGTTTGCCGGTGGAATCGACCACCGCCACCTTGCAGCCAGTGCGCAGGCCAGGGTCAAGGCCCAGTGTCGCCCGCGGGCCGGCTGGCGCCGCCAGCAACAGGTCGTGCAGGTTGTGGGCGAAGACGTTGATCGCCTCGGTCTCGGCGCTGTCGCGCAATTCACCCAGCAGATCGGTTTCCAAGTGCGAATACAGCTTGACCTTCCAGGTCCACCGCACGACTTCGGCCAGCCATTTGTCGGCTGGACGGTTCTGATTTTGCAGGCCAAAGCGCTCGCTGATCATTATTTCGCACGGATGCAGCGAGCCGGGCAGCTCTTCGCCGACTTTGAGCGCCGAACTGAGCACGCCCTCGTTGCGCCCTCGGAAGATTGCCAGCGCCCGGTGCGATGGCATGGTTTTAAGGGGTTCGTCGTGCTCGAAGTAATCGCGGAACTTCGCGCCTTCTTCCTCCTTGCCTGCCACCACGCGGGCGCTGATCACGGCTTCCTGCTTGAGGAAACCGCGCAGCTTTTCGAGCAGCGAAGCGTCTTCCGCGAAACGTTCCATCAGGATGTACTTGGCGCCCTCGAGCACCGCCTTGACGTCGGCGAAGCCCTTCTCGGCATCGACGAAGCGTGCGGCTTCGACATCCGGCGTCAGCGTCGGATCATTGAACAGGCCATCGGCCAATTCGCCGAGGCCTGCTTCCAGGGCGATCTGGCCCTTGGTGCGCCGTTTCTGCTTGTACGGAAGATAGAGATCTTCAAGGCGGGTCTTGGTGTCGGCGAGTTTGATATCGCGCGCCAGCTCCGGAGTCAGCTTCCCTTGCTCTTCAATGCTGGCAAGGATCGCCACGCGGCGTTCTTCGAGTTCGCGCAGATAGCGCAGGCGCTCTTCCAGATGACGCAATTGGGTGTCATCGAGGCTGCCAGTCACTTCTTTACGGTAGCGAGCGATGAAAGGCACGGTCGAGCCTTCATCCAGCAGCGCGACGGCCGCTTCGACCTGCTGCGGGCGCACGCCCAGTTCTTCGGCGATGCGGCTGTTGATACTGTCCATAAAACCACCTGGCAAATATGTGTACAAAAATCCAGCGGCCGGCGAACCGCCTTGAGCGAGCGTTGCCTGACGTTGAGGGCGGCGCATTATACCCAGTGAGGTCCGATTAGGGGATCGCCCTGTCGATTCCCGGTACAGCCAGCGACCGCGCCCGCTACGCCCCCTAACCGGCGAGGCACGGTGGCAGTAGCGATACAGGAAAAATCTGCTAACAATGCACACGGTGCACATGGGCGCCGCTACGCCATAATGCGCGCCGAGACTAAAGGAGCATTCAATGAGCAGCACTGCACAAACGGCTGAAGGCGAAAAAATCCTCATCGTTGACGATGACCCGGGCCTGAGCAGCCTGTTAGAACGTTTTTTCACCAGCAAAGGCTACCGCGCCCGCGCCGTCGGTAATGTGGAGCAGATGGATCGCCTGCTGGCTCGCGAAGTCTTTCACCTCGTGGTGCTCGACTTGATGCTGCCCGGTGAAGATGGCCTTTCCGCCTGCCGCCGACTCCGCGCGGCGAATAACCAGGTGCCGATCATCATGCTCACGGCCAAAGGCGACGAGCTGAGCCGGATCAAGGGCCTGGAATTGGGGGCCGACGATTACCTGGCCAAACCCTTCAACCCGGACGAACTGATGGCACGCGTCAAGGCCGTCCTGCGTCGTCAATCCACACCGGTGCCCGGTGCGCCGGCCAGCGAAGATGAAACCGTTACCTTCGGCGAATACGAGTTGTCTCTGGCAACGCGCGAGCTCAAGAAGGGCGACGAGGTCCACATGCTGACCACAGGCGAGTTCGCCGTCCTTAAGGCGCTGGTCATGCACGCCCGGGAGCCGCTGACACGCGACAAGCTCATGAACCTGGCCCGAGGTCGTGAGTGGGACGCTCTCGAGCGCTCCATTGACGTGCAGATTTCCCGACTGCGCCGCTTGATCGAGGTGGATGCCGCCAAACCCCGCTACATCCAGACGGTCTGGGGCGTGGGTTATGTATTCGTGCCGGATGGCACCGGCAAACAGTAACGCGCAGTCGGCAGACTGATCACCGGGCAACTTGCTCGCGCTCATTGGCTGGCCAGCCACGTCGAATCGTCCAAAGGGCGGCTTCGATGTGGCTGGTTTTGCTGTCTGATGCCTCCCGCGAACGTTCGCGAGCCTGGCTCGCTTTTGCAAAGTAGCTGTTGTCATGAAAACACCGCTCTGGTTCCCGCAAAGCTTTTTCTCTCGCACCCTGTGGCTGGTGCTCATCGTCGTGCTCTTCTCCAAAGCGCTGACACTGGTCTATCTGTTGATGAACGAAGACGTGCTGGTGGACCGGCAATACAGCCATGGCGTCGCGTTGACTTTGCGTGCTTACTGGGCGGCCGATGAGAATGATCGGCAAACGATCGCCGACGCAGCAGGCCTGATTCGGGTAGTGGGCGGCGGGGTGCCGGAAGGTGAACAGCACTGGCCCTATTCGGAAATCTATCAGCGTCAGATGCAGGCGGAGCTGGGCGCCGACACCGAAGTGCGTCTGCGTGTGCATGCGCCTCCCGCTTTGTGGGTGCGTGCTCCAAGTCTTGGTGACGGATGGCTCAAGGTGCCTCTGTACCCGCATCCGCTTCGGGGTCAGAAAATCTGGAGCGTGCTGGGTTGGTTCCTGGCCATTGGCTTATTGTCCACCGCGTCGGCATGGATCTTCGTCAGCCAGTTGAATCGGCCTCTCAAACGGCTGGTATTCGCGGCTCGTCAATTGGGTCAGGGGCGTAGCGTGCGCCTGCCCGTAGGGGATACGCCGAGCGAAATGACGGAGGTGTATCGCGCGTTCAACCAGATGGCCGAGGATGTGGAACAGGCTGGGCAAGAGCGGGAATTGATGCTGGCTGGGGTCTCCCATGATCTACGCACGCCGTTGACGAGGCTGCGCCTGTCGCTGGAGTTGATGCCCCGTGACAATGAGTTCATGGAAGGCATGGTCCGCGATATCGAAGACATGGACGCGATTCTCGATCAGTTTCTGGCGTTTATTCGGGATGGCCGCGACGAAGAGGTCGAAGAGGTCAACCTTGTCGAATTGATTCGCGAGGTGGTTGCGCCCTATAACAGCCCGGTGGAGCAGGTTCGCACGCGGCTGGAATCGATTCCGCCCTTTCCGCTGCGCCGAGTCTCGATGAAGCGCTTGTTGAATAACCTGATCGGCAATGCCATGCACCACGCTGGCGACAATGTCGAAGTGGCGGCGTACGTGTCGGGTGACAGTGGCGCGCCGTATGTGGTGCTGAGCGTGCTCGATCGGGGTATGGGGATCGACCCTTCCGAGCTGGAAGGCATCTTCAACCCCTTCACTCGGGGCGACCGGGCGCGGGGGGGCAAAGGAACCGGCCTCGGGCTCGCGATCGTCAAACGCATCGCTGCCATGCACGGCGGCAATGTCGAGCTTCGCAATCGGTCCGGTGGCGGGCTGGAGGCGCGAGTGCGATTGCCTTTGGGGCTGATGTTGCCCAGGGATGCCGTTTGATAATCTGGCCATGATCCTGGTCACTGCAGGCGCCGACGAATCGTTCCTGCAGTGCGTGCCGTCGCTCTCCTAGCCTTTGCCTTTCGTCCGGGTCATGTGCGGCCCGCCGTTTTTCTCGATGTACTGAATGATCATCCCCGCCACATCCTTGCCCGTTGTGGTTTCGATGCCTTCAAGCCCGGGCGAGGAATTCACTTCCATCACTAGGGGCCCGTGGTTGGATCGCAGGATGTCGACACCGGCGACGCTCAGCCCCATCACTTTGGCGGCGCGAATGGCGGTCATGCGCTCCTCGGGGGTGATCTTGATCAAGCTGGCAGTGCCGCCGCGGTGCAGGTTGGAGCGAAACTCTCCGGGCTTGGCCTGGCGCATCATCGAGGCGATGACCTTGTCGCCGACCACGAAGCATCGGATGTCCGCTCCGCCCGCTTCCTTGATGTATTCCTGAACCATGATGTCCTGCTTGAGCCCCATGAACGCCTCGATCACCGACTCTGCCGCCGTTGCGGTTTCGCACAGTACGACGCCGATGCCCTGGGTGCCCTCCAGCACTTTGATGACCAGCGGCGCGCCATTGACCATCTGAATCAGATCGGGAATGTCGTCGGGCGAGTGAGCGAAGCCTGTCACGGGCAGGCCAATGCCCCGGCGCGAAAGCAGTTGCAGGGAGCGTAGTTTGTCTCGCGAGCGGGCGATGGCAACGGATTCGTTGAGCGGGAAAACGCCCATCATTTCGAACTGGCGCAGCACCGCGCAGCCGTAGAAAGTGACGGACGCGCCGATCCGGGGAATTACCGCATCGAAGCCTTCCAGCGGCTTACCGCGGTAGTGGATCTGCGGCTTGTGGCTCGCGATGTTCATGTAGGCGCGCAAAGTATCGATCACTACGACCTCATGGCCACGCTGGGTACCGGCTTCGACCAGACGACGAGTTGAATACAGACGCGGATTTCGCGACAGCACAGCGATCTTCATGCAACACCTGTGGCAGAGGAATTGGAAGCCGGAAAGGTCGGCTTGTCCTGAACGTAAGTGACGCCTGGGTTGACCACCAGTTGGCCGTCAATCAAGGCTTTGGAACCCAGAAGCAATCGGTAACGCATGGCTTTTCGGCAGGCCAGGGTGAATTCCACTGGCCAGACCCGGTCGCCCAGAGCCATCGCGGTGCGAATGACGTATCGCACCTGGGCCTGGCCGTTGGAGCTTTTGATGGTCTTCATCGCCACCAGTTGCGCTTCGCAGCGACGATGGCGTAACTGCACGACGGTCCCCAGGTGAGCGTTGAAGCGCACCCACTGTTCACCATCGCGCTCGAAGGGTTCTATTTCCGTGGCGTGCAGGCTTGAGGTGCTGGCGCCGGTGTCGATCTTGGCGCGAAGGCCTGCGACTCCCAGATTGGGCAGCGCCACCCACTCGCGAAGGCCGATGACTGTGAGATGGTCGAATGTTTTCAAAGCGATCCCGTACGTTTGCGCGTTCTGCCCACGATAGCCTGAGGCGCATGCGTGTGCATGCCCTTACTTATGTGTGGAAGATTCTAACCAAGCCCGAGGGTTACTGTACGCCCGGCGTTGCGTAGTACAGTTCTGACTATCACGTAATTGAGGAATTCAGATGACACAAAAGCCAGAGGAAGACGATAAGGTTCGTCTGGACAAATGGCTGTGGGCAGCACGCTTTTTCAAAACGCGTGCATTGGCCAAAGCGGCGATCGAAAGCGGCAAGGTGCATTGCCGCGGCGAGCGCTGCAAGCCGGGTAAAGAGCCGCGGATCGGCGATACGTTCGAGATCCGAACCGGTTTTGATGATCGCACGGTCGTGGTCAAGGCGCTGTCCGTCGTCCGGCGCGGCGCGCCCGAAGCGCAGTTGCTTTACAGCGAAACGCCTGAAAGCGTCGCCAGGCGTGAAAAGGCTGCCGATATGCGCAAGGCCGGAAGCCTGGGGCTTACCACGGATGGCAAGCCGACCAAGAAGCAACGGCGGCAACTCTTTCAGTTTCGCTCAGGGGATGACTGAGCGCTTTACAGAGCAGCAGACCTTACCGGCGGCAACGACGGATGCCGCCGACAAATCATGCTGAATGAGGACGTCAGGCACGCGCGCCTGGCTTCATGATGCTCAGGCATCCGAGCAAGGGAAGCTTGCCGAACAGGTTGAAAAGCGGTGCCGTCACTCGCATCAGGAATCGTGTAGCGTGGGCTGCGAACGGTGTATAGCAACTCCAGGCGAGCGCGAGCAGGGCAATCATCACGCCCCCGATGTAATCGTCCTGCCCCCAGTGTGCACCCGCGACCAGCCGGGGCATCATGAACAGGAAGGCCAGCACCCAAATCACTACACGTTGGCCAACCGTGCGGCTATAGACCGTCATGAACATGGCCCAGATCAGCAATACGGAGGCGTGATCGCCCGGGAAGCTTTGGCTCGATCGATCCTTGAGCTGCCACTTGTCTTCGAGTGTGGGGAAAATTTCGCTGAGTTTGACCGCGTCCGGAATCACCATTGAAGCGCTGTCGTGCTGAAGTGAAGTGTGATCTATGATCTTGGAGAAGACGGTACGGATGATGAGCAGCAGAATCAGGGTCAGAACGAACCCGATCAGTGCCGCGCGGGTCTGTGCTGCTTTGAAGACCCAGTCGCCCTTGATCAGCAACATCAACAGAATCAGCCCGACGATGATGTCGAAGGGGCGCATGCTGGCGATGGTCCAAGTCCACAGCCAGGCTTTGTTTTGCGTGAGCGGCTGATTCAGAAGATGGAAAAACCACTCGTCGAATTGGGTAAAGGCCGCATGGCCCGTCGGCCAGATCCACACCAGCAGCAGTGCAAGCGCTACTAGATTACACAGCAGGAATTTTTTGGCGTTCCACTTGGGTTGGAACAGCGCTGGATAGTCCATAAAATGCCCCCATCGGCATGACAGTGCACCTGGTCGGTGCTAAATCGCGTTTTATAAGCGGTCGTCATCACTTTGTCATCACTTCAGATACCAATTTCCCATGCACGATTTCCCGGATACCGATAACACCCAGCGCTTCATGTTCGATGACAGCGACGTTCGAGGCGAACTGGCCTCGCTGGAACGCAGCTACGCCGAAGTGCTGGCCAAACACCCGTACCCTGAACCGGTGGCGCAGTTGTTGGGCGAAATGCTCTCTGCCGCGGCCTTGCTGGTCGGCACGCTCAAGTTCGACGGTCTGCTGGTGCTGCAGGCGCGTTCTCAAGGCCCTGTCTCGCTGCTGATGGTCGAATGCTCGAGCGATCGCGAGTTGCGCGGTATCGCCCGGTACGACGAGAGCCTGATCCAGCCCGGCGCCACCCTGCAAGAGTTGATGCCCGAAGGCACGCTGGTCATCAACATCGACCCACGGCAGGGCAAGCGCTATCAAAGCATCGTCGATCTGCAAGGGGAGAACCTTGCCCGTTGCCTGTCGGATTACTTCGTTCAGTCCGAGCAATTGCCCACGGAGTTCTGGCTGTATGCCGATGGAAAGCGAGCGCGTGGTTTCCTGCTTCAGCAGCTACCCCCTGAGCGCCTGAAAGACGAGGACGAACGCCAGGCAAGCTGGCAACACGTTCGGGCGTTGGCCAACACGCTGACCGGCGAAGAGCTGTTGAGCCTCGATAACGAGACCGTTCTTCATCGTCTGTTCCATGAAGACGCGGTGCGAATGTTCGATGTACAGCCGCTGATTTTCCGTTGCAGCTGCTCTCGCGAGCGTTCCGCCAATGCCCTCGTCAGCCTTGGCGCGGAAGATGCACAACAGCTGGTCGCCGAGCACAACGGGATCGTCGAGATCGATTGCCAGTTCTGCAACCAGCGCTATCTGTTCGACGCTACCGATGTCGCGCAACTGTTTGCCGGTGGCGGGGTCGACATCCCCTCCGACACTCGTCATTGATGTAGTGCGGGCGCCGGGCTGAATGGTTTCTGCCCGGCGGGCCGGGCTTTTCATTATGTAG
This sequence comes from Pseudomonas sp. GD03842, assembly GCF_029841165.1. Classification (NCBI taxonomy): domain Bacteria; kingdom Pseudomonadati; phylum Pseudomonadota; class Gammaproteobacteria; order Pseudomonadales; family Pseudomonadaceae; genus Pseudomonas; species Pseudomonas sp. GD03842. Next base: position 150,918 of record NZ_JAOCEA010000003.1, on the reverse strand, counting down.
TTCTGACAAGAGGGCCCTACCTTTTTTGGGCGGTTCTGGCATAATCCGGCCACTTTTTAGCTGTAGTAGTTTGGGTTTTTCTACTACAAAACGTTTGGAGCACTCGGCCAGCGGGCCGACGGGGAATCTCATGACGCAAGCCAATAACGCCGTTCACACCGATCTCAGTGTCGACGATCTGGTTAAAGAAGCCCTCAATCGCGGCGAAGGCGTACTGTCCGATACCGGCGCTCTGGTGGTCGAAACCGGCCATCGTACGGGCCGTTCGCCAGTCGACCGTTTCATCGTCGATGAACCGACCACCACGGATGCCATTGCGTGGGGTCCGATCAACCGCAAATTCCCAGCTGACAAATTCGATGCGCTATGGGCGCGTGTGGAAGCGTTCAACAACGCTCAGGAACACTTCGTTTCTCACGTTCACGTAGGCGCGGCGGCCGACCACTACCTGGCCGTCAAGATGACCACCCAAACGGCCTGGCAGAACCTTTTCGGTCGTTGCCTGTTCATCAATCCGGCCCAATACAACCCGGCCGGTCGTGAAGAGTGGCAAGTGCTGAACGTTGCCAATTTCGAGTGCGTGCCCGAGCGTGACGGCACCAACTCCGATGGTTGCGTCATCCTCAACTTCGCTCAGAAGAAGGTCTTGATCGCGGGTATGCGGTACGCCGGCGAGATGAAAAAAGCCATGTTCTCGGTGCAGAACTTCCTGCTCCCAGCCGCGGATGTGCTGCCAATGCACTGTGCCGCCAACATTGGTGAGGAAGGCGATGTCACCCTGTTCTTCGGCCTGTCGGGCACCGGCAAGACCACCCTGTCCGCCGACGAAAGCCGTTACCTGATCGGTGACGACGAGCACGGCTGGGGCGAGGGCGTGGTGTTCAACATCGAGGGCGGTTGCTACGCCAAGTGCATCGACCTCTCCGAGAAGAACGAGCCGGTCATCTGGAAAGCCATCAAACACGGCGCCGTGCTGGAAAACGTGGTTCTGGATGCCAACAAGCACGCCGACTACGCCGACAGCAGCCTGACCCAGAACAGCCGCGCCGCGTACCCGCTGGAGCACGTTGAAAAACGCTCCGAGAAGAACCTGGGTGGCGAGCCAAACGCTGTGATCTTCCTGACCTGTGACCTGACCGGCGTTCTGCCGCCTGTGTCGATCCTCAGCGAAGAACAAGCGGCCTACCACTTCCTGTCGGGCTACACCGCGCTGGTCGGTTCGACCGAAATGGGCTCGGGCGCTGGCATCAAGTCGACCTTCTCCACCTGCTTCGGCGCGCCGTTTTTCCCGCGTCCGGCGGGCGAGTACGCAGAGCTGCTGATCAAGCGCATCCGCGGCTTCGGCTCCAAGGTCTACCTGGTCAACACCGGCTGGACCGGCGGTGGCTACGGCGTTGGCAAGCGCTTCAACATTCCGACCACTCGTGGCGTCATCGCAGCCATTCAGAGCGGCTCGCTGGTCGGTGCTGAAACCGAGCATCTGGACACGATCAATCTGGACGTGCCGAAGTCCGTTCCAGGCGTCGACACCGCGCTGCTCAACCCACGCAACACCTGGGCTGACAAGGCTGCATACGATGAGGCTGCCAAAGCACTGGCCGGCCTGTTTATCGAGAACTTCAAAAAGTTCGAAGTGAGCGACGCCATCAAGGCAGCGGGTCCGAAGTTGTAAGATCGGGTTCTGCTGAACGAGAAACCGCCCTTCGGGGCGGTTTTTTTATTGATGTCTTTCCGATCGCAGCATCACTTCATAGACCTCACCGATACGGGGTGAGAAAAGAACCACTCACTTTTTCCTGTCCTCATCGACAGGGTCAAAAGGAGTGCCAAAGCGGGGTGATCAAGGCCGATAACTTCGCGCCGCTTCGCAATACTGTTCCTGCGCCAGCTTGTTCTTCTCTTCCTTGTCTCTGGCAACACGCTTGCTCCAGTCACTGCACATGTCTTTGAAATACGGCTCGGCAGCGCGTCTGCATTCGCGATACTCAACGCTGTCACTTTTGAAATTCATGCAAACGCTGCTGTTTTCGATGTGGTTGTTATAGATGCGATAACGCGCTTCATAGCGGTTACGGCCGTCGACTTCACGGATGAATACCCCAGCCACATCGTAATGGGCAGTCGGTTCGGATTTGGGCCGGGTAGCTGATGAGCGGTATTGCGCCATGTATCGATCGGACACCATTCCTTGCGGGCGGGGTGCGTTGTAGTCGGTAGGTTGCGGATCTCCGAACCGGCAGTTGATGACGTCGCGGTCGATGACATTTCCTTCCTTAAGGCAGTCATCCAGCCGCTTGGACGTTGCGGGTTGGGTGGCGGGCCTAGGGGCGATGTAGACAACTTGCTCGTTGGTGCGGATTTCCGGCGGCGGGGTGGTCGAGGTAGCCTCATCACTGGCCTCGATGGGCGGGGCAGTGACAACGACAACCGCCGTTGGAGGCTTTGCGGGATGAAACATCTGGGTAACGAGGTAGATGATCGTCCCAACCAATGCCAAGCAAATGGCGATACTGCTGAGCGGCCATGTCGTTTTGGCCGGGGCGACCTTTCGCTTGCCGGGATGTGAACCCAATACCACGTCGAACTGGTCGGATGCCAGACGTTGCATGACGATCTGCCCGTCATCTTCGGGCGGCTGTTTGAACGGCATTGCCTCTCCTTGGCGCGTCTCGGTTTCTGCGCGTCGAAACCCTGAATGGTTTTGCGAAGCGCGGGTGACGATGCCGCGAGGTTAAACGGCGCGATGTTGTTTTGCTAGTAGGGCCTAATCACTTTGCGCCTTGGCCCGCGCCTTGCGCCGGTCATTAATGGAATGCCTCATTGAGAGCGCTTCCCCGTATGATCGATTGATCGACCACTGGAAGGACTTCTGAATGACGCCCTCACTTCGCGGCGACTACCGCCATTTCCAACCTATCACCACTCGCTGGCACGACAATGACCTGTATGGTCACGTCAACAACGTGACCTATTACAGCTATTTCGACAGCGCAGTGAACAGCTATCTGATCGAGTGTGGTGGGCTGGATATTCACAGTGGCGAGGTGGTGGGGTTCGTGGTGAGTTCGTCATGCGACTATTTTGCGTCGATTGCCTTCCCGGACCTGATCGAAGTGGGCCTAAGGGTCGGCAAGTTGGGTAACAGTTCGGTGCAGTACGAGCTTGCTGTATTCAAGTCAGGGGAGCAGGAAGCGTGTGCAGCGGGGCGTTTTGTCCATGTGTTCGTGGACCGCGCATCAAACCAACCCGTGCCGATTCCCGTGCCTTTACGTGTAGCCATGGAAAAGCTGTTGGTCTGAAACGAGACCGGCCGCTTTTAGGCGGCCGGTTCAGGGATGACATTACGGATCAACGATGGCGCCAGCCACGGTGGTGCCCGCGGTCATGGTGGCGGTGGCGAGGTCCATGATCGTAGTGACGGCGGTCGCCACGATAGCCGCGACGGTCATCGTCACGACGACTCTCTTCGCCCATGTAGTTACCCAGCGCGCCGCCGGCGCCACCGCCCGCTGCTGCGCCAATGAGGCTACCGGTGCTGCCGCCGACGCTGCGGCCAATGACGTTGCCGCCCGCTGCGCCAAGGCCACCTCCAATGGCAGCTTCAGTGCGGTTATGACGGTTGGCGCCCACTGCGCCACCTGCGGCGCCGCCCAGGCCTGCGCCGATCGCCGATCCGGTGCTGCCACCAATCTGTTGGCCAACGACCGAACCCAGTACCCCACCCAATGCGCCGCCCACACCAGCGTTCAGGTTGTCGCCTGCAGAGGCAAACCCGGTGGCCAGGGAGAGAGACAACAACAGAATCGAGGAATACTTCATGTCAGGATGCTCGTAGGGATGACGAGGCGATCCTGCAATCATGAAGAATTTGTCACAATCGAAATCCGACGAATAACACGATCTGTATACAAATCGATAAGTTATTGTTTTTGCTTTGGAACTTAAGGCTTTTAGACCAGTCTTAGACTACTTCAAACAGGCCCGAATCAGACGATTCGGGCCTTTTTTGTGGGGCCTGATCCTGTCGCGGTTGGTGGCACCTGAAGACTGCTGTCTATCGATGCTCGCCAGCGGATCAGACGATCCGTGTCACTTCGCTGTGACGTTCCAATTTGATCGCGACGAACTTGGACGTCGGCGTATGGCTGCCCTCACCGACGCTTTCCAGCGGGACCAGAGGGTTCACTTCTGGATAGTAGGCGGCCGCCTGGCCAGCGGGAATATCGAACGGCAACAGCGTGAACCCTTTGACGCGACGCACGATGTCATCGCCCCAGATCGACACGATATCGGCTTTCTGGCCTGGGACGAAGCCCAGCCGCACGATATCGGCCTCATTCAGGAACAGCACGTCGCGCTGGCCTTTCACCCCGCGGTAACGATCGTCCAGGCCGTAGATCGTGGTGTTGTACTGGTCGTGCGAGCGCATCGACTGCATGATCAGGTCCGGCACGACGCCGGCTCCGCGAATGCCTTCATGAAGCAGGTCTTGCGGCAACCGATTGGATTTGAAGTTGGCGCGGGCAGTTGGCGTGTTCCACTTGCGCGAACCTGCGGTATTGCCCAGGTAGAACCCACCCGGATGCTTGATCTTCTCGTTGAAGTCCTTGAACGCCGGAATGGTGTCGGCAATCAGGTCGCGAATACGGCTGTAATCTTCCACCAGCCACAGCCAGTCCACGGGGTTTTTACCGACCGTCGCGTTGGCGATACCCGCCAGAATCGCCGGCTCGGAGCGCATCTGATTCGACAGCGGCTTGAGTTGACCGTTGGAGGCGTGAACCATGCTGAAGGAGTCTTCCACGGTGACGGCTTGAGGGCCTTGAGCCTGCATGTCGATGTCGGTCCGACCAAAGCATGGCAGGATCAGCGCTTCCTTGCCGTGGGTCAGGTGGCTGCGATTGAGCTTGGTGCTGATCTGCACGGTCAGGTCGCAATTGCGCAGCGCCTGGAAAGTGCGCGGGCTGTCCGGGGTCGCTTGAGCGAAGTTGCCGCCCAGACCGATGAACACTTTCGCACGCCCTTCGAGCATGGCATGGATGGCTTCGACAACGTTGTGGCCGTTCTCGCGTGGGACTTTGAACTGGAAGCGTTTTTCCAGCGCATCGAGGAAGAACGCTGGCGGGCGCTCGTTGATGCCCATGGTGCGGTCGCCCTGCACGTTACTGTGCCCACGAACCGGACAAAGGCCAGCGCCGGGTTTGCCGATGTTGCCACGCAGCAGCATCAGGTTCGCGACCTCTTGAATGGTCGGTACCGAATGGCGGTGCTGGGTGATCCCCATCGCCCAGCACATGATCACGTTCTTGCCCTTGGCGTACATCCGCGCAGCGCGCTCGATATCCGTCAGGGGAAGGCCGGACTGTTCGACGATGAAGTCCCATGGGGTCTCGTCGACCTTGGCCAGGTAATCCAACACACCGTTTGTGTGTTCGTTGATGAAGTCGTGATCGAACACCGCAGGCTCACCTTTGGCCTGCGCATCGCGCTCCCACTGCAACAGGAATTTGGCCATCCCCCGCAGCAGGGCCATGTCGCCTCCCAGCGCTGGGCGGAAATAGGCGGTGTTGGTCGGCTCGGAGCCGTTGCTGAGCATTTCGATCGGGTGCTGAGGATGCTGGAAGCGCTCCAGACCCCGTTCTTTGAGTGGGTTGACGCAGACCACCTGAGCGCCACGCTTGACCGCCTCTCGCAGCGGTTCGAGCATTCGTGGGTGGTTGGTGCCGGGGTTCTGCCCCAAGACGAAAATAGCGTCCGCATGTTCGAAGTCGTCGAACGTGACGGTGCCTTTGCCCACGCCCACGCTTTGCGACAGGGCGACGCCGCTGGCCTCGTGACACATGTTCGAGCAGTCGGGGAAGTTGTTGGTGCCGTAGGCACGAACGAACAGCTGGTAAAGATACGCCGCTTCGTTGCTGGCCCGACCCGAGGTGTAGAACTCGGCCATGTTCGGGCTGGGCAGGTTATTCAGGTGCTTGGCGATGAGGGCAAACGCATCGTCCCAGGCAATCGGTTTGTAACGATCCGTCTGGGCGTCGTAGACCATGGGCTCGGTGATACGGCCCTGATATTCAAGCCAGTAGTCGCTCTGCTCCAGCAAGGAGCTGACGCTGTAGCGGGCGAAGAAGGACGGGTCGACGCGGCGCTTGGTGGCCTCCCAGTTCACGGCCTTGGCGCCGTTTTCGCAGAACTTGACCATGCCGCTTTCAGGCGAGTCGCCCCATGCACAGCCTGGGCAGTCGAAGCCCCCATTCTGGTTGGTCTTGAGCATCGCGCGCAGGTTTTTCAGGGCGTTGTCGCTGGTCAGCCAGGCTTGGGTCACGCTGATCAGGGCGCCCCATCCACCGGCCGGGCCTTTGTAGGGCTTGTAGCGCGGAACGGGTGTCTTATCGGCTTGTTTGTGCATGCTCACGCTTAATTCTCCAAGGCGGGACTATAGACCCGCGGCGCGCTGTGTTTCGGCAGATGGATGAGATTGAGGTTATGGCGACGGGCCCATTGCAGCGCCAGGCCCGTGGGCGAAGACAGGCTGACAAGGGTCTGTATCCCGGCGCGCAAAACTTTTTGGATCAATTCGAGGCTGCAGCGGCTGGTGACGATGGCCAGGCCACCCTGGGTCGGAACGTTCTGTCGGATCAGCGCGCCGATCAATTTATCGAGAGCGTTGTGCCGCCCGATGTCTTCACGACCCAGCATCAATTCGCCTCGATCGTTCATGAACATGGCCGCATGGACCGCGCCGCAGTGTTGGCCCAGCGGCTGGAAGTCATCCAGACGCTCCCTGAGCCCCTTGAGCCATTGCGCCGGTGGCAACGGTGCGCCCGGCAATACGTTCAGGTCGGGCAGCGCCTGTTCCACGGCCTCTACGCCGCACAGCCCGCAGCCACTGGTGCCTGCCAACTGGCGGCGCTGAGTCTTGAGATTCCAGAACGCGCGACTGGCGATTTCCACTTCTGCGGTTTGCGCAGAGCCGCAGCCACCCAGCTTGATGTCGTAGATTTCATCCGGCGATTCGATGATGCCGCTGCCAATACTGAAACCGACGATGAAGTCTTCCAGATCGCTGGGAGTTACCAGCATCACCGCTTGGCTGATGCCGTTATAGGCAATCGCCAACGCGACTTCTTCGGCGAGCGCGGTGGGCTCGGACGTGTCGTGTTCCAGGTTCGAGTAGCGGTAAGACTGGCTTGCGGCGGGCGCGGGCAGTGGTTTTGCGGGCGCCGTGCTTTCCGTGTGCTTGGGATGCATCGGGACGTACCGGCAGATTTAACAGGTTCTAAGCCTAGGCCGTCGATGAGATAACGTCTAATCGCTAGTACTGATGCACTGATAGATGACGTCGATCAAGGTGTCTCGATCATTTTCTGGTAGAGGCCGAAACAGGCTTCTGCCAACGCCGAGCGGGGGGCGGAGCGGCGCATGATCAGCCCCAGTCTCGCCAGCGTCTGGGCCTGTTCGATGGGTTGCAGACGCAAGTGCGTGGTCAGGGATTCCAGGCCTCCATCCAGCGGCATGATTGCGCAACAGAAACCCCCGTGAACGGCTTGCAGCAGTTGGTGGACGGCATCGGTCTGGATCAGTGGCTGCGGTTCAAGGCCACGGCTGTGAAAGTTGTGATCGATGGATTGACGGAAATGCATGCCGCTCGTCAGCATTCCCAAGGGCAGTTCGATCAGGCTTTCCCAACTCAACGGTGCGTCGCCGAAGCTGAAATGCCGCTGGTCGTAAATCAGCCCCATGCGGGTTTCGGCCAGTTCCAGCGAATCGAAGCGCTCGGTGTCCAGACGCTCCAGGTAAGACACGCCCAGGTCCAGACGGTTGCTCGCCAGGTGGTCGAGAATCTGCTCGGAGCTGAGCGAAGACAACTCGAAACGCATGTTCGGGTGAGCCTCGTGCAGGCGTTGCAGCAGCGGCAAGGGGTCGAAGTTCGACAGCGGCACCACGCCGAGCCTCAGCGTCCCGACCAGATGCCCACGACAGGCGGCGGCTTCTGCCTGCAAACCGTCGTAAGCGGCCAGCACCGTCCGTGCCCAGGCCAGAACCCGCTCACCGGGTGCGGTGAAACCTTCAAAACGCTGACCCCGATTGACCAGAGGCAGGTCAAGCTCCTCTTCCAGGCTGCGCAAGCGCATGGACAACGTGGGCTGGGTGATGTGGCACCGGGCAGCGGCCTGTCCGAAATGTCGGGTTTCGTCGAGGGCAATCAGGAATTTCAGCTGTTTGATGTCCATTGTCACTCCGATTTGCGCCGGTCTGGCTCGGGGATTCTAGCGCGGCGACCTGTCGCATGGGGATGGGTGAGGCGCAGATGTGCAGCCAGGTTCAGACTTGCAAGCGCGTACCCTCCAACTTCGACGCCCCCCGTGTTCATCGCAACGGGGGGCAAAGGCCTTGAATCAACGCCCGATAATCCTCAACCGCAGCGAACTCCTCGGTGTCCTTCGGCCCCTTGCGGCTGTCGGGTTCACGCACCGCCAGCAAATGCTTCACGCCATAGCGCTGCGCTCTGCGCAAAATGGGCAGGGTGTCATCGATGAACAGGCTGCGGGCCGGGTCGAATTGGATATCGTCGTGCAACGCATCCCAGAACTGCGGGTTTTCTTTTGGATAACCGTAATCGTGGGAGCTGATCAGGCGTTCGAAATAAGGCGCCAGCTCCAGCCGCTCCATTTTCAACGACAGCGAGTCGCGGTGAGCGTTGGTGATCATGATCACCCGTTTGCCTGCTCGCTGGACGGCGGCCAGGAAGGTCTCCGCGTCCGGCCTGAGGGCGATCAAGTGGGCGATTTCGACCTTCAGATCCTTCACCGACAGGTTCAGCTCTGCGCTCCAGAAGTCAGTGCAGTACCAGTTCAAGGTCCCCGCGTTCTTCTCGAACAGTGGCATCAGTTCCATGTGCGCCATCGCCAGGCTGACACCGTGCAATTGGGCATAACGTTGCGGAAGGTGCTCCAGCCAGAAATGGTTGTCGAAGTGGAGGTCGAGCAGCGTCCCGTCCATATCCAGCAGAACGGTGTCGATATCGTGCCAGGGCAAAGAAGGCATCGTGGTCTCTCGGCGTTGAATAAATCGCTGTGGCCATCGGGCACAGACATTCAGAAAAGCCACGGTATAGTAACCCGTCTATGCCAAGGAGCTTGTCATGCGCCAGAAACCTACCGTCCTCGCACGGGAAATTGTCGCCAGTAGCCGTCTCTTCCGTGTCGAGGAGGTGCAGTTGCGCTTTTCCAACGGTGTCGAGCGCGTTTATGAGCGCCTGGTGGGGCGAGGTAACGGTTACGGCGCGGTGATGATCGTAGCGATGCTGGATGCCGAGCACGCTGTGCTGGTGGAGGAGTATTGCGGTGGTACCGATGAATACGAACTCTCGTTGCCCAAAGGCCTCGTCGAGCCGGGTGAAGATGTGCTGGCGGCGGCCAACCGCGAACTCAAGGAAGAAGCCGGGTTCGGTGCGCGCAACCTTGAACACCTCACCGAGCTTTCGCTGTCGCCGGGCTACATGAGCCAGAAGATTCAAGTGGTGTTGGCCACCGACCTGTACGAAGAGCGTTTGTTGGGCGATGAGCCCGAACCGATGCGCGTGGACAGAATCAACCTGCGTGACCTGGCCAGTCTGGCCCAAAATCCTCAATTTTCCGAAGGTCGCGCGCTGGCGGCGTTGTACCTGGCCCGTGACCTGTTGACCCTACGCGGAGCGTTTCAAGCATGACCGGCGTTTTTTCAGCGTTGCCCCATCCCTTGCTGTCACCGGTGATTGCCCTGTGCCGACAGGCAGGCGAGGCGATCCTGCCCTTCTGGCGCTCAGGTGTGGAGGTCACGGCCAAATCGGATAACTCGCCGGTGACGGCTGCGGACCTGGCGGCCCACGAAGTGTTGGTGAGCGGACTGAAGGCGCTGGACCCCAGCATTCACATTCTGTCCGAAGAGGACGCGGACGTTCCGCTGCACGAGCGCGCTCGGTGGGAGCGCTGGTGGCTGGTGGACCCGCTGGACGGCACCAAGGAGTTCATTTCCGGCAGTGACGAATTCACCGTCAATGTCGCGCTGATCGAACGCGGCCGGGTCGTGTTCGGCGTCGTGTCGATGCCGACGCATGATCGCTGTTACTTCGGCGGCGACGGTTTGGGTGCATGGCGCAGTGACAGTCCCCAGCACGTTCAGCCGATCAGCGTCCGCCAACAGCCGGTCGAGGGCGAGGCGTTTACGGTAGTCGCCAGCCGTCGTCATTCCAGTCCGGCACAGGAAAAACTGCTGGCAGGCCTTTCGTCAGTGGTGGGTGAGCTGCAGTTGACCAACATCGGCAGCTCATTGAAGTTCTGCCTGGTGGCAGAAGGTTCGGCGGATTGTTACCCCAGACTCGCACCGACCTCACAGTGGGATACGGCGGCCGCCCAGGGCGTTCTGGAAGGGGCTGGCGGCGCAGTGTTGAATCTGGCGGGCGAAGCGTTCGATTATCCGGCCCGGGAATCGTTGCTGAATGGGTTCTTCTTGGCATTGCCCAAAGACGCAGCCTGGCGTGGCGCATTGGTTGAGTTGGCCAAGGGCTGATCGCTGGTCGCGCTCCGGTACCGACCGGAGCGGGAGACCTGCACCGGCTCCCATCTGGCGGCCTCGCAGTTATCGATGCAGCACGTACTGGCCGACAAACGCCACTGCCGAATCATCCGAGCCTTCGACGACGATGCGCGTAGGCAGTGCCAGCCTGGCGCGGCCGCGGCGCTGATAGAGCTTCAGGAACCTGTCCCACGTCGCGTGATCCGGCGCATCGCAAATGGCGATTGCGTCAGCTTTCACGGGCAGCGGATAGCTGATCTGGCCGTCTTGGATGACGATGTGGCCGTCGTCTATTCCTGCTTCCTTCAGCCGTAGATACAACCAGCCCCAGCCTGCCAGTACCGCGCCGCAATACAGGCTGCCGCCGAACAGCGTGCTCTTGTGATTGACGTTCGGAGCCAACGGCAGATGCAAATGCAGGCGGTGGTCCTGCCATTGAATGACTTTGACGCCCATGTGCCGCGTCAAGGGAATGTCCCGGTACAGCACCTGTTCGAGGTGTTGGGCGGGAGAGCCCGATTCATTCGCTGTCATCCGAAGCCCCCCCACTGAAATTCAGGCCATGCTTGCGCAGCTTGTCATGCAACGTCTTGCGCGGCACGCCCAGCGCTTCGGCCAGGCTGCGCACCGAGCTGTGAGGGCGGGTCAATTCCGCGGCGATGAGCGCCCGTTCGAAGGCCTCGACCTGATCGCTCAAACCCCCGGTCGACGCGTGCACTGGCTGAGGGGCGCCGCCTTCGAGTTCCAGCTCAAGGCCCAGCGCGAAGCGTTCAGCCGCGTTCTGCAATTCACGCACGTTGCCGGGCCAACTATGGCGTAACAGCATCGCTCGGTGTCCCGGTTGGAGTTCGCGGCGGCTCAGGCCATGGCGCAGGCTGGCGGCGTCTGCGAAATGCTGGAACAGCACCAAGGCGTCTTCGCCCCGCTCGCGCAGGGGCGGAATGCGCAAGGGGGCGACATTCAAACGGTAATACAAGTCGGCGCGGAAGCGCCCCTGGTCGGCGGCCTGGCGCAGATCCTCCTTGGTGGCGGCAACGATGCGGATATCCAGCGGGATCTGCTGGTTGGCGCCCAAGCGCTCGACGACTCGCTCCTGCAACAGCCGCAGCAATTTGACTTGCACGTCCATGCTCATGCTCTCGATCTCATCGAGAAACAGCGTGCCACCGTTGGCAAACTCGAACTTACCGATGCGCCGCTTTTGGGCTCCGGTGAACGCACCCGGTTCGTGGCCGAAGAGTTCGCTTTCCACCACCGATTCGGCCAGCGCTCCGGCGTTGATCGCCACGAAGGGGCCATTGCGTCGGCTCGACAGGTCATGCAGCGCGCGCGCAACCACTTCTTTGCCTGCGCCGGTCTCGCCCAAAATCAACACGTCGGCCTTGGTGGCCGCCAGTGCGCCGATCTGATCCCGCAGGCGCTGGATGGGCGCCGAAAGCCCCACCAACCGCGCGCTCAATTGCTGGCGGTCGCTCAGTTCCATCCGCAGGCTGCGGTTATCGAGCACCAGCCGGCGCAAGGCCAATGCGCGGCGTACGCTATCGAGCAACGCGTCGCTGGCGAAAGGCTTTTCCAAAAAGTCGTAGGCCCCCGCGCGCATTGCCTGCACCGCCAAAGGTACGTCGCCGTGACCAGTGATCAGCAGCACGGGCAACTCAGGATCCTGGGCGTGCAGCTGGTTAAGCAATTCAAGGCCATCGATGCCGGGCATGCGGATATCGCTGACGATCACCCCAGGCCAGTCACGTTCGAGCCGCGCCGGAACGCCTTTGGCATCGCTGAGCGACAGCACCTTGAGGCCTGCCAGGTCCAGGGTCTGGCTCAGGGCCTGACGAAGATGCGGGTCGTCGTCGATCAGCACCACCTGCACGCGGCTGTCGATGGCGGTCTCCGTGGTCATGCAGATAAATCCTCCGGCGGTTGAAGACTGACCCCTGATGCGGCCGTGCGCATGCGCAGTGTGAGCAGCGCGCCGCCTTCAGGGTGGTTGGCGAACAGCAGCTCGCCGCCCAGTGCGCGCATCAGGGTATCGCAGATCGCAAGGCCCAGCCCCAACCCCTGCGTACGGGTCTTGGTGGTGAAGAACGGCTCACGCGCGTGCTCCAATGCTTCGCGGGAAAATCCCGGGCCGTTGTCGCGAATGTACAGATTGACGCCCTCGGCATTGTGTTCGGCACTTATCCACAACTTGCGTGGCGGGCCTTTTTCGGTCAGCGCATCGAGCGCGTTCGCCAGCAGGTTGCCCAGCACCTGGCGCAAGCGGGTTTCCCCCGCCTGTACCCAGAGCGTGGCGGCGGGCAGGTCGCGGATCAATTCCACGTCCATGGCGCGGCGGCGCTTGGCGAGCAGCGCCAAGGCATCATCCAGTGCGGGCTGCAGGGCCACGCTTTCCGGTGCATGCCGGTCGCGGCGGGCGAAGGCCCGCAAATGCGCGATGATCGACGCCATGCGGCCAGTCAGCTCACTGATCAGCTTGAGGTTGCCGCGCGCATCGTCGGTGCGTTGATGGTCGAGAAGAATCTCGGCGTTTTCCGCGTAGCTGCGAATCGCCGCCAATGGCTGATTGAGCTCATGGCTGATACTCGCCGACATCGTGCCCAGCGCCGACAATTTACCCGCCTGGACCAGCTCATCCTGAGCCCGAAACAGCTCTTGCTGCGCGTGCTCGCGTTCGAGCACTTCCTGGCGCAGGCGCTGGTTGAGACCTTCCAGATCGCTGGTGCGCTCGATGACCCGCGCTTCCAGTTCGCGCCTGGCCTTGCCTTCGAAATGGATGCGATCCAGATAATGCCGACGCCGCTGCATCATGATGCCGAGCAGCAGCATCAACACCAACAAGGCCGCGCCCCCGATGGCGACGACCGTTCGCACCGGGCGCGACACCAGCACCTTGGGTGCCAGGATGTTCACGCTCCAGCCTGTTTCATCGATTTGTTGCGTCTGCGTCAGCCAGCCATTTTCATCGAGCTGCAAAGGCCGCGGGTCGCGGGTGGGATACGGTTGAATGGCGACGATGGCCTGCTTTTCTTCTTCACTGAGCGGGCGCGTGGCGCGAAAACGCCAGCTGGGATTCGAGGTGAGAATCACCACGCCGTTGTGATCGGTCACCAGCAATTGCTCGGGTGTCTTGCCCCAGAGGGTTTCGGTCAGGTCCAGGTCGACCTTCACCACCAACACGCCGATCACGGTGTTGCCATCCCGCACGGCAGCCGCGAAGAAATAGCCACGCTTGGCGGACGTGGTGCCCAGCCCGAAAAACCGCCCCAATTGGCCCGCCATCGCGTTGCTGAAGTACGGCCGGAAGGCAAAGTTGCGGCCGACGAAACTGTCGCGCTTGTCCCAATTGGATGCGGCCAGGGTGTCTCCGTTAGGGGCCATCAGGTAGATCACTTCCGCGCCGGTCTGACGAGCTGTGTTCATCAACAGCAGGTTCGCCTGGTTTTGGGCCTGTTTGTCCTGCGGGTTGGCCAGCATTGCGCGCAAGCCCGGCAGATCGCCGAGGATTTGCGGCAGCACCTCATAGCGGTGCAGCGTGCCGAGCAGGTTGGCGACATACAGGTCCAGCGTCTGGCGATTCTGGCTCAGCAACTCATTGCGGTAGTAATGCTCGGCCAGGCGTTCCAACGGCCAGAGCAGCGGCGCGAGGATCAGCGCCAGCAGGGCGAGGCTGCGCCAGCGAGGGCGGCGGGGGAGGGTAGTGCTGTTCATCGTATGCGTACGCTGCCGATTTTGTGTGGTGCCTGCATCGACGTCTTGCGGATGAAGCGCTCCTGCGGGGGCATGCGTCTGGCGGCAGGGAGCGGCGACTTCGGCGAACGAGCGCGCAGCGGTCGCAATAGATTACACGCGATACGGGGGCAGCAGGCGCCCCACTAGGCTGATCGTTGCTGCGCCAGACACGCCAGCAGTGCGTCATGCCAGTTTGGTTGACTGACGCCCCATTCCCGTTGCAGGCGGCTGCAATCCAGGCGCGAGTTGAGCGGGCGCTTTGCTGGGGTCGGGTAGGCGCTCGACGGAATAGGCGCCAACTCTGCGCAACGCTTGCGCGAGGCGATCAATTGTTGGCCGATCGCCTGCGCGAAGCCAAACCACGATGTCTCTCCCGACGCGGTCAGGTGATAGACACCCCAGGCGCCGGGGTTGCCCTCACGCCAGCGTTCGATCAATTGACGGGTGCTTTGGGCGATGGTGCCGGCCCAGGTCGGCGCGCCGATCTGGTCGGCGACCACGGTGAGTTTCTCGCGCTCTTGCAGCAGGCGCTGCATCGTCAACAGGAAATTGCGCCCGGTCAGCGAGTACACCCAGCTCGTTCGCAGGATCAGATACTGCCCTCCCACCTGGGCGACGGCCTGTTCACCGGCCAGCTTGCTGCTGCCGTAAACCCCGAGCGGGTGGGGAGTGTCGGATTCCGTCCAGGCGCCCTCCTTGCTGCCATCGAATACATAATCAGTGGAGTAATGAATGAAGGGCACACCCAGCGCTTTCGCCTCTTCGGCAAATACACCCGGGGCAGTCGCGTTGATCGCTTGCGCCAGGGCCGGCTCGCTTTCAGCCTGGTCCACTGCCGTATGGGCCGCCGCGTTGATGATCAGGTCCGGCCGGATGTCGCGCACCACGGCTCGAATCGTTTCCGGCTGGCTCAGGTCCAGTCGCTCTCGCCCCAACACAATCAATTCACCCAGGCCGTTCAGGCTAGGCTGCAGTGCCTGCGAGACTTGGCCGTGTTGCCCGCTGATGAGTATTCGCAGCGGCGAGCTCACGGGAACAGGTCCGCTTCTTTCAGGAGTTTGCCCACTTGGTCCTTGGCCGAAAGCCGCGGCGCTTCGGTCAGCCCCCAGTCGATGGCCAGGTCGGGGTCGTCCCAGCGAATGCAGCGTTCCGCGGAAGGCGTGTAGTAATCCGTGGTTTTGTAGAGGAACTCGGCGTGGTCGCTCAATACCACGAAGCCATGGGCAAACCCTGCCGGAATCCACAGCTGACGGGCGTTCGCGGCCGACAGCTCGATGCCGAACCAGCGGCCGAAGTGCGGCGAGCTCCGGCGGATATCCACCGCGATGTCCAGCACGGCGCCTGCGGTGACCCGCACCAACTTGCCCTGCGGGTTTTCGATCTGATAATGCAGGCCGCGCAGCACGCCTTTCTGGGAGCGCGAATGGTTGTCCTGCACGAACTGGGCGGTAACGCCCGTCGCCTCGGCGAACGCTCTGGCGTTGAAACTCTCGTAGAAGAAGCCACGCTCGTCGCCGAACACTTTGGGCTCGATGATGAGGACTTCAGGCAACTCGCTTTCGATGACGTTCACTGGTATTCCCCTGCAACCTTGAACAGGTACTGGCCGTAGCCCGTCTTGCCGAAATACTCGGCCCGGGACAGCAGGTGAGCCCGGTCGATCCAGCCATTCTGGTAGGCGATCTCCTCCAGGCAGGCCACTTTAAGGCCTTGGCGATGTTCGATGGTTTGCACGTACTGAGAAGCGTCCAGCAGGCTGTCGTGCGTCCCGGTGTCGAGCCAGGCAAAACCGCGGCCGAAGCGTTCGACGCGCAGGCCGCCGCGCTGCAGATAAGCATTGTTGACGTCGGTGATTTCCAGCTCGCCGCGCGGGGACGGCTTGACGTCCTTGGCCACCTGAATCACATCGTTGTCGTAAAAGTACAGCCCGGTGACGGCATAACTGGACTTCGGTTTGCTGGGCTTTTCCTCGATGGACAGCGCATTGCCCGCCTCATCGAAGTCCACCACCCCGAAACGCTCCGGGTCCTTGACCCAATAGCCGAACACGGTGGCGCCTGAGGTGTTGGCGGCCGCCCGCTTGAGCTGGTCGCTGAAATGCTGGCCGTGAAAAATGTTGTCGCCCAGAATCAGGCACACCGAGTCACTGCCGATGAAGGATTCGCCGATCAGGAATGCTTGTGCGAGCCCGTCGGGTTTGGGTTGCTCGGCGTAACTGAATCGCACACCGAACTGGCTGCCGTCCCCCAACAGAGCGCGGTACTGAGGCAAATCCAACGGCGTGGAGATGATGAGTATTTCCTTGATGCCCGCCAGCATCAGTACCGAAATCGGGTAATAGATCATCGGTTTATCGTAGATGGGGAGCAGCTGTTTCGAAACGCCAAGGGTAATGGGGTGCAGGCGTGTGCCGGAGCCACCGGCCAGTACGATTCCTTTGGTCATGCGATCAGATCCTTGACGTGAGTGCCCAAACGTTCCCCTTGATAGCTGCCGTCCTGTACGTTGCGGCACCATTCCAGGTTATCCAAATACCACTGCACGGTTTTGCGCAGCCCGGATTCGAAGGTTTCTTCCGGCTTCCAGCCCAATTCGCGCTCGATCTTGCTGGCGTCGATGGCGTAGCGCATGTCATGGCCGGGGCGGTCGGTCACGTAGGTGATGAGGTCCGCGTAATTCGCCACACCCTTGCGCTGCTCGGGAGCCAGTTCCTCGAGCAAGGCGCAGATGCCCCGCACCACATCGATGTTCTTCTGCTCGTTATGGCCACCGATGTTATAGGTTTCACCGACCTTACCTTCGGTAACGACTTTAAGCAGGGCCCGGGCGTGGTCCTCGACGTACAGCCAGTCGCGCACCTGCAAGCCATTGCCGTACACGGGCAGCGGCTTGCCCGCGAGCGCGTTCAGAATCACCAGGGGAATCAGCTTTTCCGGGAAGTGGAAGGGGCCGTAGTTGTTCGAACAGTTGGTGACCACGACCGGCAAGCCATAGGTGCGCTGCCAGGCGCGAACCAGGTGGTCAGACGCCGCTTTGCTGGCTGAATACGGAGAGCTGGGCGCGTAGGGCGTGGTTTCCGTGAACAGGTCGTCGACGCCGTGCAGGTCGCCATACACCTCGTCGGTGGAAATATGGTGAAAGCGGAACGCTGCACGCTCGGCCTCCGGTAACCCTTGCCAGTAGCCGCGGGTGGCTTCGAGCAGGCTGTAGGTGCCGACAATGTTCGTCTGGATGAAGGCTGACGGGCCATCGATGGAGCGATCAACGTGTGATTCGGCCGCCAGGTGCATGATCGCATCGGGTCTGAAGCGAGCGAGCACTTTGCTGACCGCGGCCTGATCGACGATGTCCTGCTGCACGAACTCGTACCGGGTATTGGTCACGATGCTCTGCAACGATTCGAGGTTGCCCGCGTACGTCAGCTTGTCGAGGTTCAGTACGTCGTGATCGGTGTTGTTGATCAAATGGCGGATCAATGCAGAGCCGATAAAACCGGCGCCACCGGTAACAAGTATTCGCATGGAGAGACCTTATTCCCTGGCTGGACTTTTAGATAACGAAGCATAGCTTGTGTGTGCATGGTGTCCGGCGCAAGGTACAAACCGCCCGAAAGCCATGAAATTAATTGATGACCGTAACGGTGCTGCGTCATAAAACCGCCGCAACTGTTTCATCAGCGTAACGCCTGTTCTATCTATCGATTACCCATGGTTTTTCTTTAAGTCAGGCCCTGCGGGGTTGCTTCTGCCCCCGGCAACTGGCGATATTGCTGGCCATCTTCACCGTCGAGGCCCTGCCCATGCCGCTTGCCACCCTGATTCGTCGCTCAAGCCTGCCATGCCCGGAAATCAACCTTGCCCAGGCCGCCGAACTGTTGTCGACGCATTACGGGTTGAGCGGTGCGCTGAAGGAGCTGGGCAGTCATCAAGACCGTAACTTCCTGCTCGACACCGGGGAGCGGCCACGTTTCGTGCTGAAGATTTGTCATGGCGATTACTCCGCTGTCGAGCTCAAGGCCCAGCACGCGGCGCTGAGGCACCTGGCCGCCCATTCAGGGGTACGTGTGCCGGCGATCCGGCCCGCAACCAACGGTGAAGACCTGCTGTCCGTGCAGGTGGATGGCCTGAGCGTCCATGCCCGCCTGCTGGAGTTCATCGAAGGGCAATCCATCGCGCACGTCGAGCACTTGAGCCATTCCGTGGTGGCTGGGCTGGCGCAACTCTGCGCACAGGTAGATATCGCGCTGGCCACATTCTCGCACCCGGGCCTTGAGCGCGTCTTGCAGTGGGACCCGCGACACGCCAGCGCATTGATCAAGCACTTGCTGCCGGTCATCGATAGCGAGGACGAGCGTGCCTGTATCGCCAATGCGGCAGAAGAGGCCCGCGCCCGACTGCTGCCATTGATCGCATCACTTCCCGTGCAGGCGATCCACATGGACATCACCGAATACAACGTGGTCTGGGCGCGGGACGCTCACTCGATGTGGCAACTTCAAGGATTGATCGATTTCGGTGATCTGGTCAGCACTTGGCGCATTGCCGATTTGTCCGTGACGTGCGCTGCCTTGCTGCATCACGCCGACGGCGACCCGTTCTACATCCTGCAGGCCATTCGGGCTTACCACGCAATCAATCCGCTGCTGTCCGAGGAATTGAAGGCCTTGTGGCCGCTCATCGTCGCGCGCGCAGCGGTGCTGGTGCTCAGCAGTGAACAGCAGGCGAGTATCGAGCCTGATAACGCCTACATTCAGGCCAACCTCGCCAGCGAATGGAATATTTTCGATGTCGCGACCTCGGTGCCCATGGCATTGATGGAAGCCGCGATCCTCGATTCGGTGGGCCTGACTCAACCACGGCCTTTCGATCACACCTTTTCACCGTTACTGCCGGACTTGAAAGACCGGACGTTCGAGACCGTCGACCTCGGCGTGCTCAGCACCCTGTTCACTGCGGGCAACTGGGAGCAAAGCGGCATCGATGAGCGTCTGCTCAAGGAGGCTGCGGAGCATCATGGGCTGGCGACCAGTCGCTACGGCGAATACCGGCTGTCCCGGACGCTGCCTGACAGCCCCCGCGAGCCCGACACCTATGCGCTGCATGTCGAAGTGCAAATTCCTCACGGCACCGCGGTGCACGCACCTTTCCACGGTTCACTCAGGCACACGGCGGACGGCGCGCTGGCGCTGGTGGGCGCTGAACTGACGCTGCGTGTGTGGGGCGTGCGAACGGACTTCGACACAGGCGTGGAATTCGCAGCGGGTGATGTGATCGGGCAAGGCGGCGGTTCGCTCGTCGTGCAGTTGTGCACTGAGCGGGACGTCAGCCCACCGCTGTTCGCGACCCCTTCGCGCGCCGCTGCGTGGCGGGCCTTGTGCCCATCGCCGAAGGGGCTGCTGGGGTTCGAGTGTGACGCGCCGGAGCCGGTGAGTGCTGCGCAACTGCTGGCTCGTCGGGACGCCAGTTTTGCCCGCTCCCAGAAGCACTACTACGAAGCCCCGCCGCAGATCGAGCGAGGTTGGCGCAACCACCTGATCGACATGCAAGGGCGGTCCTATCTGGACATGCTCAACAACGTCGCGGTGTTGGGCCACGGACACCCGCGGATGGCCCAGGTTGCGGCGCGGCAATGGTCGTTGCTCAACACCAACTCGCGTTTTCATTACGCGGCGATTGCCGAGTTCTCCGAGCGCCTGCTGGGGCTTGCGCCCGAAGGCATGGACCGGGTGTTTCTGGTCAACAGCGGCACCGAGGCGAACGACTTGGCCATTCGCCTAGCCTGGGCCTACAGCGGTGGGCGAGATGTGTTGAGCGTATTGGAGGCGTATCACGGGTGGTCGGTGGCGACGGATGCGATCTCGACCTCCATTGCCGATAACCCGCAAGCGCTCAGCACCCGCCCCGACTGGGTTCACCCAGTGGTCGCACCGAACACCTATCGCGGCGAGGCCCGTGGCAATGACAGCACCCCGTTCTATTTGAAGAGCGTCGACGCGCACTTGGCCCGGCTGCGCGAACAGGGCCGTCAACTGTCAGGTTTCATCTGCGAGCCGGTATACGGCAACGCTGGCGGGATTTCCTTGCCGTCGGGGTATCTGCAGGAGGTTTATCGCAAGGTCCGCGCTCAGGGCGGCGTGTGCATCGCCGACGAGGTCCAGGTCGGGTATGGCCGACTGGGGCAGTATTTCTGGGGGTTCGAAGAGCAGGGCGTTGTGCCGGACATCATCACGATGGCCAAAGGCATGGGCAATGGCCACCCGTTGGGCGCCGTCATCACCCGGCGTGAAATCGCCGAGGCGCTGGAGGCTGAGGGGTATTTCTTCTCGTCGTCGGGAGGCAGCCCTGTCAGTTGTCAGATCGGCATGGCAGTGCTGGATGTGATGGAGGATGAGCAACTGTGGGAAAACGCTCGCCTTGTCGGCGGCTATTTCAAGGAACGTCTGCTGGCCTTGATCGATAAACACCGGCTGGTCGGTGCGGCCCACGGTTCAGGGTTCTACTTGGGCCTGGAACTGGTGCGCAACCGCGACACACTGGAGCCTGCCACCGAGGAAACCGCCTACTTGTGCGATCGCCTCCGCGAGCTGGGTATTTTCATGCAGCCGACCGGCGATTATCTCAACATCCTGAAGATCAAACCGCCCATGGTCACCACGCGTCGCAGCGTGGATTTCTTTGTCGACAGCGTATCGAAAGTGCTTAGCGAACTGGAAGACTGACACCCAGGAATCGGTAGCATCGTTCTCGGTCCAATGTTCTTTGAGTTCGATGACTATCGGAATTTTGTGACGATCTTAGAGATATTTTGGCCGTCCAGGCCTTTCAAGTTCGATATTTAACGGCTATAAAGGCCCCCGGCCAGTACTGCGAGCGCCATCCCGCACCCGTACGGCCTCTCACCCTGACGGTTCACTGGAGTCCTGACCGATGACCACACTCAACAGCACCCCCCGCGCCGATGGCTTCTACATGCCCGCCGAGTGGGCGCCGCAGACGCAGACCTGGATGGTCTGGCCGGAGCGTCCGGACAACTGGCGGCTTGGTGGGAAACCGGTCCAGACGGCCCATGTCGCCGTCGCCAAGGCCATTGCCCGCTTCGAGCCGGTAACCGTCGCGGTGTCCGCAGCGCAATACGACAACGCCCGGGCGCGCCTGGATGTGCCGAACATTCGCGTTGTGGAAATCAGCAACGATGACGCTTGGGTGCGTGATACCGGACCGACCTTCGTCATCAACGACCAAGGTGAAGTGCGCGGTGTGGACTGGGGTTTCAACGCCTGGGGCGGCTTTGATGGAGGCTTGTATTCGCCGTGGAATCTGGACGCGGCACTGGCCAGCAAAGTCCTCGAAATCGAACGTTGCCCACGTTACGTCACCGAAGGGTTCGTGCTCGAAGGTGGCTCGATCCACGTCGATGGCGAGGGCACGTTGATCACCACCGAAGAGTGCCTGCTCAACCGCAACCGCAACCCTCATCTGTCTCGCGAAGCGATCGAGACGGTGCTGCGCGATCATCTGTCGGTCGAGAAGATCATCTGGCTGCCGGATGGCCTGTACAACGATGAAACCGACGGCCATGTGGACAACTTCTGCTGTTACGTGCGCCCAGGTGAAGTGCTGCTGGCCTGGACCGATGATCCGAAAGACCCCAACTACCCACGGTGTCAGGCCGCGATGGCGGTGCTGGAGAATGCCCGCGACGCCAAGGGTCGACCGTTCGTCGTCCACAAAATGCCCATTCCCGGCCCGCTGTTCGCCACGGAAGAGGAGTGCGCAGGCGTTGATCAGGTGCACGGCAGCCAGGAACGCAACCCTTCGGTGCGCCTCGCCGGCTCCTACGTGAACTTCCTGATCGTGAATGGCGGCATTATTGCGCCGAGCTTCGACGACCCGCTGGATGACGCCGCTCGCCAGATCCTGCAGCGCCTGTTCCCCGAACACGAAGTGGTGATGGTGCCCGGCCGGGAACTGCTGCTGGGCGGCGGGAATATCCATTGCCTGACCCAACAGCAGCCTGCGCCTCGCCACGGTTGAGTTGGTTCGCTTCTTGCTGTCATCAAAGCCTGCCGGACGACAGGCTTTTTTGTGGGTAGCGATTTCTCGTTTGCCTGCCTGAACGCCGAAGCGGGTCGCCAAAGGGTTACCGCATTCGTCCGTCTGTAACAAAAGCTGATTAGATTTCGCAGTCCTAGACGTAAGAGGTTATCCCTATGAACGCAGGTCAGGAGTCGCGTGTGACTCGAGGTTTGTCTGCGAGCAATGAAGCACGGCAGATGATGGCGGACTGGTTACGGATAACCCAGGCACAAAAATCACAATTACCGGACTACCGGGCCATGTTGACCCAGCGCTACCCCTCCGGGCTGCTCAATGAAGCCGAGCTGGAAGCATTACTGGGCATTCTAAAGAACTGACGCGATTGGCCTCTCCCAGGTCTGGGGAGGCTTTTTCGCCTGTCGGTTCGGCGTTCATCAAATTGACAGCATTGCATGCCGCGGATAGCATTCGCGCCTCCACCGCCTGTGGCCTAGCGCCATGTACGTGCATCAGTAGTCCACTGCGATGATTTCGTGCGGGCTTCCGGGACTGTCAGCAGTCTGGGGAGACGCAATGACCTGCCCGGGTTTTTGCCACAGCGCGCGATCAATCTGCACATAAGGACAACAACATGAAACAGCGCATCGGCTTGCTCGCCCTGAGCATCTTCGCCGCCAGCCACGCTATGGCGGACGGCCAGGCAGACGCCAAAGGGTTCGTCGAAGACAGCAGCCTGAAGGTCAATCTGCGTAACGTCTACATCAATCGCGATTACAAAGGCGGCCCTCAAGACCGTGCTGAATGGGGCCAGGCGTTCATGGCCAACTATTCGTCCGGCTTCACGCAGGGCACCGTCGGCGTCGGCGTCGACGCGTTCGGGTTGTACGCTGTTCGCCTGGACGGTGGTAAAGGCAAAAGCGGCGCGGGCGGTATCGACTTTTTCAAACAGGGCGACAGCGGCAACGCGGCCGACGACCTGGCGCGCTTCGGCGGTGCGGTCAAGTTCCGAGTTTCCAACACCGAGCTGAAATACGGCGACATGATGCCGGAACTGCCGGTCCTGAGTTACGACAACTCCCGCCTGCTGCCGGAAACCTACACCGGTACCATGATCACCTCCAAGGAGATCAAAGACCTGACGCTGGTCGCGGGCCGCTTCACCGCGCAGACCCGCAAGAGTGCCGAAGGCCGCGACAGCGGTGACCTGAAAAGCATCAACGTCTACGGCGCCAGCTACAAATTCACCGACGCCTTCAGTGCGGCGTTCTACGCCTCCGATGACGAAGACACCCTCAAGAAGCAGTACGTGAACCTGAACTACGTTTTCGTGCTGCCGCAGGATCAGTCGCTGACCTTCGACTTCAACGGCTACAAGACCAAGCTGGACCGCGACATCGCTGTCGACGATGCCCGCGACAACAAGATCTGGAGCCTGGCAGCCACGTGGGCAACCGGTATCCACTCCTTCACCATCGCGCACCAGCGCAGCACGGGTGAAACCGGCTACAACTACGGCGGCTACCGTAACGCGGGCGGCTTCAGCGATGGCGGCAACACTATCTACCTGAGCAACTCCTACTGGTCGGACTTCAACGGCAAGGACGAGCGTTCCTGGCAACTGGGCTACGGCGTCAACCTGTCGAGCGTCGTGACTCCAGGCCTGAGCTACAAGGTCGCTTACGTGCGCGGCGACAACATCGATGACGGCACCAACCGTGGTGATGGCGACGAGCACGAGCTGTTCAGCCAGTTGAGCTACGTCGTTCAAAGCGGCCCGGCCAAAGATTTGTCGCTGCGCCTGCGCAACTCGTGGCTGCGCGTTTCGGACAACGCTTCCAACTACAACGTTGGCGGTAACGAAACCCGTATCTTCATCGATTACCCGATCAACGTGTTCTGATGTTGAACGGCGGTTGAGCTGAAGCTGCAGTCAGCGCCCTGGTCGAAAGATCAGGGCGTTTTGTTTTGTGCGCCTATGAAAGCTGCACGCCACGAAGCGGTGATCGAGGCTTTACCCTGAGGCCTGTGTCATCCGAGGCGTTACATCGCTAACATGGCGTCATTCCACCGCTGACTGGTCACCCCATGGCCCTCGCCGCACCGCCTGACCTCACTGACACCGCCGTTCCCGTGCAACGGGTGTCGCGCACGTATCCGCGTGGGCTGTATATCGAACCCCATGAGCATGACTGGGGCCAGGTGCTGTATGCCATGTCGGGGGTGATGTGGGTCGAAACGCCAAACGAGGCGCTGGTGGTCCCGCCCCAGCGTGCCGTCTGGCTGCCGCCCGGCGTGCCTCATGGCATCCGCGTGGTTTCCGATCTGGAAATGCGCAACATCTACCTGCGCCCGGCGCTGGCGCAGACCCTGGAGAATACGGTTCAGGTCTTCGAGGTCGCAAAGCTGCTGCGTGAGCTGATCGTCAGCCTGGTCGCCGAGCAGGGCAAGGATTCGGAGTATTACGATGCGTTAGTGCGGCTCGCCTTGCTGGAACTCAAGCGCGCCAAGCGTTCGTTGTTGAAGGTGCCGATGCCGGATGAGAGCGATCGCCGGTTGATGAATGTCTGCCATGCCGTGATGGTCGAGCCTTCGATCGATGTGCCCTTCGAGCAGCACGCGGAGAATGCCGGGGCCAGCGTCAGGACGCTGTCTCGTCTGTTCCAGAGCGTGCTAGGCATGGGCTTCGCCGAGTGGCGCCGGCAAGTGCAACTGGCCACGGCGGTGGCCGAGATCATCCAGGGTGTCCCGGTCAGCACCATCGCCCGCGCCATGGGGTATTCGCCCAGCAGCTTCAGCGATATGTTCCGTCGTGAACTGGGGGTGTCGCCTTCCCAGTACCCGCTCGGTGAACAATCAGATTGACGCTTGCGTGTGAGGTCAGCCCTGTCTACCGGGCCAGCCTTGCGCTTGAGCCTGTCCGAAATTCAGAAGTACTTGGCCGGTAGCGCATCCGGCCTTTTCTTACACTCTGGTCATCGCTAAACGACGTCGTGCCACGCATCGCCGCACGCCGCACTGCACCGGAGTTCGTCATGAGCTACATCATTTCTCTCGCAATCGGCATCGCCGTCGGCCTGCTTTACGGCGCCCTCGACTTCCGCTCGCCCGCGCCCCCGCTGGTGGCGCTGGTCGGCCTGCTGGGCATGCAGGCGGGCGAAAAGCTCTGGCCCATGGGGCGCCAATGGGTCGCCACTCTGATTTCGTGATTCGAACGATTTCTGTCTCTTCTCAGGATGTAAACACCATGAAAGCACTGCAATTTTCCCGAACCGGCGACCTGGCTGCTCTGGAGGTCGTGGAACTGCCGACACCGGTCCCCGCCGAAGGCGAGGTACTGGTGCAGGTCAAGGCGGCCGGCCTCAATCCGAGCGACGTGAAGAACGTGCTCGGGCGATTCCCCTACACCACGCTGCCTCGCGTGCCAGGGCGCGATTTTGCGGGTGTGGTAATTCAGGGCCCTGATGACCTGATGGGCAAGGAAGTGTGGGGCACCGGCAACAAGATCGGCTTTTCCCGCGACGGCTCGCACGCCGGTTACATCACGCTGCCTGCGAGCGGCGTGGCGCTCAAGCCCTCGTCCCTGAGTTTCGCTCAGGCCGCCAGCCTCGGCGTGCCGTACACCACCGCGTGGGATGCATTGGAGCGAAGCCGGGTAGACGGCCAGACTCGCGTGTTGGTGATCGGGGCCAATGGCGCCGTTGGCAGCGCAGCCATCGCGCTGGCTAAAGTGCGCGGCGCTCAAGTGCTGGCGGCCGTGCGCCGTCCGGAGCAGGTGCATGCACTCGACGCGCAAGGTTTCAAGGCCATTGCGTTAGGCAAGCCTGAAGAATTGGCTGCGCAAGTGGCGGAGGTGTTCCAAGGCGGCGCTGACGTCATCTTCGACACCACCGGCTTCTGGCTGCCCGCGGCCGTTCAGGCGCTGGCGCCGTTCGGCCGGATCGCCATCATTGCGGCACCGGTCGACGGGCACGTCCAACTGCCCGCGCTGGCGCTGTACCGAAAAGGCGGTTCGGTGGTGGGCATCAACTCGTTGCTGTACGGCGTCGAGGCCTGTGCGCGGATGCTGGAGCAATTCGGCCGGTTATTCGATGAAGGAAAGCTGCCGCTGCCCGAGGGCTTGGTTGAAACGCCTATCGAAGAAGGGTTGGCCCGGTACGCCGAAGTCAATCAAGGCGGCGCCGACAAGGTAATCCTGATCCCCTGAACATTCGCAGCGTGCTGGCGTGGGACCCTTGAAGCCATTGTCGCCAGCCGCTCTCACCACACCGGCAAACCCTTCATATACCCGGCCTCGATCCGCTCACTGCTGCCGTTGGCATGCAGGGTTTTGAGGGCTGTCCTCAACTTCTCCACCATCACCGGATCGCAGTTTTTCGAACAGGCCAGGTATAAGTCGGCCGTCATCATCACCGGGCTCATGACCAACGGCCGATCGCTCACCTGTTTCCAGATGTAGCGTGTTTCCGGCACACCGTTGAACCACGCGTCGACCCGGCCTTTGAGCAGCATCTGCGCCGGGTTTTCGCCGATCTTGAGGGGGTAGATTTGTGAGGGGAGGAAACCCTCATCGCGCAGTCGGGTTTCCTG
Source organism: Pseudomonas sp. GD03842 (assembly GCF_029841165.1). Taxonomy (NCBI): domain Bacteria; kingdom Pseudomonadati; phylum Pseudomonadota; class Gammaproteobacteria; order Pseudomonadales; family Pseudomonadaceae; genus Pseudomonas; species Pseudomonas sp. GD03842. The sequence goes on along the minus strand of NZ_JAOCEA010000003.1, from coordinate 124,012 downwards.
AGCGCTGCCCAGCCCCACGGCGATCAGCTTGAACGCCCGTTTTGCGTCTTCGAAGCTGTCCACCCGTTGGGTAAGGCTGAAAAAACTGCGGTCCATGGTCAGGACCGGCGCGATCCACGTGAAGCGGTCTTCACGGCTCTGGATGCGGGTCAACGGGGCGATCAGCAGGTCGCGCCCGGCGCTGACCTCTCGCTGGGCGCGCGGCCAGGGTGGAGACAGCAGTTTCGGCGAATAACCGGCCAGCGCCATGGCCTTGAGCGCGATGTCACCGACGATACCGTGTTGGCCGTCGTGATCGGCCATCGTCAGGGGCGGCGCTTCGGCAACGTAAACATCGACCCCGGGCGTAGCAGAGGCAATCGACGACCCTCCCAGAAACACGGCGAACGCGAAACGGGGAATGCTGGACATCCATTTCATGGCAGCAGTGCTCAAGGTAATGATCAGACCCGTCCAGGCAGGCGGTTTGCCTGGCTCACGCATCAGTCTGGCAGCAGTTGAACAGTTTTGCCGGTCAAGGTGCAGCATTCAGTCGCGCAACTGCTTTCATCCCAGGTCAGGTCTTGTTGTGCTCGTTGGTGTAGCGGCCGCTCAGTTCCCATCCACATTCGAGCAACATGTCGATCCAGTCCTCGTACGAGTCGTCGACATCGAGCAGATTCATGAACTGGTCCTCGATGTGGCAACGAAAGGTCTGCTCTTCGACGTTCCACTCCACGTCCCGGATTCGCCAGGCGCGCTGGTCGGGCAACTGAATGCTCAAACCATGAAAGGGCACGAACGGCAATTCGACTTCGTACAACAGCTTGGACCATTCAGAAGAGATTTCAGGGGTCTGATGGGTCCAGACGTATTTGATCAATCGGACTTTGTGCACGGTAAGTCTTCTCTCGTGTTTCAGGTGACGGGCCCTGGCCTGATTGAATGAGGCGATGGCCCGCTGGGCATCGCTATACGTTACTCGAAGGCAGCGTGATCGGGGAGGGGGAGGCCGTGTATCAATCCTTGGCCGCGGGGCCGCCACTGGCGTGAGTGCGGGCAATACGGGACTCAGACACCCCAGTGGTCGGGAGTTCATTCGTCGGTTTGCGGCGCAGCGGCCAGCGGATGTGTATATTTCGGGGCCTCGCCTGGCCAATGGGACCTCGGCATGTTGCACAAGAACCTCATCCGTCGCCTCGACCTGATTACCCTCAAACTGTTCGTGGCCGTCTACGAAGAAGGCACCCTGACTCGGGCGGCGGCGCGCGAAGCGATTGCCACGTCGGCGGCGAGCAAGCGTCTGATGGAGCTGGAAGAGGTCCTGGGCATTGGCCTGTTCGTGCGCAACGCCAAGGGCATGCTGTTGACGGCCGCGGGCGAAACGCTGCTGCACCATGCCCGCCGCATGCTTTCCGACCTCGAGAAGATGGGGCTGGAGCTCGACGAGCACTTGCAAGGCATGCGCGGCTATGTACGCATGCTGGCCAACCTTTCGGGGATCATTCAGTTCCTGCCCGAGGACCTGCACGATTTCACCGCGCATCACACGCTGGTGAAAATCGACCTGGAGGAGCGCCCCAGCAACGGTGTCGTACAGGGGCTGATCGACGGTGTGGCGGATATCGGCATTTGTTCGGAAGACACCGACGTTCAAGGGCTGCACAGCGTGCCGTATCGCCAAGACGAACTGGTGGTGGTCATGCGCCCGGACCATGCGCTGGCGCGGCGTGAGCGCGTGGCCTTCGAAGAAACCCTGGGCAGCGATCACATCGGCTTGCACGCGGCCAGTTCGATCAATATGCGCACCCACACGGCGGCACGTTCCCATGGCGTGCCGCTGCGGGTGCGCATCCATGTACCGGGATTCGACGCCATGTGTCGCATGGTTCAGGCCAACATGGGCATCGGCGTGTTGCCGCGCAAGGCGTTCGAATTGCTCGGGACGCCGCTGGGTTTGACGGCGGTAGCATTGAGCGACGCCTGGGCACAGCGCACGTTGATTCTGGTGGTGCGCGACACGGCGGCACTCTCGCCGGTCAGCCAGTTGCTGTTCGAGCACCTTCAGCAACACCGATGAAGCGTTCGCGTTTCGCGAACGGCCCTTGCCCACAAACGGTTGGATTTTTCGAACGCCGGTCCTCTAGTCTTGGCTCAAATTCCAAGAAACACAGAGGTATGCGTTATGTCTGGCCCACTGAGCGGTGTGCGCGTCATCGAAATCGGCACACTGATCGCAGCGCCCTTCGCCGCCCGCCTGATGGGCGAATTCGGTGCTGAGGTCATCAAGATCGAATCCATGGGCCAGGGCGATCCACTTCGCAAATGGCGAAAGCTGCACGAAGGCACTTCGCTGTGGTGGTACCTCCAATCACGCAACAAAAAATCCCTTTCGCTGAACCTGAAATCCTCCGAAGGCATCGACATCGTCAAGCGCCTGGCCGAGGGCGCTGATGTGCTGATCGAAAACCTGCGCCCTGGCGCGCTGGAAAAGCTCGGCCTGGGTTGGGATGTCCTGCATGCCCTGAACCCCAAGCTCACGTTGGTGCGTATTTCCGGCTATGGCCAGTCTGGCCCCTACCGCGACCGCCCGGGCTTTGGTGCCATCGGCGAAGCCATGGGGGGCATTCGCTACACCACTGGCACACCGGGTTCGCCGCCCGCACGCGTTGGCGTCAGCCTGGGGGATTCCCTCGCCTCCATGCACGCGGTCATGGGCGCACTGATGTCTCTGCTGCGCGTGAAAACCGGACAGGGCGATGGCCAGATCGTCGATGTGTCGCTGGTCGAAAGCGTGTTCAACGTGATGGAAAGCCTGGTCCCCGAGTACGACATGCTGGGCCACGTGCGTGAACGTACCGGTGGCGCCTTGCCGGGTATTGCGCCTTCCAACACCTACCCGACCGCCGAAGGTGCGTTCGTGGTGATTGCCGGAAACAGCGATCCGATCTTCAAGCGCTTGATGCACGCCATGGGTCGTCCGGACCTGGCTGAAGCGCCCGAATTCGCTCACAACGACGGCCGTGCGGCACAGAGCGAGCTGCTCGACGACGCGATCAGCGCCTGGTCATCCAGCCTGCCCATCGATGAAGTGCTACAGGTGCTGGAGCGTGCCGAAGTCCCGGCGGGCCGCATTTACAACGTCGCCGATATCGTCGCCGACCCGCACTATCAAGCGCGTGAAATGATCCTCGACGCCCATTTGCCGGGCGGCGCGAGCGTCAAGATGCCAGGGATCGTACCCAAGCTGTCTGAAACACCCGGCGCGGTGAACTGGCAGGGCCCGGCGCTGGGCCAACACACCGACAGCGTGCTCGATGCCCTGGGGCTGACGGCTGCCGAGATCGCGCAACTCAAGACCGATGGGGTGGTGCAATGATTACCGACTTTTCAGAGCGTCTGATCGTCCAGGAGGTTTCGCCCCGCGATGGCCTGCAGATCGAGCCGACCTGGGTCGAAACCGCTGACAAAATCGACCTGATCAACCAACTTTCTCTGGCCGGCTTCAGCCGCATCGAAGCCGGTTCTTTTGTTTCGCCGAAAGCCATCCCGGCGCTGCGCGATGGGGACGAGGTGTTCCGTGGCATCCAGCGCCAGCCCGGCGTGATCTATGTGGCATTGATCCCTAATCTCAAAGGCGCGGAGCGCGCGATGGCCGCAGCCGCCGATGAGCTGAACCTGGTCATGTCCGCCAGCCAGACTCACAACCTGGCGAACATGCGCATGCGTTGCGAGCAGTCACTCAGCGCCTTCGGCGACATCGTCTCATTCACGGCAGGCAGCGAGGTCACGCTCAACGGCTCCATTGCCACGACCTTTGGTTGCCCCTTCGAAGGCAAGATCGATGAAGACCGTGTGCTGCAGTTCGTCGACGCCTACCTGGAGTTGGGGATGCAAGGCATTTCCCTTGCCGACACCACTGGCATGGCCAACCCGCGGCAAGTGCATCGCCTGGTGCAGCGGGTGTTGACCCGTCTTCCTGCCTCCGCGCTGACCCTGCACTTCCACAACACGCGCGGCCTGGGCTTGAGCAATGTGCTGGCGGCCTATGAAGCCGGTGCGCGACGCTTCGATGCCTCCCTCGGAGGGTTGGGCGGCTGTCCATTTGCGCCAGGTGCATCGGGGAACATCTGCACCGAGGACCTGGTGAATCTGTGTGACGAAATGGGCATTGAGACCGGCATTGACTTGCCTCATCTGCTGACCCTGTCCCGCCGTCTCCCTGCACTGCTCGGTCATGACATGCCGGGCCAGGTCGCCAAGGCCGGGCGCAACTGCGATCTGCATCCTGCACCGGCCGGGTTGAGTTAACGCAACCCCCTGTCGGAGCGCGCTTGTCGGCGATTGCGGTTTGTCAGTCAACACCGCAGCGTCTGGCATAACGCATCGTTGGAATGCCGCCCAGAGCAAGCGCGCTCCTACAGGAGATGAGATCTACCCGAACGAACACGCCTCGCCGCGTGCTCGTCCAGACAACAAAAACAATAGGGCGCCCCTTGGGCAGTCCAACTGGAGTTCACCGCAATGACAATCTCTGTTCTGAACCCGAACAGCAGCCTCGCCGAGGTTGTGAATGCCGAAAAGGCGCTGATCCGCAAGGTGGCATGGCGCTTGATGCCATTGATCATGGTCTGTTATCTGTTCGCCTTCTTCGACCGCATCAACATCAGCTTCGCGAAATTCCAGCTACAGACCGACCTGAGCTTGAGCGACACCGCCTACGGCCTGGGTGCGAGCCTGTTCGTCATTGGCTACGTGCTGTTCGAGGTGCCGAGCAACATCATGCTGTACAAGGTCGGCGCCCGCCGCTGGATCGCCCGCATCATGATTTCCTGGGGTGTCGCCACGGCACTGATGGTGTTCGTCAATGCCGACTGGCAGTTCTATGTGCTGCGCTTCATCATCGGCGCCATGGAGGCCGGTTTCGCGCCGGGCGTGTTGTTCTATCTGACGCTCTGGTTCCCGCAAACCTACCGCGGACGCATCACCTCGACGCTGTTCCTGGCCTCTGCTTTCGCAGGCCTGCTCGGCGCGCCGATCTCCGGCTTGGTGCTGGGGCAAATGGATGGCGTGATGCACATGCGCGGCTGGCACTGGCTGTTCCTGCTGGGCGGTGTCCCCTGCGTGTTGCTCGGTCTGGCGGTACTGAAGGTCCTCAAGGACCGTGTCGAGGACGCCCCGTGGCTGACCGACTCGGAAAAAACCTACCTCTCCAGCCGTATTGCCCAGCACGAACCCAACAAGCACGGCTCGCTGCTGACGGCCTTGAAAATGCCCGGCTTCCTGATGCTCGGCCTGATCTATTTCCTGATTCAGGTGGCGTCCTACGGCCTTAATTTCTGGGCACCGCAATTGATTCGTAGCGCAGGCGTCGACAGCCCGGTCGTGATCGGCCTGTTGACTTCGATTCCCTATATCTGCGGCGCGATCAGTATGGTCGTCGTCGGTCGCCTGTCCGACGCCAGTGGCGAGCGACGCAAATTCGTCTGTGGCCTCGTCGTGCTCGGCGCCATCGGCTTCTTCAGTGCCGGCATCTTCGCCCAGCACACCAGCCTGCTGATCCTTTCGCTGGCCATGCTGGGCGGCGGTATCGTGGCGTCCATCCCGGCCTTCTGGACCCTTCCGCCCAAGCTCTTGGCAGGGGCTGGCGCGGGCGCGGCGGGCGGCATCGCATTGATCAATACGCTGGGGCAGTTCGGCGGCATCGTCAGCCCCATCATGGTCGGCAGCATCAAAGACATGACCGGCAGTACCACGCCTGCGCTGTACGTGATTGGTGTCACCAGTGTGATCGCGGCGGGGCTGTTGCTGTGGGCGCTGCCGGAGAAATTGCGCACGCTGGATAAAAGCGAGCACTGAGTTTTCTGCAAACACCAACTCCCCGATGAAGCCACGCATTCATCAGGGAGGCGGTGTTTGCAGGATTTGTAGACGTTGATCGGCGTGCGCGTTGAACGCTGCTCGGGCAAAAACAGGCGACGCTTCGCATTCCGGCGGTGACGTCATGGCGATCGCCACCCACGCCGAAATCGCTTCACACGTTGCCATCAGTTGTCCTGGGCACAGTTCTGCGCGATGGTCCGGTAGCCGACCGCCTGCTTCTGACCCATCGAGTCCAGATAAGTCAGTTGAGCATTGACCACGCCGCACGAAGCACTGCCTTCGTTCACCGACAACACCTTGGCAATGTCCAGATGATCGCCGTACATGTACTGATGGGGTTTCACGGCGTCGGCTGCACTGGCGCCGACAGCGGCCAGACTGAAAACAGCGAACAGGGAAGCGAGGGTCAGGTTTTTCCAGTTCATGGGGTGTCTCCTTGCGTTGAATGAGTGTGTTCGAGAGGCTCTGTGCCGTCTCGATGGGTTCATTTAACGCCCCGCACGTATACCGGATGTGTCGCTGAACACTGCAGAACGCAACCGCGCGTATCAATGTGGCGCTCAGATACACAGCGATACAAACCTGCTCGTCATCCCCCCAAAAAAATACGGCGCACGGGTGGCGAAGCACCCGTGCGCCGTATTTCCTCAATCAGTGCAGCAATTCAGCAGGAACCTCCCCGCCGTTTTGCGAGATTTTGGCCAGCACGGCTTTGTGCAGCCAGATATTCATTGCGGCGGAGTCTTCCGTGGAACCGGTATACCCGAGCTCTTGGGCCAACTCTTTTCGATTGGCCAGGCTGCTGTCGATGTTCAGCAACTTCAGAAGATCGACGATGGAGGTCCGCCAGTTCAAGCCCGGATGCTGCGCGGAAAGCGCCTCGAGCTTGGCGGTGACATCCACCGGCGCTCCGGTGGCTGGGGTCACGGTGCCTGGAGCAGGAGGCACCGTTCCAGAGGGCGGCGCGACGGTCGGATCAGATGGGGTCGGTGTGCTGGCTTCGGCATGTTTGATTCCCAAGGCATCCAGAATCTTATTGAAAAAGCTCATGACAATTCCTTTCGTGAGTGATCGTTCAGTCCGGGTGATGACCACAGGCAAACCGCCAGTGATTACAAGCGCGTCATCCCCTGTTCGCGACGACTGACGTGGTTGAACCGACACCGAGTACCGAAGCCTGCAAACGCTGGAAATGCCTCGGCACCACGCGGTACAGCGCATGGGCGATGCAATGAGAGGACGGTCAAAACGGCTTCCATCGCTGGAAATGGGATCGTCACTGCCAGGTGCGTCAGCAGTTCAATAATCGGGGCAGCGCAGTCAACGTCGAGCACGGCCGCTATTTACTTGAGTCATCGGCGCAGGCATCAGTTCCGGTTAACGGAGCGACGCCGGCGCTATCAGATGAGTGGTGCCGTCCCATCCGTGAAAAACAGGACAGCGGTCGCTTCGGCGCGAAACATCTAACGCCCACATCCAGATGTCATTTGACGACCTTCAGGTCAATCGCCAGATCCCGCGCCGCCTTGGTCGCCAAGACACTCATGAACTGATTCAACTCATCCTGACGCCCCGTCGCGTTCCCTTGCCCGGCACCCATGGTGACACTCGGCACGGGCGCCTGCGCCGCAGCGTGTGCCCAGGCCTTATTGATCTCTACGAGGGCATCGAGCTTGGACTGCAAAGCCCCGTCAGCCTTGATGGTTGCCTCGCGGGCATGGGCTTCGGCATCCGCGGTGATGGTGGTCGCCTGTGCCATCGTCGTTGCCTTGTCCCGTAGCAACTCGGCAGTCTGCTTCTCGATCTCCGCCCGACTGCGCTCGCGTTCCGCGTTGATGACCGCTAATTGCTTCTCGGTTTCAGCCTGCGTAGTGCGCTCGATCTGATCGCGCAAGGTCTCCTGCCGTTTGGCTTCGACCTCCTTCTCTCCGCGTGCGGTCACCAGACGCTTTTCTTCCTCCTCCTTCAAGCGGTTCTGCCGCGCAACGGCAAGCTCTGCAAGCGCCTGCTGCACTTTGACCATACGCTGCTTGTACTGAGGGTTCGGGTCGGTATTGGTAATCCGTGCTTCGACCACTTCCACCCCAAACTTGCGGAATTGCTGTTGCTTGCGAATCGGGATGTTCTTGCTGTCCACCACCTTCTCGGTGACGTACTGACTGGCGGTGTTGCTGCCGTAGTTGCCTTGATCGGTACCGGCCTGAAGAATCGCCGTCTGTTTGGGCAGGTCACCCCTCGGCCCGCGAACCTCTCGACGTTTGATCAGATAAAGGCCTTCATTGAGCTGATTCTCGAACTCCGCGGCGAACTCACTCCGTGCACCGGCATAGTAGTCATCGGCCGTCATCAGCGAGGCCGTGGCTTGCAGCGTTTCCTTGATGGCAGGCAGCAAGGCCGTGCGAATGAAGTTGTCAGGGTTGCGATATTCCTGCGCGATGGTCAGGAACGCAGCGCCGCTGGGCAGCCGAAACCGTGCAGACGACTCGACCTTCGCATCCACGTTGCCCAAAAACACGATCGGAAATGCCTCGATCGTTGCCCCCAACGCGTCGTTTTCCGGGTTCCTGTCATCCTTGTCGATAACCAGCACCGACTGCACGCTGACCGCCTTCTTCCACGGCGTGGCGCGCCCGAACCATTTGGTGGAATAACCCACGTCGTCGACGATCTTCTCGTCACCGAAGATCGTTCGCACATGGGTCATATAACCCGCTTCGTTGTAGAAAAACACGCTGGTGAACAGCAACGGAATGGCGATCAATGCCGCCACAGGCGGCAGCAGGTATTTCAGCAGATTCTTATCGAGCTTCAGCATCGTCAGGCCCCTTGCGAACGAGGGGCGCATCTTTTCAGCGTTGGCTCAGAGAGTCTGTCGGAAGAATCTGAACGACGCGTGGGGCATGCCTCTTTGCTACAAGAGGCGCGCTACAACGGGTCAAACGTTCCTTTGCACAGATGGCAATGACGACCACGACTCACTGGCGTTGCGACTTAACGCGTCAGTCGACCTGACCGCCAACCCCGCCAGCGAAGCCTCAACCAGCGCCTTGGCCGCCTCGATCTGATGCACGACAGACCGAGCCAACGGGCGAAACTCCGCAGTGCAATTGTCGGCCGATTCATAGGCTGTTGCGGCAGCACAACTGAGAAATTCCGAGACCAGCACCAAAGCGTCATCAACCCGGATGCCGGATTGAACGTTGAAGAGGCTATGGCTACCGAAATTGACGCCGAACGGGGTTGATTGAGTGACGGGCGTTTCGGGTGGGTGGGGGGTGGATTGGATCATGGCTATATTCCTTGGTGAGTGAAGCCGACACCCTCCGCTGTCAAACAGAATGGGTGGCAGCTGTACGCGGGTTGACAGACCAGTCACCAAAGAACCTGGCGCACATGAAAGTGCCCCACATACAGCCGCCATAGCGGTCCACGCGATCCGACGGCTCGCAGGACGTATAACGAATGTTGCTTCTCGGTGGATTCGGTCTGTCAAAACCGGCCGCTGAACCAGCGACGCGAGGAGGGTATGCCGTGATCCCAAGAACCGCAACGCGCGGGGAGGATAGCTGCAAAAATCAGAAGCGTCTTACAAGATCTGGTTTGTTTTGTGGGGGGATGTGTCGGTATAGGGCGTGTGGAGGATGCTTTTTTTGCAGAAGAGGGTGCCCAACCTTGGTCAGCATCCTGCGTTTAACGCGTTATGACAGCCTGCACACCGGATGGAGGCAGGGACGGCCATTCTTTCTTTTCCCGCCGCACGGCCGATAATAACCGAGTGGAACCTCTTTTTTGACCGAGCCACTAGCGCTTACCTTAAGATGATTGTGTTCGACGAATCGCGGTGCGGCACCAGGAGTCGAACTTCATCTCAAGATATTGTTTTTATTGAGGTTTTTTTTGCTTTGTAGCGCAATTATATCCCTAAAAGTATCCCGGTGTGCTCGGTTAGTTACTGAGCGCTCGGGGATCTACTGCTAGTCTAGGGGAGTAACGCCTATCGCGATTTTCTTTTAGTGGACTGGGCTGCGTCGACCAGAATTTCAATCGTGGAAATTTAAGTATGGATAATAAATTCCCTCCACAGAGTGTTAATGTCGAAGCTCTGCTGCAGGAGCTGGAGCGGGACAAGAATACGTTAATTAAATTCGGCATTGATGTTATGGGTCCTTCTGGTAGCCCTATGTATCCATTAGACTGGATGGTCTTCGCTGCCATAAAACGAAGTATTAGTACTTCAAGTGCACTCGAATCAATGGTCCGTACATGGAATATGGTTTGTGCGCGCTCGCTGTTGCGGATGCATATAGACACGGCTCTACGATTCTCTGCCGCCTGGCTTGTACCCGATCCGCATGAATTTGCTCTCAATGTAATGAAAGGGACGCCAATCAACAAGATAAAGGCGAGAGATGGAAAACAAAAGCTATCAGATGCATTTCTCGTTGAGACTCATAAAGATGAGTATCCGTGGCTTCCTGATGTTTACAAAAACCTCTGTGGGTATGTGCATTTTTCAGGCTCGCACATGATCGATTCTATCTCTGGTATTGGAGATGAGGTTGGAACTATCGAGTTTGAGATTTCTGCTACTGATTTAAAATTTCCTGAGTTCAGTTGGGTTGAGGTGCTGGAATGCTTTAGGAAGTCAACCTCTATCCTGTCATGGTATTTACAGGGATATTCGAATACGAAAAAGCTAACTCCGGCGGAGCTGGAAGCGCTGCGTAAGGAGCGAAAATGACACTTAATTTAAGCAGGCAGAATTAACCTGAAAATTGTATCTTTCAGGGTTTGGTGCAGGTAGAGATATTCCTATAAAGGTGTAAGCGGGGCGCAGCCGGATCATCTGAGTAGAGCCGGTTCTTGGTAGGTAGAAAGATTTTAGACAGCTGTTTAGGGTTGGTGCATGTAGCTTGGTCTCTGATTTGATCGGGAAATCGGGCTGCACTTTGTGCAGCCTGATTATGCTAGTCAAACCCTTGAGAAAGGAACCGCGTCTTTAATGTATGTATGGAAAAATTGACCTTTCGAAGGAGCTGCTTTGAATTGTTCATAAAGGTGCTCGCTCACGTTGTAATACTGGTAAACGGCTCCGCTTTTGAACTCAATTTCTAAGGTCTCACTCCCTGGGTCATAGCCGGCAGATATAATGTTTGACGAAGATACGGCATCACGGTTCATTTTCAGCCTTCCTCAGAATCGTCTTTTATTGGGGAGCGGGTTATATCAAGCTTTTGGACAACTGCTGTAGTTTGCTGACTACGCCATGACGCAACCACTCGATCATATCCCTCTGCTGAGCGCCGCCTAGCCCAAGCGTGAGTCACCTCCGGATCATTGCTACGAGGTAAATGTTCTTGGCGAGGTAATGCAACTCGGCAGCGAATAGGAAGGCGTGCTGCTTCACCCGTGATAATTGCTTCTCCTGTTCTTAAGACTGGCAGCAAATCCATTAGACCGGCTAAATTATCTGGTAAGGTCCCCTTCACACGTGCTCGGTCTACAGGGTTAGACAGACGAAGCGCGATAATCGTGCCGCATTGCGATAGAACTGTTTCATCAACCTCTGCTGGGCGTTGAGAAACAACCATCGCTCCAACACCGTATTTTCGGCCTTCTTTAGCAATACGCTTTACTACCTCTGAAGCTACTGTTCCGGCGTCAGGACCCAAGTAGCGATGAGCCTCCTCCATTACTACTAGGAGAGGGCGCTCTACGCCGCCTTCTGATTTTTCCCGGCTCCAAAAAAGGGCTTCATAAACAATACGGAGAATAGAGCCGATAAGGCGTGTGAGGACAGTGCTTGGAACCCCGGATAAGTCTAATATCGTGATTTGTTTATCGTGGCCAAGCCAGCCCTTCAGTAATTGGTCGAGGTCATTCTTTACCGCGCCGGTGAGCTCTGGCTCCCAATCTCCTGGATGAAGTAAGAAGTCAAAGCGTCGATCTAGCAAGCGGGATCGAAGCAGATTCAGCGGTCTACGGATTCCCTTTGCCGCTGTATTGGTAAATGGACCCTTGGTACCCATAGCGTGAGGTTGATATTTTGGTGCTATCAGAGTATCTGCGGCGCCAGCCTCCTCTAAAGCAGGCTCATCACGATTCGCGCCGATGTAGGTAGTTGTTTCAAAATCGATCAACTCGTACCAGAGCTGCTTCAGGCTGAATGGTACAGGGCTATCCACGGTCAATGTTCTTGAGTCGACGCCTGCTTTGGGATGCGCCCTAATCGCCTTTTCCTTTAACTCCGCAATTTTATCCGTAAATGCAATTTCATGGGCGTCGGAAAGCCCGCCGGTAACGAAGTCCAGAAGCTCTCCAGCCTCTAAGGCCCAATAAGGAACGAACAGTGACTCTTGGCCTTGACTAGGTGTAGCACTAAAAACTGTCGCCACATCCTCAAGCGCTTTTGTGTATTCCCCATGGATGTCGAGCATGAGGATACGTGCACCTGGAGAACCCGCTACTTGATCTTTTCGAATTATTGACCTTAAAAGACTTGCAACTGTTGTGGATTTCCCTGCTCCTGTTGAACCAAGTATGGCAGAATGACGCGTTACTAGGGCGTCCAGAGATAGCCGCACCTCAATATTCTCAGCGCTAGCTAGGTGGCCTATAACAACTTGGTCATCGCCAACTGATCCGTATATTCTCCTCAAGTCGGCTTCGGTTACCAAATGTACAGAGTCATTTATGTTCGGGTGCTGGCTTAAGCCCCTTTCGAACTGCCCCCCAATGGTTTCACCGGCTAACTGGACCGTCATCCACCTCCCTGAATCGATGCCTGATGCAATAGACTGTACCGGTGCCGCAGTCGCGCCAACCTCAGAGACGATACCAAATAGGTCTTGGTAGCCTTGAGGGATTCTGACAAAGCTTCCTACTTGCCCTACCCGATATGTATGACCTCTGATGACAGCAAATCCTGAGTCTAGAGACTCGGCGAGCTTAACAGTAAGAGTAGCGCCAGATACGGCGCTGACGACACCTAGATAGGTAGGATCATTGCCACTCATCCATTAGAGTCCTCTGATTTGCCACTACTGAAGTCGGAGCTTTCAACTTCTTCTTTTGGGGCTTCTGGTTCGTCTCTTTTAAGAGACTGGACTACCAAGTCATTAGCCTGAGCTAATGCGCAAAAACGTGCAAATGCTGAAAAGTCTCCCAGCAAGAATAGATCAGGCTCTTTCGGCCAACGTGGTGCCCAAAAGCTTTCGCGTATACTTCCCCAGTTTTTTGGTAGTTCACCTGGACGCCATTTTCCAGGTACACCTCCTATCACAGCCCCGTCAGCTGCATAGACACTAAGGTTTGGTCTGTCGCTTGCTAACTTAACAGCGGGTTCTTCATTTACGAGATTTTGGTACTGGAAAGCCAAAACTGCCGAGTTGGCGTTCATCGCCAAGCTTTCATCAAGAACTGCACATATATGAGCGTCCCTAAAGGAAAACCCTATTGTAAGTAACAAGGAGTCTGGGGTTAGTAAAAAGCGCTTAAGCCTTTCAAAAAGTGCTGAGTAGGGCTGTTTTTGCGTTAGGTCATACTTTAAGTGGTCTGGATAAACTAGCTCGGCTGCTTCCCTGCCATGTCCACGGACGACGGCTCCATCCTCCAATGCCCAACCTAGAGATCCATGCATTTTCCAAAGCTTTGCCCATCGTGGAGGCAAGTCATCACCAGCGACTGAAACCGGATCGAAAAACGGTTTGCCACCGCCTGAAAATCCGTCGAAGTAGGGGCTCCGAACTCTCTCAAATGCTTCCTCAAACAAAAAGTCGTAATTTGTGGTGAATATTTCTACAGAGTTTGTGCGGACCGTTCCCGTTATCCAGGCGATCAAATCAGAGTAGGCGTTCCGTTCTTTTGGTAAATAAACCCCTACGATTTTTGCAATATTCTTGCAAATATCTCTGCCGAGATCTTTATAGCCATTAGAGTCTAGTCCTTGAACTACAGTCTTTCCCAAGGCCTGTTCTAGCAAACGAATGTGGGAAAGAATAGATTCGATATTGGCATTGCTGCCTAGGCTTTCCTTTATCGAATTAACCGCCAATGTCTGCGTCTCTGTAAGCCCAGTGGTAGCTTGGGAAGTCAGCGCTTCAACACCCGGGATTAGCGACTTGCCTTTAGGGTCTATTTCATTCTTCTCATTAACACGAATCGCGAGGGGAGCTCCTGCGCCGACAAGAATCCCGATACGCTTTCTTCCCTGAGATAGCACTTGCCGTAGATCGGACATAAACCGGTCCGGATTGTGGAACGTTTCCATCGTTCTCCCCCCTGAGGATTTTTTTTCGAGATCCTTCATTAGGACCTCAACGTTCTATACCAGCTTCCTGAATGGCAGACTACCCGAGCCAGACAATCTCTGATGGATCGTCATTTCGAGGGTAGGTGCGTCGTCTCCCGCAGTGTGTAAGACACATTGGGTCGGTCGGTGTAGCTCGTGAACAAGAAAATTAGATCCTAGATCATAGGTTGAAAGACCATGACTTTTCTAAACGATATGCGAGCAGCCGTACCGTCAGCAAGTAGTAGTACCGCGTCGCCTCACTGTGCTGGCTGAGGCGATAATTGAGGAACCAAGCCACATGCTTTCGCTTCCACCCCCAGGGTGTGTCTCGATTCCAGCGTTCTGATATTTCAGCTTGGATAGTTTTTGCCTGTCGTAGATGACGCTGCCGTGTCGCATGCGAGCCGGTCAGCACGCCAGCCAAGAACGTTTCCATATCGAATGGCTTGCTCATGCCATTCCCCCGATGTAGGCAGCGACCACATCGATCCGACCGTGCCCCAGCTCGTAGCTGATTTCTCTCCGGGTCACACGATCAAGGTTCTTATCTAACTGGTGACAATTGCCGCCATTGATTGGCGCGGGGCATCGGGTGATCTGCTCGTAGCGCTCACATGCGTACGCTGCTCGTAGCTCATGGAAGCCTTTGAGGTTGTGTGCATGCAGGATGTCCCGAGCTGGGCGGATGATTTCCTGCAGAACGCTCCGGTAACTTTCGTCAGGAGCAATCAGGTTGCGGCTGCCCGCAGGCGACACCTGCCGAGCAAACCCAAGTGCACGTCGAACATGGTCGTCCACCGCAATCCAACGTGGTGCCGAGGCGCCGGTACGGCTGCCTTTGGTGCCATCCTGGATGTTGATCTTGCCAATGTCTCGAGCCTCACGACTTAATCGTGGCAGGTCAGCCAAGATGGCCTCACTTAAGCGCATGCCGGTGGCTCGCGCCAGTAGAACGATTGCAGCGGCCCGTGGCTGATGATCGCGGCAAAGCACATCGACAATCTGCTTAATCTGTTCATTGTCTTGGCCCTGCGGCACTGAGTGTCGAACTCCGCTGCGCTGCATACCCAACGCCTTGCTCGGACTGGGCAGTGCCACGTACTGATCACCGCGAAGCGCTGCCATAGTCCCGTTAACGCTGGAAAGGCGGTTAATGTGAGGTGCTAAGCGCAAGTTCACCGCCCCTAACCAGCTCGCGCAGATAGGCCGCATAGTCCGCCAATACCTTCCGATTAATGCTGCGCATCATTGACACCGGGCCCGTATTCCGAGCGGCACCAGTTCACGAATGCCTGCCACCGATCACTGTGCGGTTTGACCGTGCCGTAATGGCCTGCGCCGAATATGTTTTTCAGCGCTTGCGGCCCCTAGTAGCTCAATTGCTTGCCGTAATCGAAATTGCGGCCATAGCGTCTACCTACCAATGCTATGTCGGTTACCTCTTCTCTTGCTCTCCGATCCTCGCCCCACGTCATCCCGGCAAGAATGCTGAGTGTTATCAGGGATCACGGCCCCTGCGACCTGTGGGGATGTCCTCTACGCGGGACTGGCGGCTCCTTACGTCCGGGAGCAAGGGAATCGCATGATCTGGCCTCCTGAGCACCGTTACCGGTGGGCGGGCGGAGGCTGCATTGGCTGACGTGACCAGCGCCGCGAGATCCTGAGCCAGGTGCAAGCAGCAATGCGATGACCGGGGCATGCCTGACTGTCAGTCAGGTGCAGTCCATTCTGTGGTCTGCGGTACCATCATCGACAGCGCTGTTGGTGGTGACATTGGCGTTTGTCACGCAGCAATATTCGGCTGAGCGGATAGGTTGCTGAAAAGGCAGCGAGGTACGGTGTTTCTGGCACAAGAGGGCCAGATGTGTAAGCGCATCCATCACTGTGAGGACCGGGCGGGCTGCCGGATGCGAATTGCCTTTGGAAAAACCATCGCGAGCGCGGCGTGACCTTGAAGATACGGGCCACCTGATGTGCGGTTATCCACTGCGGCAGTTGCGCCGCACCAGCAGTTAGAGATTCCTCGCCGTCGAAGCGCTTGTCTCGCGCTCTCCGGGCTTTGCCGTGCGACGGGCGATGTCTGTTAGCGGGGCTGTGAGGCGGGCCCGATATCGAAACGCACCTCTATCCTCAAAACTACCCTCATCAGCGCTGGCAACCTTCCAACCCCACCCGAATACCAAAACGAAAAAACCCGCCATAAGGCGGGTTTTTTCGGGGGATTCTAGAGAAGTTTAAAGCCTTCGCTGGAACCTTATATGGTGCCGGCACCAGGAGTCGAACCCGGGACCTACTGATTACAAGTCAGTTGCTCTGAATTGCAAATGCGGGCCTTTGAGCCATGGAAATGTACGCGAGGCCCAGCCTGCAGCCTTCGAATGGTAAGAGGGTGACCACTTATTGTACGCTGCGATTGCTCAAGGATTCTGTGGATAAGCCGACACTTGGGAAGATTCCGCTAGCGTCGGTGTGCGCGTGACTCGTGAGCAAATTGATGCAGATCTGTCCGACCCGTGAGTACCGGACCAGCCGGATCGAATTTGCGTATTGCCGTGATGTCTGTTAATCGACACGCATCGGAAGCTGCTATAGACTTCGCGCGCTGCGGCAACTCAGGACCGCTGCGGTGAGATTTTGGTTTACAGACTAAATTTCTGCGTATTCGGAAGGGGAACGGCGGGTGGCACGAGAGATGACTGGAACAGCTTTGCCGAGCAAGCTAGGGCGGGAGCCGCTTGTGGATGCTGTGTTCGAGATGCGATTCGACAGTCAGATGCCTGTTGCCTCTATTTGGCCAGGCATGCTTTATGGCGAGCTCCCAGGCGAAAAATCCATGGAGAATCTCCCTCTTGTCTCCTTACCGAAGGAGATCCGTGATCAAGATCCCAACCTTGTGCATTCTCCACTCTGCCGGATCAGTTGGGGCGACTTCTGGATTCTGATAGGCGACAGAGTATTTTGTGTAGCCGCGAAGCTTCCCTACTCAGGATGGGATAAATTTTCAGCGGCTATAGATACGGCATTTGGCGTGGTACTGCGTACAAACATGGTTACTGCAGTGAACAGGTGCTCCATAAAATACGTGGACATACTTGACAGCATCCCATTGGATGCCAGCCAATGCTTCAAATTTGAGCTGACCCTCGGTGGCAGGTCTCCTACCGAGAGCACCTTCCACGTTAGGATGGACTCACGCGAGGGCGCTCTGCTCCACATGATACAAGTGGGATCGGCAGCTCAGTACGAGTTGGCGGGTGGGCAGTTGCTTTCTGGCCCTGTACTGGACATCGATTCTGTCTACAATATTGGCTCAGAGGATCCTAAGGTCTTTTTGAGTAAGCTGTCCGAGCGAGCAAACGAGCTTCACGCCGCCAATAAGCGTGTTGTTTTTGACTGCTTGTCTTCCGCAGCACTGGCGTATCTGGAGCCTACTTATGAGTAATTACACGCTTCAGCTTTCGCCCGCTACCTACAGCGCGGCAGCAGGAGCACTGGTACTCGCAACTATATTGGCCGCTCAGGCCAAGGCGGAAGCTATGGACAGCGTTGATCTACCAGCGAAGCCTTCTACCATGGCGGTTGGGCACTATCGCGAGTTCGGCTCAAGCCCCACCATCGGCGTAAATGTCGGTGACGCCGTAGCGTATGGAGCTTTCGACGCCAGCCGCTACCTAGACGATGCGTCTCAGGCTTTCGTCGCTCAGATGTCGCTGGGCATGCAGCCTTTGGGCGCCGAATTTGCGGCGGTCTTGGAAGATCACTTCTGGGATTTGGTGCTCGGGTAAAACTCTTGGATGAACATTGATCAGTTTGATTACAAGGACTTTCTGCCCTATTACCTCACAGAAGAGCAGCGGATCGGCCTAGCTAGCGCTTTGAAGGATTTTTCGGACAAGACGAATCTCTATACGTCGGTGTTTCAAGGCGAGACACTACAGGGTGATTTGTGGAGCAAGAGCCCATTGATGGACTTTCCATCTGGTCAAATCAAGCAAGCTAGGGTTCTCGTTTTATCGAATAGCTGTGACATTTCGCCGGATAACAAGCGCGATCTGCCCGTATATATCACCTACGCACCGGTCATCGGCCTTGCCGGCTATGTCCAGGTGCTGGAAAAACACGGTCTTGATATGGGTGCCATTCAGGCCAAGGTAGAGGCGATCCGGGCGCAAAAAATAACCAGCATGCTATTTCTGCCTTCAGGTCAGGGTATGGACCAAGATGGCGTCGCGCTCTTGGATCGGACCACCTCAATCCCTTATAAAGCCTTTGACGGGCATTTGGAAAAGGCGAAGCTCACCTCTCTTACTCAGGTGGGTCACTATCTGCTTTCGTTCAAGCTTTCCATTCACTTTTGCAGGATGCACGAAGCTATAGCACGAGGATGATCAAGGGGATGATGGATCGACTAAGGGGACGCTGAGGTCGTATACATCCATCATTGATTCGTCTTTGTGACCCGATGCCTGCTGCTTGTCCGCTCTATTTCCCACTGTGTCAGTGATACCCCTACGTTTAAAGTCATGCATCCCGAAGCGCTGCTCTTCGGTGAGAACCTTCTTCTCGATCGCTTGGGTTATCAAGCGCTGAAATGCCGTGTCTAGGCCTGACTTCGACAGCTGCCCGCCACTAGCCGAGACAATGAGGAAGCGCTGGTCCGGACGGAACGGTACAGGCTTTTTCATCTTCTGCCAGGTTTTTGCTCTCTCTGCCTTGGCCGCATCCCACGCGGCTCGTAGCCTCGGCGTCCAACGAACGATATTGTCCCGGCTGCCTTTGCGCCGATTGGTCAACACACCTTCTTCCAGCTCGTTCTCGTCGGTCAAAGTGATCGTCTCGATGCCGCGTAGCCGGCACAGATAGCCAATCTCCATGACATACCAGAGGTACGGCGAGCACGCGCCTTTCTCGCCGCGCTTAAGCTGACCTTGTTGATGGGCGAACTTGATGAGGTTCACCATCACCGTCGAGTCGGGCAGTCGGCGCTGCTTGCGCTCTTTCGGCGCCTCGATCCCGCGTGCAGCGTTGTCAGTAACAAAGCCTCGGTTGCGGCCCCACTGCAGCAATCTTCTGAGGTATCGCAGAGCATGTGCTGCCTTTGAGGGCGTGCCTTCCTGCGCGATCTTGTCGATGATTCGCTGGATCATCGCGGGCGTAAACTTGCGCACCGCCAGTTCGCCCAGCGGCTTCCCGAGCTTCGTCGGATACGCGAGAAGAATATCGCGGGAGTAGCAGTAATCCTCCTGAGTTTTTTTGGCGAGCTCAGTACACTGCTGACTTTTATGAAACTCATCGCAGAGGTACTGCAGGCTATCGCGGTCGACCCCGTTGCGCTCCTCGATGAGCCGGTGCAGCTCCGACAGCGTGACGTTTGCCGCGCACAGGTTGGTGCGCTGGCGCCGTCCCGCCTCATTGAAATAAAGCGTGTACCAGCAACCAGATCCCCGGTGATCAAAATATACGTCGCGTGGCAGCGCGGTCTGGTCGATATGCTTGGGGATGTTGGGGTTATGCTGGCGCTTCCTGCCTCGCTTCATACGATCTCCGCGTCGTACTTGTCCTGATCGACTGGCTTCAGCCCGCCTGCCTGGTTCACCAGATCGACGGTTGTCCACGGCCCCTTACGGCCGAGGAAGATTCGAATCCCTTCCCCACGGAGCGCCCGCTCTACGTCAGCGCGCCGCGTGTAGCCGGTTATCCGCTGCAATTCCTCGAACTCCAATACCTTAGCTGCACTCATGGCGGCTTGCCCCTTCCTGACTCGTCAGGTTTTGGTTTCTTGTTAAAGCTGGCGCGTCAGGTGCGGTTGCCAGGCAGGCTCGGCTTGGACTCAATGAAGACGCTGCTTTCAACTTGGCCACCGACATGACGGATGTACTCCACCTCAACCCGCGCGCTGTCTACGATCACCTTCGCCACATTGCTTACTGCGTCGGCCTTCTTGACTGCACGCTCCAGGTCCTCACCCTCGGCTTCGGCCAGGTTTTCCAGCGCGACGAACAAGTGGTCACGCAGATCGGAAAGTTTATTTTTCATTGCGGCGTTTCCTTTTGATGGTTTTGCGGATCTCGTTCTGCAGGTGCAGGATGTCCAGCACCTCATCGGGGAGGCCGCGATAGTTAAAGTTGGTTCGCAGATGGATCTCGGCCAAGGTGCTCAGCGTCAGGTTTTCCAGCGCTACGTTTCGCGGGTTGCCGTCTTTCGCCCACACTTGCATTCCTTCCGGAACCGGTCCGTGCTCCTGCTCCCAAGTGTGGATGTGCAGCGGCTTCCACACGTCCGGCTGCGCGACCTTGATCATGGTGTAGCGGCCTTTTTTGTGCGTGGCGCCTATTGGCCTCGGCTGCGTGCCTGGCTTCACACCGCGCCGCTCGCATAAGGCGAGGAAGCTCCTGCGGGAGGCTGCGCTACGGTGTTCGTGGGTTTTGCTGATTCCCATCCCCCCGGCTCGCTGACAGATCGCTTGAAGCGTTCGCCCTGGCAGCAGCGCCAGCATGAATTCGTTGCTGCGGTCCTTGTAGAACTGCCGCACAAGCGCATCTTCGGCCGCAGTCCAACGTTTCACGCCCTTGCGCGACCTGTTAGCCACGATCGATGCTCTCGCCGGACTCAGCGACCGTCCGCAGCTTCAGCGCAATCCCGCAAGAATTCGCCAAGGTCGTGAGCTGGCCGACGGTTGTTTCTGGGTTCTGCAGCGCTTGCCCGAAACGGATCAGGCGCTCGCCAAGGCTTCCGAGTTCGTACTGGAGTGTGACGCGGCTTCCCTGTGTGGTGATTGTCATAGTTGAACCCTCTCAACGAGCTTGCGCGGGGCAGGGGTGCTCGCCGGGTCTGGCCTGGCCTGAGAGCTATCCGGCGCCGGGGTACGCTGGCGCAACTGGCTGTCGGGCAAGCAACTGATGCCGGTCCCCGGAATGATCCAGCACGTCACTTGGCGGCGGGCGTCGTGCTGCACATCGATGACCTGCTGCGGCTGATCTGCTTGGGCGAGGCTGGTCAAAGTGACCAGCAGGATTAGGATCAGTCCGCGCATGACTCGCCCTCCATCAAGTTGCCGATGGTCATACCGTGCACGCGCGCCTGTGTTCCCAAAGCGAGTTGGCCGTATGGCAATTGGTTCACCAGCGCTCCTGCCGCTTGGGCGTTTGGCAACTTGAAGACAACAGTCAGAAACACCGGCTCTGCCACTGCTTCCTTGATGCGGTTGTCGATGTGTCGATCGCCGGCGGAGCGTTCGGCCTGAATGCGCTGGAAGATCTCCTCGCGATGGACTTCGACACTGGCGGGCGCCTTGATGCCGATGCGAGCTTGAAGACCTTGAACGCCCAAAAGCGTTACAGCGATTTCGTCGCCGATCTGGATGCTTTTGCCTGCGCGGCGGGTGAGTATCAACATGGTGTTTCTCCCTTTTTAAGGCAAAGCTTCGCCGTGCCGAGTAACTCGGCTTTCTGGAAATTTGCTGTTTTGTTGATGTTGCTAAGACTAACCTTGCGCGGTACTCGAAGTTACCCGTTTAGCAGTACCCGTCATTCGTTCGTGCTTCGACAATCTGACGGACCTGTTCCGGCGTAAACACCAGTGCAGTCTGGAAACCGCTTGATGCTGTGCGCGCACGCTTTGGCTCGATGCCCAGGCGCAATACGTAGCGCCGTGCTGCGCTTCGGTCCATCTTGATCACCTCAGCCAGTTCTTTGATCGTGGTCAGCTTGGGCTTCGTAGTGCTGGCCTGACCAACTACTGCCGCCTGCTGAGCGGGCTCGGCTTCAATCTGTATATTCAGGCTGATCATCAATTGACTCCCATTGTTTCAGGCGTTGGTTCCAGCACCGGACTGCGTCCTATATCCGAAGGCGCACGCCGCTGCATCGGCGTTACGCCAGGAAGACTCCCTTCTCAAGATCATGATCTTCGTGACCTTGAGGTGTCTGCGCAGGGGTAGAAAATGCGATCAGGCCCTGCGTGATAGATGCCACTACCAAGTCGCGAATGGTGCGGCAGCCCATCTTGAAACGTGCGGCTTCGAGTCGCTTCTCTGCCGTCTTTGGCTCAATATTCATCGCTCGCCCGATCTGTTTCACTGTCATCCCGCCTGCGGCCAGCAAGGTTGCCTCCAGCTCACGCTCTGCTAGACCACGGCCGAGGAAGCCGGTCCAAGAGCCAACGTTGAGGGTGGAAGTGATCATGATGGAGCTCCTTGCTGGGTTGTGTTGGACCTAATCTACAAACTAAATTTGTATGATGCAACGGGTATTTGTAATTTCTGGCAAAAAAATGCCAGGCGTGGGCCTGGCGTTTGCTGAATGACGTTTTTCACCAGAGGACCGAGGACCAAAAAACTCGCCCTATGATAGTGATATCCAACTGGTTCATCTCCTCCAAGGTGTAGAACTCGTCTGGGTATTCATCCCTGTTGAAGCTCCTCATCCGAATGCCACCATCAGGCATGCGATGTAGAGACTTTATTCTGAGCTGCCCTCCTTGGTTGATCGCATAGACCTTCCCATCTCTAACGATGGTTGACCCCGTGTCAATACCTACAGTGCTGCCGTCTGGCAACATCGGGCTCATGCTGTCCCCATGAACAGTAACGCACAGTGCTTTGTCGAACTGAACACCTTGCCTACGCATCGTAAGCTTGCCGAATCTCAGCTTTCTGGTTTCTGACACTTCCACCGCGGTTCGCCCAGATCCGGCGGAGAGCTCCACTTCCTTGAGAAAAGGCACATAAACCTCATCATCGTCCAACGGCGTATCGTCGTCCCACGGGAAGATAACACCGTCTATCTCGGCCTCTTTTTCCGCCTTCCGTGCCGGAGCCTTGAGCTCTAAATTCTCAAGCACTTTATTGAACGACCCAGAAAGTAACCCACTTGCGTTGAACAGCACGTGTGAAGAAATCCCAAGCGCTTCAGCAATTTCGATCAGCTTTCTCGGACGTGGAACCGATCTTCCCGACTCCCAAGCCTGCACCGCTTGTGGAGTGACGCCTAACCGCCGAGAGAGCTCGGACTGGTTCAGTCCAAGCCGCTCTCGCTCCTTCGTGATGATGGCAGCAATAGATGAATTAGTCATAGATCAAATATACAACCATTCGTTGTAAGCCTCATTGCAAATATCACTTGTAAAATGCAGTTCAGGTTTGTAGCCTTTGCGTCAATGTCAAAATTCCGCAGGCGAAGACCATGAGCACAAGCCCGATGGCATCAGCAGTCAAGATCGTTGGTAGCCAAACCGCCTTAGCAAAAATTCTGGGTTGCACGCCGCAAAATGTTCAGCGGATGTGCGCCACTGGGAGAATTCCCGCCAAGCACGTTTTAAAAATTGAAGCAGCAAGCGGAATCCATCGATCGGTTCTTAGCCCAGAGATCTATCCAGATCCGGCCCCCACCATGAACCAAATGGTAGGTGTTGAGAGGCTTTCAAAAAAGACGGCCGATGCCCCTGTTCAAGCATCCAGTGCCGGAGGCGCGCAGTGAATAACGTCATCCCGTTCGAGTTTGAGGGCAAGCCTGTGCGCTTCAATACCGAAGGCTGGCTTCATGCAACCAAGCTGGCAGACCGATTCGGCAAGCGCATTGATCACTGGCTGGATAATGCTGACACGCTTGAGTACATCCAGGCACTTGATGAGCATTTGACCGGTGCCGAATCCAAAATTCTAGATACCCGGAATTCCGGGTATGTAAAAACCAGCAAAGCACGAGTGGATCGGGGCGGCGGCACATGGCTGCATCCGAAACTGGCAGTCGCTTTCGCTCGCTGGCTCAGCGCAAAGTTTTCAGTTTGGTGTGACGCGCGCATCGAAGACATTCTCCTCGGCGCACCCTCCGCGCTTGAGCGTCTAAATCGCGCCTGCAAGAACTTTGACGACGGTGAGGCAATCGCCAGTGAGAGCGGTCGCAACTTGAATGCGTGGAAGCGCGTTAAGCCCGCCCTCATCAACGAGATCGAGCGAGGGCGAGAGCTGCTGCAGATGACGCTCGTTTTGAACATCCCTGAAAAACCCCGTCTTCAGGTCCTGCCATGAACACCTGCCCGCATTCCCAATATTTGTTGTCCGGCTAGAAATCGCAGGCAACAAAAAGGCCCGCATTCGCGAGCCTTCTTAACCAGTCCACGCCAATGGACTTTCTTTGAATCTTCGTTCCAGGAGAACGATATGTCACGCCCAAAAAATACCACCGGCATTCCGGTAACGCAACTCCCAACCCTTAAGTCATTGCAGTTCGGCGACCCGCTGATGGAGTACAGCTCTTTGCCTTTTTGCGTCCAAGAGGACATCAGCTTAGACCACGGCCTGGAAATGGCTGCTGATTTGTCTGACGGACTGACACAGCTTTGCATGCGCCTTCACGAAAGTATCAACGACGGCGAGATCGCTTATACGGCTGAGGTTCGTGCTTTGGCCTTTCTGAGCAACGCAGTCTGTGCACTGACCCGTGCAGCAAGCTATGGGCTCAAGGCCGCCGCGTCACAGGAGGCAAGCCAATGAGGACGCCTCAAGATTGCGCTTACGGCTTCAAAAAGATCGCTGAATCTCTGGACGTCATCGGAATTCTGACGGATGTGCTGGCCGAGAACACGATAGCCAGAGAAAGCGCTGATGATGCCAATCCCGAGCCGCAGTTGAACTACCGTTGTGAGGCTGGCATTCAGGCGGCCGTCCGCCTGATTGCGGGCTCGGCTTACCGCGAACTATCTCAGATGGCTACTGATCTGGGGGTGCCGCAATGAACAAGCCAATCCCATCGATGCAGGATCTTGCGGCTGATGCCGAGTTCCAACTGCTGTGCGCAGCCGATCAACTCAACTGGCTTACGGCGCTTGCGAACGCAATTCAGCTTGACCATACCCACGGTTGCGGGAAGTACGCCGCACACCTAGCCCAGCTTGCGGCTTTTTTGAGCGACACCGGCTTCAGCGGTGTGCATAGCGCTATCTGCGAATTCAAGGGCCTGAGCGAATCCGCGCCACAAAGCGCCGAGATTGCAAATCGTGGCGCGAACGACTCGCGGGTGTCGTTGGCTGAATTCGCAAGAGGACGCCATGCCATTGTCGCGAGCGAGCTGGGGATGACCCAAGGTTCGTTGAGTAAAGCCATTCGCGAAGGTCGTTCGATTTTTGTCACCGGCAATTCGGCGGACGGGTACGTAGCCATTGAAGAGAAACCGTTCCCTACACAACGTCGCTCGGTGGAGGTCTCCCAATGAATCTTACGCTTTTCAATTTCAGCGGCGCCTGCGTGCGCGTGACCACTGATGAGCAGGGCGATCCTTGGTTTGTGGCGAACGATATTGCGGTGGCCCTTGGATACGTTAAGCCAGAAAACGCCGTAGCCCGACATTGCAAAGCCGCTACCACTACCCCGAAACAGGGTGGTGGTTTCATGACGATCATCCCGGAGCGAGACGTGTATCGCTTAGTGATGAAATCGAACCTTCCTGCAGCAGAGCGCTTTGAAGAATGGGTCGTGGCCGAGGTGCTGCCATCCATCCGCAAGACCGGTAGCTACCAGCGCCCTATGACGCCCGGCGAGCAACTGCTCGCGCAAGCCCAGGCGGTGATCAACATCGAGCGTCAGCAGGCCGAGCAGCAGGTGGCCCTGGAACGCATCGAAAGTCGCGTCTCCAGCGTTGAACAGGTCCGGTATCTGGATTCGAGGCCAGCAGGTTTCGAGTCGATGACCTGCATCCGCGAGCGCATCAACCTGCGCCACGGCATCCCGCCATGGGTAATCAACGCTGTTATGCGTGACGTGCCTGGCGCGCCGCTGCCGTTCGCCATGGTTCGCAGCAAGCACGCTGATGAAGGCGCGCAGCCCTACGCCATCTGGCCGATTGCCGATATTACCCGCCGCTTTGATCGCTTCGTTGGTGAATGCACCTACGTCACAGCCGAGCGCGCGACCCACCCAGAGATCCGCCAGGGACGGTTCAAAATTCGCCCGAGGGCTTCAGCATGAAAACAGCAAATACTGCTGCGCTGCCAAAGAACTTCAGTGTTGTTACAGCTCTCGTCGAAATTGCGAGCAAGCCGGGAGCCACGCTGGGTACCAGCCTGATCACAACTCGTCGAATCTGCCGGATCTTCGGTGAGCGTTTGGAACGCATCCGCGAGGAGAGCCGCGCTCTTAGCCGCGAGGCTGGGAAGTTGCGCCGCTACCTACCATTCACAACTGACCGCGTGCGAGAGCTTCAGGAGCAGGCCGTGCAGCATTGCGTACAACAACGCGAGGACCTGCGCAAAGTCCTGAGCTCGTTTGGTCGTTCGCTCATGCTCGATACGGAAGGTTTGTACGCAGGACTGGGCTTTGATCGCGTGTGCGACCTGCTGGGCGTGAACGTCATAGAACGCGAAAAGGCGAGGGCTGACGGTGTGTCCGGCATCGCGGAAATTGTCTTTGTCGAAGCTCTTGAAGAGAGTGCTGTGCATCGTGGTCAGGATTGGAAGGACACGCCTCTCTTCAACGCGTGCCATCTTGCCTTTGCGGACTTTCTCCACGAATGCCCGCGCCACCTGCTTCCAGACCCTTTTGCCCCTGGTGCGCCTTTTGGTCCCAAGCTTCCGCCGGTTCTGGCCGTAGTCGGAGGAGGGAAGCCACAATGACCATTACATCCCCATCAACTACCCAAAATCCGGGTAGTTTGCCACCTGCAGAGGTGGTGGCCGGACCATGGCCGACCTACACAAATGGTCGCCACTTGCCGGAGCGTGACCGCTGGCAGATTTATGAGTCGGCGAAGGCGACCCGGCGCGCGCTGGAAGATCGAGGTGTTGTGATGAGCGAGAGCTACGGCGCCTTTGTTGCTCGCGTCTGCATGGAGCTCGACATATGAGTGTGCAAGCTATGTCATGGGCGCTGTCACAGCAGATCATCACGGAGTCGCACGCTCGTCACGTCCTGCTGTGTCTGGCCAATTATGCCGACCAATCGGGCCGTGCGGCATTTCCGGCCGTATCAAGCCTCGCACAGGACACCGGCCTGGCGCCTCGAACCGTCCAGTATCGTCTTCGCGAACTCGAGGAAATGGGTTTGATCAAGCGCGGGAATCAGGCGATTGCATCGGCCTACATCAGCCAGCGTGACCGTGTGCCGGTCTGTTACGACCTGGCCATGGAACGGGGTGCACCGTGTGCACCGGGTGCATGCCACGACGCAACGGGGTGCACGCCAGAACACAACGGGGTGCACGCCACGACAGAACGGGGTGCACAGCGTGCACCCAATCCATCAGTTAACCACCCATTACCCATCCTTAACCAAAAAGAAGGCGCTGACGCACCGAAGTCGGGGAAATCGAAAAGCTCGAAATTTGACCCGCTCACTGCCAAGCCCTCGAACGCATCAGAACAAGCCTGGGCGGATTTTTGCGAAATGCGGAAAGCCAAGCGGGCACCACTGACTCGGAAAGCCTGCGAGAACATCGCGATGAAACTGGCCAGCCATCCCGATCCGGATGCCGTGCTCGATAAATCCACCACCAGCAGTTGGAGCGATGTTTACCCAGATTCGGTTTTGCCGGGGAGTGGAGCGAAGACCCGCCAACAAAGCGCCGTGCTGTCCGTCCCGTCGCATCACCAAGAGGATTACCCTAATGACCGTTTCTAAATTCAGCCCGGCGCCAAGGCTGGCCGAAACGCGCATGCACTCTTGTGGCGTCGCGGGGCACATCCAGCACCAGCGCAGCTTGGTCGAGCAGTTTGACGGTTCATGGAAGCCCAGCGTTTGCCCAGCATGCCGTTGGCAGGCCCTGAACAACACGCCGAAAGACCAAGACGAGTACCGCAACGCTCTCGCCGAGGACATGGCCGAAGACCTCAACGCCGCTTTATTGGCCACGGGCATCACGCCACGGTTCCGCAATTGCAGCTTTGCCACGTACCTCACGGATGGCGATAGGGCCAAGCAGCGGGCGCTCAACATCTGCCGTGGATACGCAGAGGGTTTCGAGCAGCACGCCAAGGACGGTCGCGCCCTGATGCTGCTGGGTGAGATCGGGTGTGGCAAGACCCACCTGGCCTGCGCCATCCTGCAGCACATTGTTCGTCACGAAGGCAAGACAGGCCTGATCGTCACCGCCGAATCGATCACTCAAGCGGTGACCGACAGCTTCCGTAGCAATGCCGGGCCATCGAAGTCTGAGCTGATCGCAGAACTGACGGGTGTGGATCTGTTGGTGATCGATGAGGTGGGCTTCCACACGCCAAAGCCCGGCAAGGATTTCACGCCGAGCCTGCTTCACGAAGTCATCGATGCCCGCTATCAGCGTGTGCTTCCGAGCGTTTTGGTGAGCAACCAGACGAAGGACAGCCTTCACGAATTCATTGGCCCGCGTGCCGTTGACCGCTTGCGCGAGAATGGTGGCCTGCTGGCGCCGTTCACTTGGGTGTCCGCCCGTGCGGGAGGTGCCGTATGAACGCCTTCCTGATGGAGTCGCCACCTGAGCACGGTGGGCCGCTGGAATCGAAGCTGTACAGCCACGAAGCCGAGTACGCACTGATCGGCAGCATGATCCAGCAGAACGACCTGATCGACGACGCTGGCGGCCGGCTGCAGGTGCAGGACTTCCACCACCCGGCCTGCGCGGAACTGTTCGAGTTGCTGTTAGCGCTGCGCTCGAAGTCGATAGGGATCGACGTAGTGACCCTATCCGATG
Organism: Pseudomonas sp. GD03842; assembly: GCF_029841165.1. Classification (NCBI taxonomy): domain Bacteria; kingdom Pseudomonadati; phylum Pseudomonadota; class Gammaproteobacteria; order Pseudomonadales; family Pseudomonadaceae; genus Pseudomonas; species Pseudomonas sp. GD03842. Next base: position 95,200 of record NZ_JAOCEA010000003.1, on the reverse strand, counting down.
CTCGCTCGCACCTTGCGGACAGCCAGAGCACGCTGGCGGTGGCGGCTAAGATCGTGCAGGGCACCCCGAGCGCTGCGAACTTCGATGCCTACACCAAGATCGTCAAAGAACGCTCTGTAGCTCGCCGCGTGATCATGGCAGGCCAAGCTATGGCTGAGCGCCTCATGGCTGGCGATCCCCTTGACGAGGTCATGGCGCAGGGACAGCAAGCATGGCTGGCGCTGGAGTCGGAAGGAACTGATGCCCGGCGCCGGTACCGGTTTATCGGCGAGATCCTTCCGGAAGCCATGGATGGGATCGACCGGCGTTTCAACCGGGCGGTTTCCCTTGGTTTTGATACTGGCCTGCCTTCGTTGGACGAATTCATTCCGGGCCTTTGCCCTGGGCATGTGGTGGTGGTCGCCGGTGCGCCGGGTCAGGGCAAAACCACTCTCGGATTGAACATGGCGGAGCGGGTGGCACTGCTCAAGAAGATCCCGGCGCTGGTTTTCTCGCTGGAGATGACAGACATCGAACTGACGAACCGGTCGTTGTCGTCTGTGGGCAGCGTCCAGCTGAAGCACATTGCCGAAGGGCACTCTATGGCCGATTCAGACTGGCCGGGGCTCACCAAGGCGGTCGCCCAGCTCAACGATGCACCACTGATCTTCTGTGACGACTCCACACTGACGCTGCGCGACATTCGCCAGATCTGCCGCACCGTCAAGCGTGAGCACGGGCTGGGGATAGTGGGAATTGACTATCTGGGCCTGATCAATGGCGAGAGCAAATCAGCCAGCCGCTATGAGGTGGTCACCGACGTTTCGAAGGGCATCAAGCGCCTGGCCAAGGAACTCGGCATTCCGATCCTGCTGTTGGCGCAACTGAATCGCGGCCCTAGCGCCCGAGCCAGCAAGAAGCCGACCAAGAGCGACCTGCGCGATTCCGGGCAGATCGAGGCGGATGCTGACGTGGTGATCCTCGTCCACCGCGACGGCGAGTCGGAAGCAGGGCAGGCAGGCGTCACCGAGCTGATCGTCGACAAAAACCGCCATGGACCCACCGGCACCTGCCGTGTTCAGCACCAGGGGGCCTATCACCGATTCGTCGAACTGATACCTGGGTCTTTCAGCGATGAAGATGTGGAAATGAACCGCCCAAGTTCGACTCGCAGATACGGCAAAGGGAGACCAGACCATGCGAATTTTTGATTGGCTCAAGCCAAAGTCGATTCGGGAAAACGCTTCTCCATCGGTGTTGGCGCAGATGGCGAATGAGACCGGGGCTGTGCTGCTCGAGCATGGGCAGACACTTGCCCAATTGGCTGAGGCGAAATATCCCGAGGCCGAGCGCATCGCCGAGTCACTGCGCGAATTCCCCGATGATTGGGCGTGGCGTTTTAAGGGCTACGAACTCCAGCACGTCCCGACGGGCTTCACTCTGTGGGTGGCGAACGAGGACTACGGCCTGGCCGAAGTGATCAGTAACGGCGTAAAGCAGGGCTTCAAGAAACCAGAGCAGCAGATCATCTGGCCTGCCGTGGAGGCCTGGCTCGTGCGCGGGAAGGTGGGTTTCACCGGTCGTCTGCCGAAGGTGAAGATCACAGGCAGCCGGGGCACCTATTGGTGCGTGGCGGACGGGCATCCATGGGCTGGCGTTGGTGACAGTCCCGCCGAGGCCTATCGGTCATGGGCGCGCGCGGTGTCGATTGCGGCCCGCAAGGACCAGCAGCCGAACGAAGTTTTGCACGTCTGGAGTGGCGCCGCATGACAACTCTGAACCTGACATACGCCCAATGCCGTGAAATCGGGAATCGCCGCCAGCCCGCACCGGGCAAGGCGTGCGACCGTATCCAAAACATAGTGATTGTGGAGATTTTGAAATGACCTCCGTGACGAATGCAGCACCTCGGAAGATCCTCACTTCTGGCGAGCGTGACTTCCTGAAACAGGGCAACCGGCTGTTGCTCGACAAGCCCAATGGTCGGATCGGCGCCGCGGCACTGATGGACATGGTCGCCGACTGGGGTAATCACCGTGGCAGCCTTGGCTTTCAGGATTACGCCCGCCGGTGGATCACCGAGGGGCATGCGAAGAACCAGATTGCTAACCAGTTGCTGCGCGAGTTGTTTGGCCTCAATGACCCTGACCCGAGGAAGGCGGCATGAAGAAACGCACTTACACCGACAAGCCATTGGGCGACACCGAGTATCTGCTCGAGCAGTGGGGAAGCTGGAGAATGTCGGGGATGGGCGTGCCGCGCTATGTCTCGCCATTGGCAGCGCTGATGAACCATTGCAGTTCAGAACCGAGCAAGCTGACCTATGTCATCACTGATGACGCTGCAATGGTGGTCGACTCGATCATTGCCCGTTTGATCAAGCGCAATCAGCAAATGGGTGACTTCATCTGGTGGTACTTCGCCGGCAAATGGCCGATGGTGCGTATCGGGGAGGCTAACAAGATGTCGGAGCGCTCTGCCCGCGAAGTGATCAGGCAGGGAGTGGCATGGGTTGATTCGGCTTTGGAACATTTTCGCGAAGCAGCGTAAAAAGTTCTTTCAGGCCGGATAAACACCTGTTTTCATGGCACGGTGTTCAACGCATGCAGCGCGGACACCTAAACAATCAGACCCCAGCCAAGTGCTGGGGTTTTTGTCTTGGCCGCATAGTTGTGGTATTTCCTGGGAGCCATGCGAAAAACGCTAATGGCATATCAGGGAGATGAAAATGACTGAGACAGTGATTGGCGTACTGCTGGATATTTTTGAGAAGGCCGAATTAGCCGGAGAGTTTGATGGGGCAAGTGCTACGTCTTTCCACAGCCGTGATTCGGCTTACGCCAAGAGCCTAAGGGATGGTGTTATCTACGACACCACGGCGAATGGCTTGATTAAATCCCACTTCGAGCGCGTGGTGGGAATTACGCAACGTGGACGTGAGGCGTATCAGGCTATGTTGAAAATCTTGGAAGTAGATGCTCACGGGGTCATGGCCGAAAAGTTAACCCAGGCATTTATTCCTTTGCGGCCACAATAGATTCTGATCGTTTGACAAACCCCGCCCAGTGCGGGGTTTTTTGTTTCTGCGGGTAGCGCCGGTCGCTATGCAGGTTTCCACCCTGCTGATCAGGGTTCGATTCCCTGTATCCGCTCCAATTTGTTGCAAAGGTGACCATAGCCAGGGTGGGCCTACGGGTAGGGCCTGGACGCGGTATAGCCGGAAGTCACGCGTACGGAAAGAACACCGGCAGCCAAGGCGCCTCATTCCTCTGATGTGCTGGGGGCGGCTTTGGCGGACTGATGGAAAGACATCACACATTTCGAGCCTCGGCATTTGCCGGGGCTTTTTCACTTCTGGAGCACACGATGCAAAGCGAAAACTACGTGCCGGGTGTCTCCGGTTGGAAGATTGATACTGTCACTGGCGCCTTTGAACTGCATTCGGACCTGAACAGTGTTCGCGGCACCGATGCTGACGCTGTGTACTGTGGCCGCTCTCGCGATGGAAAGCCGATCCCTGTGGTGCTCACGAATGGCGAGTTGTCTCAAGCACCTCAGATGGTGACGATCACTGCTGCAGAATGGGCAGAGTGGGATATGCCAGCGAACGCCCTGGAGCGATACAAGCTCATCGGCGATGCGGTCAATCAGATCCCGAGCGATTACCGCGATAGCGCCGAGTTCTCGACCGAAGATCATTCCTACGATCGTGATGGCTCAGACATCCGTACCACCCTGACTTACTCCCGGTCTGAGACGGTGGCAGAAGCCGCGGCTCGGGCTGAGCGCGCCAAGGTGGCAGGCACCAAGGTCAGTATCACAAACGACTGCATGACGGTCATCCAGGACGGAGTGGTGCGCGTGCAGATCGGCAAAATGGATGAGCCGTTCGTGGTTGAGGCTGATCAGGTTTTCCTGAAAAGCGCCATGGTTCGCGATGGAGTCATCGAGAGCGAAAAGCTCCCTGAAGACTGGCGAGTGAACATGAAGCTCAATGCAAGGGGCTACCCAGTCGTCGCAGGCATTGGACTGGGCTCGCAGATCCTGGTGTCCGCCGACAAGTTCGCCATCAAAGAGGAACAACCGAAATCGATGATTGAGCTGGCCATTGCCGGTGGAGATGCCCAGAAAGTCCTTGACCTGCTCGCTTGCCAGATCAGCGAGTCCGAAATCGCGCAGGGTATGAAAGAGCAGGACGAGCAGTTCGCGAAACGGATTCGCAAAGTCATTGTCGACGAGCTTCGCCCAGGCGGCATGCTGCACCGCTTCAATCGCTGATTTTTCTTCCTTCCTCCGATTCACCAAGGACGCCCAATGTTCGAGACCTTGCCAACAACACTGTCGGGCTGGCTCGGCTGGGTTGCGGCTGCTGTTGTCACGGCTGTCATTTACTTCCCCAAGGCATGGTCGGAACGGCGCGGTGATAACCGCGAGATTGACCGGCTTGTAGCCGCGCTTGCCGAAGAGCGAGCCCTACGAAAAGACGTCGAAAGCCAACGCGACGCCGCACGGGAGCAGAACAACACGCTGATCAGGGAGTTTGCAGACATCAAAGCGGATAATGCCAAGATGACACTTCAGATCGGCTACCTCACCGACGAGATCGCGAGCCTGAAGGCTCAGATCCAATCGAGGATTGCCCCATGAGTGATGAAGAACTTAAACGCCGCCAAGGCCGCGGTAGACGCTTCTGGAACCAGCACGGAAGTTGGCTTTTGCTGTGCTTTGTCGGCCTCTGCTGCTTCATGGCAGGCAGTGCTTTCAACGCGGCCAGCACGTCCGAAACCGTGAAGGTGCTGGTCGAGTCGCACGAACGGCAAGACGAGCGCCGGGTTCAACGAATCCGCGAGCTGAACCAAGCGAACATCGACCTGATTCGCGGTGTCGCGCCCAAGGTAGAAGCGGCTGCCAACAAAGCAGATCAGGCAGCGCAGAAGGCGACCGAAGCGGTAGAAAAAGCGACTGGGGTGAATTGATCGTGAACGAACTCAGGCTCGTACCTATCTGGGCTTGGGTCGTTCTGGCCCTGGTGCTGTTCGGCGGTGTGACTTACGTCCGGCTCGAACATGCCCAGTCCAGCCTTGCTGCCGTGACCGACGAGCGCGACACCGCCAGCGCCCGCGCCGCATCGATCAAACAAACACTGACGCTACAGCGCCAGCTCACAGACGACTCAAACAAGGCGGCCGACCATGCGACTGAACAAACCCAGCGTGTTACGGCTGCTGTTGCTGTTGCCGATGGCCGCGCTCGCAGCTTGCAGCACCAGATCACAGGTCTGCTCGCCCAGCGAAAGCGTTGTGATGTCTCCCTTGCCAGCACAGGCAAGACAAGAGACGACCTTGCCGATCTGCTCGCCGACCTGCGTCGAGAGGCTGACGAAGAAGCGGGAAGCCTGGCAGCAGCGCTTGACCGAAGTCGAATAGCTGGCCAGTTGTGCGAGTCGCTGTACTCGGCAGCGATGAAGGCCCGTTGAGCCGCGCCACGTTTTCAGATGCGTCCATTTCGTGGCGCGAGGTAACTCATGAAGATCACCGTCAACCACGTTCTCGGTGCTGTTGTCATCGAACTGCTGTCCGGTCGCCGCGTTGTCCACCGCGAGCGCTTCGAAGGCAAGACCACCACCCCATACACCCGCTCGATCCGGACCGCTGTGGAATTCGACTCACATCGCGCCGTGACCAACCTGAACCGCGACACCGACTTCACCTACGAGGTAGCACCATGAACATCCAAGACCTATCCCTTGAACTGGGCGTGAGCCTCAATGCCAACGTTCTGCAGCCTGCGCCAGGTGATCTGCTCATCCTCAAGGTCGAGCACCAACTTAAGCCCGACCAGCGAACCAAGCTGATTGATAGCGTGGTGCCGAAGCTTTCGGCGCTTGGGTGCAAGGTGCTGGTCTTGGAGGCCGGGTTCGCTGTGCAGTTGATCAAGCAGGTGGAGCAATCCCCTGTCGATGAGACTGCTCCGGTCGCACAGGCCCACTGATGGCCTGCGCTGGATGTGCGGCACGGCGCTCTCGGGCGGCGAAGTGGTTCGCAATCGCCGCAGACCGAGCGCGGTCATTGATCAATCCATCACGCAAGGCCGAACCAGATGCCAAGGCTCAAGACGCTGGGAAGCAGGCTCAGCACCCAAGGTGAGCGCCTCACGGTAATTGGCCCCGACTCCTGGCGAGCAACAAAAGCGACGGCACACCAGCGCGGCTACGGCTACAAGTGGCAGAAGGCGCGTGAAGGCTGGCTTCGACATCACCCGTTGTGCGCGTACTGCGAACGTGAAGGGCGAGTGACCGAGGCTACAGTGGTCGACCATATCAAGGCTCACAGGGGCGACATGGCTCTGTTCTGGAATCGATCGAACTGGATGTCTCTCTGCGCGACCTGCCACTCCTCGGTGAAGCAGCGTGAGGAGAACGCGCAGCGGCGTGGGCAGTGACCGTTCGTCGGTAATGATAGAGATTCCCATTTCGCATGCACCGTTGTGGTGCGTTAGGCAAAATCTATGGGTGGGGGTGTCTTGAGAGTCTGTGCCTTTCATGCTCCAGACCGCGCCCGACCCCATTCAGAGTTTTTTTCCTCCCGTAGGATTTTTGTTAATGGCTTTAACATCCAAAAAGCGCCTATTTATTGACGCTTTGAGGAAAGGTGCGTCCAACAAAGACGCAGCCATTGCCGCGGGATACTCAGAGAAATCGGCGTCCGCAGCCGGTTCGCGAATGGCGAAGGACCCGGATGTGGTCGCTGAGTTGCACAAGCTCAATGCACTGCACCCTGTTAAGGGGGATGTTAAAAAAACTGTTAAAGACAAACGGCCTGAAACCGCTGTGGAACCTGCCGACGAAGCCAGTGCAGAACCGGAAGACGAGGATTTCACTGCCGCTTTCGACCTGAACAAGGCACTTCACTACTCGGACCCGAAAGCCTACCTGCTGGCCGCCATGAACGATCCCGAGACTGACCCAAAGCTTCGGATCGATGCGGCGAAGGCACTGATGCCGTTCGTTCACCAGCGCAAGGGCGAGACTGGGAAGAAAGAGGCGAAGGTCGACGCGGCCAAGACTGCCGCTACCGGGCGATACGGCACCGGAAAGCCGCCACTCAAGGTTGTTAAGTGATGGAGTGGTCAACCGCGTGCCCCGACTGGGAGCGCCGCATCCTGTCGCGGCAATCATTGATTCCGTTTCCGCCGCTGTTCCGTACCGAAGCCGAAGAAGCGCTCGACCTGTTCAAGTCGTTGAAGGTCGTCGATGTACCTGGTCAACCCACATTCGGCGAGTGCTGCGAACAATGGGTGTTTGACTTCGTATCCGCCGTGTTCGGCGCCTACGATGCCGAAACCGGCCAGCAAAAGATCCGGGAGTTCTTCCTGCTCATCAGCAAGAAAAACTCGAAATCGACCATCGCCGCCGGGATCATGGTGACGGCGCTGGTGCGCAATTGGCGCGAAAACGAGGAGCTGTTGATCCTGGCCCCGACGATCGAGGTCGCTCAGAACAGCTTCAAGCCCGCCGCGGCGATGGTGCGGGCCGATCCGGTCCTCGAGGAGATGATGAACGTGCAGGATCACCTGCGCACAATCACTCACCTCAACACCAAGGCTTCGTTGAAGGTGGTCGCCGCCGATTCCGACACGGTCTCGGGCAAGAAATCCGGCAAGATCCTGATCGACGAGCTATGGGTTTTCGGTAAGCGGCCCAATGCCGACGCGATGCTGATGGAGGCCACGGGCGGGCTGATCTCGCGTGACGAAGGATTCGTGATTTTCCTGTCGACGCAGAGCGATGAGCCGCCAGCGGGCGTCTTTAAGGAAAAGCTCGATTACTACCGCGATGTACGCGACGGCAAGGTCAAGGACAAGAAGTCGCTGGGCGTTCTGTACGAATTTCCCCAGTCGATGATCGACTCCGAGGAGTACCTGCAGCCTCAAAACTTCTACGTCACCAACCCCAACATGGGGCGGTCGGTCAGCGCTGAGTGGCTGGAAGACCAGATGATCAAGGAAAGCCAGAAGGAGCCGGGCAGTCGGCAGAAATTTCTAGCCAAGCACTTGAACATCCAGATCGGCATGAACCTGCGGGCTAATCGCTGGCCTGGCACCGACTTCTGGGAGCGCCAGGGTAAGGTCAAGAAAGTCACCCTGCAGCAACTGATCAAACGCGCCGAGGTGATCGATGTCGGCATCGACGGCGGCGGCCTTGACGACTTGCTTGGCCTCGCTGCTGTCGGCCGTGATGCCATAACACGCGAGTGGATCGCGTGGACGCGAGCCTGGGCTCATCCATCTGTGCTGGAGCGACGGAAAAGCGAAGCGCCGAGATTCCACGACTTCGCTAAAGACGGCGACCTGATCCTCGTCGACAGGATCGGCCAGGACGTCGATGAAGTGGCCGAGCTGGTTCTGCAAATCTACGAATCCGGTCTGCTGGACATGATCGGCGTTGACCCGGCCGGCGTGGGCGCGATTCTCGATGCGCTGATTTCTCTGGGAATCCCGAAAGAACTGGTCATCGGTATCTCACAAGGCTGGCGCCTGTGCGGTGCGATCAAAACAACAGAACGCAAGCTGGCCGAGGGCGGCCTGGTCCATGGCGGCCAGCCGCTGATGGCCTGGTGCTGTGGCAACGCGAAAGTCGTTCCGGCCGGTAACGCGATCCTGATCACAAAGCAGGCCTCTGGCACGGCCAAGATTGACCCCCTGATGGCGCTGTTCAACGCAGTCGAGCTCATGTCGCGCAACCCCGTAGCGCGCGGCAACGTCGACGATTTCTTCGATGACCCGATAATGGCAGGGCTCTGATGGCGAGTAACAAGAAAACGGGGCGGATTCGCTCCGCTCTTCAGAACTGGCTGGGTGTCCCTGTTGGACTGACCACCGAAGCTTTTTGGCAGGAGTGGTTCGGCACCTCGAGCAGCGGCAAAAACGTTACCGTCGACGGCGCGATCCGTCTCTCCACGGTGTGGGCCTGTGTACGGCTCCTGTCCGAGTCGGTATCGACTCTGCCGCTGAAGCTCTACCGACGCAAAGATGATGGCTCACGCGAGTCCGCGAAGGATCACCCGCTGTTTCGGGTGTTGTGCCGGTCTCCCAATGCGGAAATGACGCCGCAACGTTTCATGCTGATGGTGGTGGCAAGTATCTGCCTGCGTGGCAACGCCTTCGTCGAGAAAAAGTTCATCGGCAGCCGTATCGTCGCGCTCGACCCGCTGCTTCCGCAGTGCATGACGGTCAAGCGGCAGGCCAACGGCCGATTGAAGTACACCTACATCGAAAACGGCGTCGAGCGCGACATCCCGGAAAAAAACATCATGCACATCCGCGGCTTTGGCCTCGATGGCGTGTGCGGGATGCTGCCTATAACGACAGGGCGGGATTTGATTGGTGCTTCAATGGCGTCCGAAGAAGCAGCGGCCAAGGTCTTTGCCAACGGCCTGCAGGCTTCCGGCTTCCTTACGGTCGAGGGCGGCGCCGCCCAGGGCGCCGGTACGCTTACACCGAAGCAGCGCGAGCAACTGAAGAAGGCTTTGGCAGCGTTCAGCAGTTCCAAGAACGCGGGCAAAACCATGGTGCTCGAGGCGGGCCTTAAGTATCAGGGCATCACGATGAACCCTGAAGCCGCGCAGATGCTGGAGACACGGGCGTTCAACGTTGAGGAGATTTGCCGGTGGTTCCGCGTGCCGCCTTTCATGGTTGGGCACATGGACAAGCAATCAAGCTGGGCGGCCAGCGTCGAGGCGCAAAACTTGCACTTTCTGACCAACAGCCTGCGCCCGTTGCTGGTGAACATCGAACAGGAAATCACCCGATGCCTGATCGGTGAGGCAGACGCCGATGAATACTTCGCGGAATTCTCGGTAGAGGGTTTACTGCGCGCCGACAGCTCAGGGCGTGGCGCCTGGTACAACACCGCTCTCATGAACGGCTGGATGAGCCGAAACGAAGTGCGTCGTTTAGAGAACCTGCCGCCGATACCCGGTGGCGACACCTATACCGTTCAGTCGGCAATGGTCTCGCTCGAAAGCCTCGGACAGACCGACGACGTCTCGGCGAAATTCAACCGATTTATGGCCAAGGCCCTTCACGCGCACAAGGAAAGCGACGTGCAGGCCACCCGGCAATTGCTGCAAGACATCTGCATGGCGCTGGACGGCGGAGATCCCGACGCGCCCGCGATGGCCCACGCTCTTCTCTCGGTCACACGGCTCAAAGTCACAGAGCCAGCGGAGTAATCATGACGATCAAGAACCTACCGGCGGCTCCGTCGGTGCGTCCGCACGCGCGCGTGGAATCGGACCTGCTGCCTAAGGCCATGGAGCGCTGGAACCCGGCGATCAAGGCGGCCGCGAGCGACGATGCCACGATCACTATGTATGACCCGATCGGTTATGACTGGTGGACAGGCGATGGTGTCACCGCCAAGCGAGTGAGCGCCGCGCTGCGCAACATCGGCGACAAGGATGTCACCGTCAAGATCAACAGCCCGGGCGGGGATGTCTTCGAAGGGTTGGCCATTTACAACCTGCTTCGCGAGCACAAAGGCAAGGTTACCGTTCAGGTTTTGGGCCTGGCCGCGTCTGCTGCCTCGTTCATTGCGATGGCCGCCGACGAGATCCAGATCGCCCGCGCCGGTTTCATGATGATTCACAACGCCTGGACGATCGCCGCTGGCGACCGTAACGACTTCACCGAAGTGGCGGACTTCCTCGACCAAATCGACGGCACCCTCGCTGACATCTATTCGATTCGCACCGGCGACGATGCTGCAGCCATGAGGGGCTTGATGGATGTCGAGACGTGGATGGGCGGTACCGCGGCGGTCGAGGCTGGTTTCGCCGACGCATTACTTCCCTCCGATGCCACGCAGGAGGAGACGCAGGCCCTTGCGCCACAACAGGTCGCCGCACGCCGCCTGGATAACATCCTTGCCAAGCAGGGCATGCCGCGATCAGAGCGCCGCAACCTGATTCAAGAACTCAAGGGAGGCACGCCCGGCGCTGCCCCCTCCGGTACGCGCACCGCTGCCGACCCCCAGGCCGATCTGGCCAACCACTTTGCCGACCTACAGGCCGCGATGTCGCGGTTTTCGGCAGCAGCTCTCAAGTAACCGGAGATTGAACCCATGGCAGACGAAACTGCTGACCTGTTGAAAAAAGTCACCGCTGAACTGGAAAAGGCTTCCAGCGACTTCAGCAAAAAGGCCGAGAATGCGCTGGATGAGGCAAAGAAAGCCGGCGCCCTGTCGACCGAAACGAAGGCTGCAGTCGATGAACTGGCCCTCAAATTCAACTCTCTGACCGAGGCCGAGAAGCAACTGAAGGCCAAGCTCGGCGAAGTCGAGCAAGAATTCGCCCGCCTGCCATCGGCCAGCGCGCCGCAGACCCGTGACAGCCTGGGCGGCGCGGTGGTCAAGAGCGAGGCCCTGAAACAGTTCGCTGCCAGCGTGGAAGGCGGAAAGCGCGTGAATATCCCGGTCAGCGCTGCGCTGCTGTCCACCGATGTACCGGCAGGGATTGTCGAGCCGCAGCGGTTGCCCGGCATCGATGTAGCGCCGAAGCAACGCCTCTTCATTCGCGACCTGATCGCGCCTGGCCGAACCACTGCCCCCGCGATCTTCTGGGTGCAGCAGACCGGTTTTACCAACGCGGCAAAAGTGGTGGCCGAGGGCACTCAGAAGCCCTACTCGAACATCACGTTCGCGTCGAAGCTCACCGCTGTTTCGACTATCGCTCACATGTTCAAGGCTTCCAAGCAGATCCTGGACGACTTCGCGCAGCTTGGCTCCACAATCGATGTCGAGATGCGCTACGGCCTGAAGTATGTGGAAGAGAGCGAGATTCTGTTCGGCGACGGTACCGGCGTGCATCTGCACGGTATCGTGCCGCAGGCCTCGGCTTTCGACCCGGCATTCGAGGTTGAGAACCAGTCGGGCATCGACGATTTGCGCCTGGCCATGCTGCAAGCTCAACTGGCTCGCCTGCCTGCGTCCGGTCACGTTCTGCACTTCATCGACTGGGCGAAGATCGAGCTGACCAAGGACACCCTGGGCCGCTACATCCTCGCGAACCCGCTGGGCCTGGCCGGTCCTGTGTTGTGGGGACTGCCAGTGGTGGCCACCGAAGCCGTTGGCTTCGAGGGCAAGTTCCTGACCGGTGCGTTTCAGACCGGCGCGCAGTTGTTCGATCGTGAAGACGCCAACGTGGTGATCTCTACCGAGAACGCCGATGACTTCGAGAAGAACCTGATCTCGATCCGTTGCGAAGAACGGCTGGCGCTGGCGGTCAAGCGTCCTGAGGCGTTCATCTACGGCAGCTTCACTGCCCCAACCGCTCCTTAATCCGGACTGGGCCGTCGTCCTGGCGGCCCCACAGGAGACGTTCATGAAACTTAAGACTCTCAAGCCGCTGTATCTCGGCGGCCAGACCCTGGTTGAAGGCACGCCGTTCGAGACCATCGAACAGCATGGCCGTGAACTGATCACGAAGGGCTACGCGGTAGAGGATGCTGATGGCGATCCAGCGGTGACCTTGGCCGAAGAAGAAGCGGCTGGCGCTGGTGTACTCACTAGCGATTCCATTGCCACGCCGGTCGATAACGCCAAGCCCAAGAAGTCGTCGGCGAAGTCGAAGGCTGACTAAGATGGCGGTGATCGATATCTCAGTCGCGATGCGCCATTGCCGGGCGGAGGACGCCGACCAGGAGCATGTGCAACTGCTGCTGGATGCGGCAGAGGAGTCGGCCTCCGCATTCCTCAACCGGTCTTTTTACGTCGACCCTGAAGCGCTCGCTGTAGCCGTGCTGGATGGCTCAGCCGGCGAAGACCCGCTCGTTATTAACAAGTCGATCACCGCTGCATGCTTGTTGATCCTCGGCCACCTGTATGCAAATCGGGAAGATGTCATCGTCGGCACTTCGGGGACGATATTGCCCATGGGGGCTCGTTCGTTGCTGGCGCCATTTCGCGTTGACTTGGGGGTGTGATGAGAGCGGGGGATCTGCGTCATCGCGTGACGTTCGAGCGGAAGGTCACTACCAACGAACCGGGCTCCAACGCGGAAATCGTGACATGGGTCGAGTTCGTGACCGTGTGGGCAGCGATCAAGGACTTGAGCGTGCGCGAGTTCATCGCGGCCCTGTCTACCCAGTCCGAGGTCACATGCCGGATCGTGACCCGGTACCGCGATGGCTTCACCGCGGACATGCGGGCGCGGCATGACGGCAAGATCTACAACCTCCACGGCGTGCTCAGGGACCCGACCTCAGGTAAGGAATATCTGACTTTCCCAGCGAGCGAGGGCGTCAACGATGGCTGACTGGGTCGATTACAAGCTCACCGGCGCCGATGCGCTATCGGCCAGGTTTCGCGGACTGACGGAAGAAATGCGCCGCAAGGTGGTCACGCCTGCGGCCAAGGACGCAATGGACATCGTTCTGGTCGACGCGAAGGACCGCGCTGCGCGGATCGATGACCCAGTGACCGCAAACTTCATCCCCAAAAACATCGCGCTCGTCCAGCGCAAGGCCATCGGTGTCGAGATCGGCGCCGTGGTCATGTCGGTAGGTGTGCGAAAGCGCAGCCGGGGGCAGGGCGGCGGCAACACTTTCTATTGGTGGTGGGTCGAGCTCGGCACCGAGAAAAACCGGGCGAAACCGTTTCTCCGTCCGGCGCTGCAGAACAATCGAGAGGCCGTGTTCAAGGAATTCCTGAGCTCGGCGAAATTCCAGCTTCTCAAACTCGGGGTCGATTGATGTCCGCTCCCATCGTGAATGTCTGCGCGGCAGATCCAGCGGTAACGGCTCTGCTCGGTCAAAGCCCGTTGCGACTCTACCCCCACGGGGATGCACCGCAGAATGTGGCCAAGCCCTACGCGGTCTGGCAGGTCGTGAGCGGGTCACCACTGAATTATGCCAATGGCCAGCCGGACACCGACCGTTATGGGTTGCAGGTCGACATTTACGCCGATACCCCGAATCAGGCCGAGGCGGTAATGGTCGCGATGCGCAAAGCCATTGGCCGACATGCCTATATCACCGGTTTCGGCGTAGACACGCGCGATACGCAGACGAAGAACTACCGCAAAGGCTTCGATGTTGCCTGGCTGGTCAGTCTCTAGCCGGAAACTCTGAAAGAACCACCCGCTCCGGCGGGTTTTTTTATGCCCGCTGATAAGTGATTTCTCTGGAAATCTGGGAGTTTTCAAATTGACCATTAATGTTCAAGGCACCGAGCTGTTCGCCATCGACCCAGCCGATAACAGCGTGCTGAACGTCGGCTGCTTTACCACTCTCGACGGTATCGACACCTCGGTTGCCCAGGTTGATGTGACGTGCACGACCTCGAAAGGACGTGAGTACGAAGCGGGGCTTGCGGAGCCAGGTTCCGCTTCCTTCGGCCTGAACATCGATCCCAAAAACCCTGTCCATCTGCGTCTTCATCAGTTGAAGATCGCTGGGACCAAGTTGAGGTGGGCTGTCGGCTGGTCGGACGGGTACAACTTCGATACCGAGGAAGGCATTCAGCCGCTTATCGGCACGCCAGGCGCCTTGGCCGCACTGGTGCTGAACTCGGCGGGTACCGGCTACACCTCGGCGCCAACCGTCGCCATCACCGGCGGCGGCGGGTCGGGCGCGACGGCTACCGCACAGATCGCCGACGGCAAAGTCACTGGCTTCACCATCACCAACCCCGGCGCCGGCTACACCAGTGCCCCGACAGTTTCGCTGACGGGCGGGTCTGGCAGCGGGGCTACCGCGCGCGCCGTAGTCGAGGACGATGTCGACTTCGAACTGCCGAACACTCGAACTTGGCTGACCTTCGAAGGCTACATGAACAGCTTCCCGTTCACGTTTGGCCTGGGCGATGTCGTCAAATCCACCGTCGGTATCCAAGTGTCGGGCGAGCCTGCACTGATCGCTAAGACTTCCGCATAAGGAAACTCCATGGACCTCACCATTCAAGCGCTGGCGGCTGCTGGCGCGTTTGCTGCGCCGCCAGTGAAGAAGGAAATCACCTGGCACTCGAACGGCAAGCCTCAGACGGCCACAGTTTACGTGGCCCATGAGTCGTTCATCTCGATTACTCAGCGCTGGGATGCGCAGCACCAGGGCGCGGATATCACCGCGCAACGGATCGCCTCCTGCATCGTCGACAAGGACGGCAAACCGGTTTTCTCGCTGGCAGATGTCGTCGGCGGTCCGGAGACCGGTCACGGGCCACTTTGCGCTGAACTGGCCATCGTCCTGCTTGCGGCGATCGGCGAGGTCAACAAGGTGCCGGAGGAAGTCCTCGAAAAAAAATCGAACCCGAGGAAGAGTTCTGGCACGAGCTCGTCCTCGCGGGGGTCGGCGGCCGCACGATCGCAGAAGCCAAGCAAAGGCTGAGCTACGTCGAGGCGATGGACTGGATGCGGTACCGGCGACAGACCGGGCCGCTCAATCTCGGGATTCGGCTCGAGGAAGGTTTTGCGTTGCTGGCCACCGTGCTCAACAACGTACACGGCGGAAAAGCCAAGTTTGACGACTTTCTACCGGATCGAGGGTTCAGGCCCGAGCCAGCGGCGGCCACGCCGCAAGATTTGTTGGCGTTGCTGCTACGCGCGAAGGGGTGATTAATGGCTGGTGACAATCTCGGCACGTTGACGGTCGACCTGATCGCGAACACCGGCGGTTTCGAGCGGGGCATGGATAAGGCGGAGCGCAAGCTCAAGTCTACGACCCGGGAGGCCAAATATCAGGCCGATCAGTTGGGAAAGCTGGTCGGTCAGATTGACCCGGTGGTGGGCGCCTACGGCCGGCTCGACAAGATGGAAGAGCAGTTGCGCAAGCATCGGGCTGCTGGGCGGCTGGACAAGAGCGACTTCGACGATTACCTGAAGAAGCTCAACGAACAGCGGGACGCCATCGGCAAAACTGATGCGGCGATGACCAAGGGGGGGATGTCCGCCAAGGCCTACAACGCCGCGCTGCGCGGCGTGCCTGCTCAGTTCACCGATATCGCTGTGTCTCTCCAGGGTGGGCAGGCTCCGTTGACCGTGTTGCTGCAGCAGGGCGGCCAACTGAAAGATATGTTCGGCGGCATTGGCCCCGCGGCTAAAGCCCTGGGCGGGTACGTGCTGGGCTTGGTCAATCCTTTTACCGTGGCGGCAGCCGCTGCTGCGGTGCTGGCGCTGGCCTACAAGCAGGGTAGCGACGAGGCCACTGCCTACAGCGCCGCGTTGGCGATGACGGGCAATACGGCGGGTACCAGCGCGAGCGGACTGGCTGACCTCGCTCGGCAGGTGTCCCGGTCGGGCAGCACCGTCGGCAAGGCTGCAGAAGTGCTGGCGCAGGTTGCCAGTTCCACTCGCATTCCGGTGACGGCGTTCGAGTCGATTGCAGAAGCGGCGATCAAGTTTGAGTCGGCTACCGGTACCGCAGCCGAGGAAACGGTCAAGAACTTCGAGCAGATCGCGAAAGACCCCGTCGGGGCAATTCTGAAACTCAATGAGTCGATGAATTTCCTGACGGCAACGACCTACGAAAATATCCGGTCGTTGCAGGAGCAGGGCAAGACCCAGGACGCGGCCGCAATCGCCACTGCCGCCTATGAGGACGGATTGAACCGTACCTCGACCTCGATCAAAAACAGCCTCGGCACACTTGAGACAGCGTGGGCCGGGGTCAAGTCGGCAGCCAAGCAAGCATGGGATGCTGCGCTCAATATCGGCCGCGAGCAGACTCTCGATCAGCAGATTGCCCAGCTTGACGAGCAGTTGAACGCGATCGCCGAAAGTGCGGCGCGGCGCAACCAGCGGAACTCGCGCGGCCAGCTTGTCGATCCGCTCAGCAATCTGACCCCTGATGACAGCTTCCGCAAGGATGCGCTGGAGCGGGAGAAAACCGACAAGCTGGTGCTGAAGTCCGAGCAGGAGCGGCGGGCGGCCGCGAAAGGTTTTCAGCAGCAGCAACAGCAACAGGCTCTTGATGACCAGCTAAAGCTGGACAAGCTGCGCAAGGAGACGGAGAGCAACGCGGACAAGCGTGCGCGCGAGGTCGCTGATTACCGCCTGTTGGTAGAGCGGAACATCGCCCGGGCGAAGAAGACCGGCGATAGCTCCCAATTGATCTCCGCAGAGCAGCAGGCGAAAGACATCGCGGCGATCAACGACAAGTACAAAGACCCGGCGGTCAAGAAAACCCCACAGTACCGCGAAGACGCCGGTATCAAGGCGCTCGACGCTGCCCGGCAGCAATACGCAGCTTTGCAACAGCAGGGCGCCTTGATCGGCGACCAGAACGCAGCCAGTCAGACACTGGGCGCCAACGCGAAAAAGCTGGTCGAGTGGGAGCAGCAACTCGCCGACATCAAGACCAAGAAGACGCTGACGGCTGATCAGAAATCGCTGCTGGCGAGCCAGGATCTGATCACCGCCCAGCTCAAGCGCAACGCGGCTCTGGAAAACGAGAATACGCTGCGGGAGAAGGCGCTCGATACCCAGCGCAAGCTTGCCGCATTCGAAGAGAACCTTAAAAGCCAGCTTTCCAGCGCGCAGCAGGGGCTGGACAACAATCTGGCCGGTATTGGCCTGGGCGATGTTCAACGGCAACGACTGCAAGAGCAGCGCAGCATCCAGCAGTCGTACCAGTCACAACTCGACAAGCTGACCTCGGACTACAACAAGAGCAGCAAGGATCAATTCAGCACCGAGCTCTATGACAAGGAAACCGCCGCGCTCAAGAGTGCGTTGGACCAGCGCCTTGCCATGCAGCAGAAGTACTACCAGGACGTCGACGCCGCCCAGGCAGACTGGACCAAGGGAGCGTCCGCCGCCTACAACGACTATCTGCAGAGCGCCAAGGATGTGGCGGGACAGACGAAAAGTCTGTTCACAGGGGTTTTCAGCGGTCTTGAGGACTCTGTGGTCAGCTTCGCCACTACCGGGAAAGCTTCGATTGCAGACTTCACTAAGTCGGTTCTGGCCGACCTCGCGCGCATCGCCGCACGACAGGCCTCGACTGGCCTGCTGTCGGCTGGCGTTTCGGCATTGGGCGGGCTGTTCAGTGGTGGCGCGTCGGCAGGCTCTGCTGCCTCTGATTACACAGGCACGGCCTATCAAAGCTGGCTGTCTGCTCAACATTGGGACGGTGGCTACACCGGTGACGGCGGCAAGTACGAGCCAAAAGGCGTGGTCCACGGCGGAGAAGTGGTCATTCGCAAGGAAGTGGTTCAGCAGCCAGGGATGCGCGCATACCTCGAGCGGCTGAACAAGTCCGGAAAGCCAGGCTATACGGACGGTGGGTACGTTGGGCTCGGGCATGGCGGTACAAACTCTGCCGCTGCCCCGACTAGCCAAGCGCCTCAGGTGAACATCCACATCGATAGCAACGGAAACAGCCAGGCCACCACGGATACCACCGGGCTCCAGGAATTCGGTAGGCAGATGGGTGAGATTGCTGCACAGAAATACCGCGAACTTGAGGCGAAGTCATTGGGCTCGCAAGGCAATATTCGCAGGGCTATCAACGGGAGATAGTGATGCCTGAAACGTTCAGCTGGTGCCCAGTCGTTGAGCCCACGGGCGATGGCATCATGAAGACAAAGAAGGCGCAGTTCGGTGATGGCTACAAGCAGGTCGCAGCGGACGGCATCAACAATCGGTCAGAGACTTGGCCGCTGACCTTTCGCGGTTCTGAGGCCTACATCAAGCCCATCAAGCAATTCTTGCTCGATCGTGGCGGCTCCCAATCCTTCTATTGGACTCCGCCGCTAGGTGAGCAATCGCTGTGGACGTGCGAAACCTACGGAATAACTCCTCTCGGTGGCGGTATGTACACGCTGACCGCCACATTCGATCAATTCTTCGCACCGTGAGGTAACCATGGGCATTAATGCCGATATCCAGACGCTGGAGCCGGGGGCGCGCGTGGAGCTTTTCGAACTCGACGCAACAGTCGTCGGCGCCGAGCTCTACCGATTCCATGGGTACAACCAGATCGGCTCAATTTGGTGGCAAGGGCTGGAATACTCGCCATGGCCGATCCAGGCGAGCAAGTTCGAGATCACCGGCGATGCCCAGCAGCCGAACCCGTCCCTGCTGGTGGGCAATGTGACTGGCTTCATCAGTGCGCTCTGCTTGGGGTTCGAGGATTTGATCGGGGCGCGACTCACCCGCCGCCGAACGCTGGGCCGCTATCTCGATGCTGTCAATTTCGCCGGCGGCAACTCCGAAGCAGATCCTGACGAGGAGTTTTCCCCAGACGTCTGGTACATCGAGCAGAAGATCGGTGAGGACAAAACCAAGGTGGAATTTTCCCTGGCGTCGGCGATCAGCCTGAACAACAAACAATTGCCCGGGAGGCAAATCGTCGCGAACTGCTGCCAGTGGTTGTCGATCGGTGGATACCGTGGGCCCTACTGCGGGTACACAGGAGGGCCGGTGGCGACCTCGGACGACATCATCACGACGGACGCCGCCAATGATATGTGCAGCGGCACCCTCAAGGGTTGCAAGTTCCGCTACGGAGAGACTGGGCAGCTACGTTTCGGCTCATTTCCGTCGGCAGGGAGGGTGGGATGAAGTTAACCAAATCGACGATTGATAGCATCACTGCGCACGCTGTAGCCTGCTATCCGGCCGAGTCCTGCGGCTTAGTTGTCAGGTCTGGGCGCGCACAAGTTTTCTTCCCTTGCCAAAACGTGGCCGCCTCGAGAAACGAGCATTTCCGGATCGATCCCGCCGAGTATGCAGCAGCCGAGGACCGAGGAACGGTGCTGGCGGTCGTGCATAGCCACCCTGACTACTCGCCCCAGCCAAGCGAGGCCGACCTGGTGGCGTGCGAGGCTAGCGGCCTACCTTGGCACATCATTGAGGTGCGCAAAGATGATGAAGGTCGGATCGCTACGGGAGAACTCGTAAGCTTTGCACCTACAGGCTACCAAGCACCGCTAATCGGTCGTCCTTTCCACCATGGGACGCTCGACTGCTATCAGATGATTGTCGACTACTACCAGCGTGAGCTTGGTATAACTCTCAAGCAATACGGGCGGGAGGATGACTGGTGGAGCAACGGCGGCAATCTGTACATGGAGAACTACGCGGATGCCGGATTCACCTCAGTGAACGACCTGCAGCAGGGCGATGTGATCATCATGCAGG
The DNA here is from genome assembly GCF_029841165.1 of Pseudomonas sp. GD03842. Classification (NCBI taxonomy): domain Bacteria; kingdom Pseudomonadati; phylum Pseudomonadota; class Gammaproteobacteria; order Pseudomonadales; family Pseudomonadaceae; genus Pseudomonas; species Pseudomonas sp. GD03842. The sequence continues at coordinate 75,086 of NZ_JAOCEA010000003.1, read as the reverse complement.
TTCGGTCGCCGGTACCGAATCACGCCGGGATCTACTTGGCCGACGGCATCCTGAAGACCGAGCCGGAACACTATCCGGCGCCCGGCTCAATCTTGCACCACCTCTACGGCCGTGACGGTCGACGGGACGTCTACGGGGCATTTTGGACTGAGGCAACCCGCCTTATTCTACGACACAAGGATCTATTGAAATGAGCGCTGTCAATTACGCTCCGAACGAACGCCTGCGCACGATCAGGCTGTACGGCACCTTGGGCGCCCGCTTTGGACGAGTTCACACATTGGCCGTCAACAGCGCGTCCGAGGCATGCCGCGCGCTGGGTGTGCTGTTCCCTGGCTTCGAGCAGTTCATGGTTGAGTCGAAAGACAAGGGCATGGCGTTCGCGGTGTTTCATGGCAAGCGCAATATCGGAAAGGAAGAGCTCACCGACCCGCCAGGGCGAGCCGAGATTCGTATTGCTCCCGTGATCCAGGGCAGCAAACGTGCTGGTTTGCTGCAGACCGTGGTGGGCGTCGCGATTGTTGCGGCGGCAAGTTTTTTCTCAGGCGGTATTGCAGCGGGGGGAGCGGGCCTATTCGGTACGGTGGGTGCCGGGGCTGCTACTTGGGGAATAGCTGGAGCCGTGGGTTTGTCTTTAGCGCTCGGTGGGGTTTCCCAGATGATCGCCGGAACCCCTAAAGGCTTAGGCAGCCAAGACTCAGCAGATAATCGGCCCAGCTACGGATTCAATGGGCCAGTCAATACCCAGGCACAAGGGAATCCTGTTCCATTGGGTTATGGCCGCATGATCGTGGGAAGCGCGGTTGTAAGCGCGGGGATCTACGCAGAGGATGCTTCCTGATAGAGTTCTATTACTCAACAGGGGATGTGACAATGCGAAATCTGTTAGCCGCTTTGGTTTTCCTAGTCTTGACTGGGTGCGCAAGTTCGTTTGAAGAGCAGCGTGCAGACGGTCCCACAGAAGTGTTCACTTCTGCAAAACCAGTTGACCAGGTGTCGCGATGCGTTTTCTTCAACTGGCAAAAATACACTTGGTATGGCTCGCCCTTGAGCGTTTTGATCCAGCCCAACGAGCACGGGGGCAGCACCGTATCAGCGGGACAAAGTGATTTCTTCGTAGATGTTACTGCAAAGGGATACCGTACCCGGATCGACTATTACGGCAGCGGCATGATCGGTAAAGAGCTCCAGCCATTAGTCAAATCCTGTCTTTGATTTCCATATAAGTTGTCTGAACCCGCTTCGGCGGGTTTTTTTACGCCCGGAGAAAAGTGCATGGGTTCGTTCCAAGAGATCAGCGGTGCCAAGGGCGGCGGCGAAAGCCAGAAGTCGCCAACCGAGACGCCGGACAGCTTGATCAGCATCGCCTATGCAAAAGTGTTAGACGCCATCAGTGAGGGGCCGATTGCAGGTCTGGCCAACGGGAACCAGTCGATTTTCCTCAACAACACACCGCTGGCCAACGCTGATGGCAGCCTGAACTTCACCGGCGTGACGGTCGCGGTCCGCACTGGCGAAGCCGATCAGGACTACATTCCGGGCTTCCCATCGGTCGAAAGTGAAACGGCCGTGGGCGTCGAGTTGAAGTTTGCCACCCCATGGGTGCAGACCATCAGCAACACCGAGCTGTCGGCAGTCCGCGTGCGCCTGGCGGTTCCCTATCTGACCTCTACTGACAGCAAAGGCAACATCAACGGCTTCAAGGTGGACTACGCAATCGACTTGGCCACCGACTCTGGTGCCTATGTCGAGGTGATCAATACGTCGTTCAACGGCAAGACCACCGGCACTTACGAGCGCTCCCATCGCATCGACCTGCCGCCCTCGACTACCGGCTGGCGCGTGCGCGTCAGGCGCCTGACCGCAGACTCGACCACCTCGAACATCCAAAGCACCACCAACATTGCGTCGTATACCGAGATCATCGACGCCAAACTGCGCTACCCCTACACGGCCATGGTCGGCCTGACTGTCGATGCCTCTCAATTCTCGAGCATTCCGTCGCGCGCGTTCGACTGCAAGTTGCGCATCGTTCGGGTGCCCTCGAACTACACGCCAGAAACACGCTCCTACAGCGGCTCATGGGACGGCACTTTCAAGCTAGCGTGGACCGACAATCCAGCTTGGATTTATTACGACCTCATCCTGAACGACCGCTATGGCCTGGGCCAACAGATCACCGCCGCGCAGGTCGACAAGTGGGGCCTTTATCAGATCGCGGGGTATTGCGACGAGCTCGTCTCTGACGGTAAAGGCGGCACAGAACCGCGCTTTACCTGCAACCTTTATCTGCAAACGCGCGCCGATGCGCTCCAGGTGCTTCAGGACCTGGCCAGCATCTTCCGTGGCATGGCGTACTGGGCGGCAGGCTCTGTCGTGGCATCTGCCGATATGCCCAGTGATCCTGTGTACACCTACACCAATGCCAACGTGATAGATGGGCTTTTCACCTACGTTGGAAGTGCCCGCAGCACGCGCTTCTCGGTGGCTCTGGTCAGTTGGAATGACCCCGCGAACTTCTATGAAAAGAAGGTCGAATACGTCAGCGATCAGAAGGCGCTGGGGCGTTACGGTGTGCAGCAAACCGAATTGTCAGCCTTCGGCTGCACGTCGCAGGGCCAAGCCCAGCGCCTCGGGCATTACACGTTGCTGACGAATCTTCTGGAAAACGAAACCGTCAGCTTTTCGGCAGGTCTCGATGGGACCATTGCTCGGCCTGGCCAGATCATCCGCGTGGCCGACGCTGATCGTGCTGGTCGGCGGATTGGTGGTCGTATCAAGGCTGCCACTGCCCGGACTGTCACCCTGGACGCAGACACCACCGTAGCGGTGGGTGATTCCATTACGGTTATCTTGCCGACGGGGGTTGCCCAGACGAAAACCGTTACCGGCTATTCCGACCGCAAAGTGACCGTAGGGAGTTCTTGGACCTCAATCCCGGTCGCCCAGTCCGTTTTTGCGATCGAGACCAATGCCCTCGTCGCGCAGACATACCGTGTGTTGTCCGTCGCTGAAAATTTCAGCGACACGGCGATGAAGTACGACATCACGGCTGTGAAGCACGTCGCAGGTAAATATCCAGCAGTCGATAACGGCGCGCAGATCGTTCAGCTACCGGTCACAGTGATCCCATCGAGCGTTCAGGCGCCGCCGACTAATGTGCGTCTTTCGTCGTTCAGCGCCGTGGACCAAGGGATCGCGAACACCACCATGCGCGCGGAGTGGGATGCCCCAGCCAATGCGGTCTCCTACGATGTTTGGTGGCGTCGCAATAGCAACGATTGGATTTACGCGGGCCGGACTTATTCTGCGAGCATTGAGGTTTCCGGCATTTATGCAGGCACGTATCTGGTGCGCGTGGCCGCGCTGAACTCGCTCAATGCCGCTTCAGTATGGGCTTATAGCGAGCCGACCCAACTCAACGGCAAGGAAGGATTGCCACCGGCCGTGACCTCGCTTGTGGCCACATCACTGCTTTTCGGAATACACCTGAAATGGACTTTCCCACCAGGTGCGGAAGACACTCAGCGGACGGAGATCTGGTACGGCCCGACCACGGATCTGGAAGCCGCGACCAAACTCAGCGATCTGGCCTATCCGCAGTCCGACTACACCATGCAAGGGCTGCTTGCGGGCGTGACGTTCTTCTTCTGGGCACGGCTGGTGGATCGCACAGGCAACATCGGGCCGTGGTACCCGGTCGGCATCGGCGTGATGGGGCAGAGCAGCTCCGAGGCCGGGCCGATGCTCGACATGATCGCCGGGCAAATTGGCGAAACGGAGCTCGGCCAGGACCTGCAGAACAAAATCAACAAGATTGACGACCTGCAGGACCAGATAGACGCTTTGGACGGGCTGAAGGCTTACGACCCAGACGATACCTACACCGACGGCCAAATGGTCATCGTCGATGGCAGGATCTACCAGGCTTCCGGTTCTGTGCCAGTCAATACGCCGCCCCCTGATCCAGCCCATTGGATCGATGTTGGCCAGAGCGTTGAGACGGCCACCGGTCTCGCTCAGGAATTGGAGCAGACCAAAGCCGAAGTCGATGCGCTCGCGGCTGAGGTTACCAGCACGCAGACGCTACGAGCTACCTTCCGGGACGATAACGGCGAGGGTGATCTGGCGGACGCTCTGAAGGGCTGGAGCAGCACCGCGAGCATCGCGGCCGAATCGAAAGTCCGGGCGTCTGAAAATGAGGCAACAGCTCGGCAGTTGGTGGTGGTTACCGCCCAAGTCAACGACAACGTGGCGCAAGTGACTGACCTCAGGCAGTCAGTGGCCACCGACAAGGCCGCTACCGCCACTGCGCTTACCCAGGTCAACGCCCGGGTGGACGACAACACTTCCTCGATTCAGCAGACAGCTACTGCCTACGCAGACACCTCTGGCAAGCTGTCGACGATGTGGTCGGTGAAAATGCAGCTCAACGCCAACGGCCAGTACGTGGCTGCGGGCATTGGGTTGGGCATCGAGAACACCGGCGCCGGGCTGCAAAGCCAGTTCCTTGTCTCGGCGGATCGATTCGCCATCGTGAACACTCTGGCGGGCGGGGCTATGTCTGTTCCATTCGCCGTGCAGGGCGGCCAGGTGTTCCTGAATCAGGCGTACATCCAAGACGGTACCATCACCAACGCGAAGATCGGCAGCTACATCAGTTCGACGAACTATGTGGCAGGCCAGCAGGGTTGGATCTTTAACAAGGACGGGACGCTGGAAATCAACGGCATTGTTCCTGGGCAAGGGCGACTGGTGATCAACGCGCAGAACGTTTCGGTTTACGACGCCAACGGAGTGCTTCGCGTGCGTCTTGGATATCTGGGGTGATCGATGGCCTATGGCATGCGGATATGGGGCGCCGACGGGGCGCTCCAGTTGGATGAAAACTCGTTCACCATGAGGATCGCGGCTTCGTACCTGGTCACCTTCTCCGGCTCAGCCAAGCAATCGCAGGTTTTCTCTGCTGCAGGATGCAACCAGCAGAATGCCGTCGCGGTGATGGTGCCAATCGGCGTCTACAACAGCACGGCCCGTCAGCACAAGGCTGTCCTAAACAATGATGGGACGGTGACCGTGTACAACTACCTGACCGAAAACCCGGCCATCAACAACGTTTCAACGGGAACCATGAGACTTATGGTGGTGAGGTTCAAATGAGCTTCGGGCTTCAATTCATCAACAACAGCGACAGCGTCGTGCTTGATTCCGAGTTTGCCCGGATGTGTGTTATTGCTGCGGGCTCTTTGAACAACAACGGCAGTTCCGATAGAAACTCGACCAACATGTTTGGGCGAACCATCACGACTCAGGAACCACCGTTGATATTCGTCAAACCATCCAACCCGAACAATGGATGGGCTGTCAGCCTGTCCACGTTCATGCCGGTGGGCTCACCGGGGGCGTGGACCGGTTTCCAGATCGTCTCGACCTACGTTCAATCGGCAATTTTTGCTCCAGGCGAATGGTTCGCTTGCCAGTTTGGAAGCGTACCGGCCGCCCAGTATGGGCTGCGTATATGGGACGGCGGCAGCAATCTGCTTTTTGACTCGGCGTCACCGGCCGCGAACTTCACCAGATCTGCGCAGAACTGGGCCTTCGTTAAGATTGAGTCGACGGACACGACTGCTCTGCGGCGCTACTACTCAACGCCTTTCAACTTCGCAAGCGGCGAATTCCAGATGGTCAACCAATTCGGTATGACACTGGTGTCCAACGATAATATCGGCAGAAGTATTTCCTGCTGGTGGGACTGGCCAACAAACACGCTATGGGCGGTAACGATGGGTTTCAGCAATCCAATCGACTTCCAGATCCCCGCTTTATTCGCTAAACGTACAGTCAACTAAGAGAGCCACACTATGCCCTGGTATAAGGCCGGGACGGTTTCTGTCGTCCAAAATTCGAACGCCGTTATCGGCGCAGGCACATCCTTCATCGCAAATGCGCGCGTTGGCGATGGCTTTCGTGGGCCGGACGGTGGCTGGTACGAGGTCACCAACATCGCCAGTGATACTGCGATGTCGATCTCGCCGAACTATCAAGGCGCGACGAACAATGCGGGCAGCTACGCGCTCGCGCCGCTGCAAGGTTACGTCAAGGACTCCGCGGACGCGCTCCGCGCACTGGTCAACCAATTTGGCACCAAGCTGGCTGCCTTGGGCACCACCGGCAACTACGACATCTTGCCAGTGGCGAAGGGTGGTACAGGCGGCAATGACCAAGCTACCGCGAGAGGCGGCCTCGGTTTAGGATCGGTCGCCATCGAGAGCGTTGTTCCCCTGGCCAAAGGTGGCACCGGCGTTTCGGATGGTCGTGCGATTTTTCCCGAGGTTGGTGTTCAGCAAGCAGCTGCTCGGTACAATACTCAAGGCATGTACATGGGGTGGAACTCTTCATCCCAGGGAGAAGGCCATTTCATAGTCAACCGAGGAGGTGGACTCGGCGGATTTAGCTGGCGCTCGGTGAACGCTGGCAACACCGCAACTGGCCCTTCAATGACTTACTCCTACGACGGCCTGCTCACTGTCCCGACCTTGAGCGTGACGAGCGCCCCCATCGCCATTGCCTCTGGCGGCACCGGAGGCAATACCCAGATCGCTGCCCGTAACGCTTTAGGAGTAGGGCCGGCACAGCAAGTACAGTTTGCGGGGTTTGAGCTGAGTGCCGCCGCTCCCTACATCGATTGGCACTACAACAATACTTCCGCTGACTACGACGTCCGACTAATCAATGACGCTGCGGGCACTCTCACTCTAGCAGGTCGCTTTGGCTCGAGTGGCACCTGGTGCAGGACGGGATTTAGCGGAACGCGGGGCGGGACGGTTTACAACTTCAATTGGACCGGCTCAGCAATCGACGCTTACATCGATGCGACATATGTCGGTTCCGTATCCCTGTTCACGTCCGATTATCGAATCAAGAAGTTCATCAAGACACTTTCAGACAAGCGCGAAATGTCTGAAGGGTCGGCACCTTCATTGTTTCTGGACAGAATCGACGCATATCGGATCGTGACGTTTCAGAAGAAGGTATTCGGCGAGGTGTTTAGAGGCGACGGCACAACATATCAAGGTTTGATAGCCCATGAGGTCCAAGCCATAAATCCGCTGGCTGTAAGTGGCGAAAAGGACGGCGTGGATGAAGAGGGTAACCCAGTCATCCAACAACTTGAGCCTATCGCCCTGATCACTGACCTCATGGGCGCAATCAAGGAACTGCGCGCCGAGGTGAATGCCCTTAAAGCTTCTGCCGTTGCACCTGACACCGTCTGATCGCGATCACGCGACCCGGCCCGCCATTGAGCGGGTTTTTTTATGCCTGGAGAAAAGTGAATGCCAACTGTCACCCGTGGGGTACGTTTGAACAACCCTGGCAATATCGACTACAACCCGCGCAACCAGTGGCTGGGCCAGCTCCCGCCAGATCCCTCGATCGAGAAGCGCTTTGCCCGTTTCGACACCGCGGAGAACGGCATCCGCGCGTTAGCCAAGCTTGTGCTGGCGTATCGGGGGAAAGATGGGATGCCAGGCGTGGGCGCACCCGGCATCGACACGGTGCGCGAGGTCATCAACCGGTGGGCCCCGGGAGTCGAGAACGACACTGAGGCTTATATCAAGGCCGTGGCGAACGGCGTGGGTGTTGCGCCGAATCAGCCGATCGAACTGCGCAATTTCCGCACGCTAATCGCCATAACGACCGGAATCATCAAGCATGAGAACGGCGGAGTGCCTTACGCGGCATCGGTGATCGCCGAGGGCGTGCAGCGGGCGTTGAGCGCCGCGTAACCCATCAATCCCAAAGATGCACCCCTTTTTCGACTGGGCTATCAACGAATTCTGACAGCTTGTCAAAAATCTCATTGTCACTGAGAAATAACGGCTCGGATGTTCTGGCAGGGGAGGACCACAGGTTTTTCCTTTCAGCCACCAAAAAAGTGTCACGCCGCCAGAGATTGCCGACCTTCACGCCAAATCTGTTGGCGTCGTGAGCAACGTTGAAAGTCATCTCGTTACCGAACAGCTCAATCGAAAACGAGCCATCATCAAATACCACGTCGTCAACCCTACTCGGCAAGGTTGAGACGGTAACGCCAGGTATGTCCTCAACAATATTACGAAGGTGCGCATGCAACTCTGAAAGATCTTTCTTGAAGCTGTCTAGCAGGTGCTGCCGACGGCTGGCAGTAACTAATTCTTCTTGATTTTTCTCGGTGATTTTTTGAATGAGGCGAGATTTTGCATCCATTACGTGATCTCCAGTGGCTAACCGCTATCATGCTAGCCTTAAGGCAGGAGTTGCGTAAAGCTCGCCAAACTATCTGCTCGTTGATCAGAATGGTGGCAGCTCGCTGCGCGATGCGGCGAGATGGAGCACCTTGTCTTGCAAGTGGCGATTCTGCTCGTATAGCTGCTGGTTGTTCTGGGTCAGGCTGGACATCTCCCCGATCCGCATCACCAGCGACGTCTTAGCCTTGGCAGCAATCTCCCGACGCAGCTGATCGCGTTCATCGGTGACCAGGGTCAGCATGTCGACCAGTCGCGCAACGTTCTGGCGATGGCGCACCACCTCCTCGCGCAATGCTTCATTTTCAATTTCGATGAGCTGCACGCTTTCAGCGTCGTAATCATTGTCTACGGCAATTCCTCATGTACTGTTTGGATATACAGTAATCGAGTATGGCGCATAGATGCCAATCCCGGTGACGAATTGCGGCTGGGGGAAGCAGCGGCGGGTCGGCGGGTCGAGTAATGGCTGTGGATAACCCGAAGGCGGGCGGAGGGCGTTGCAAAGATAATGTACGTTGAATTGTACGTGGGCCGGAAAAACAAAGGGCCCGCATTTCTGCGAGCCCTTGTTTCGTATGGTGCCGGCACCAGGAGTCGAACCCGGGACCTACTGATTACAAGTCAGTTGCTCTACCAACTGAGCTATACCGGCGTGTGGGCGCTGATTATAGGGATTTGGTCTGTCGAGTAAAGCCTTAATTTCAGTTTTTTTGCGTGGCTTATGCCTGACCACGATGATCGTTATTCACAAAGCGGGGTTTTGCAGGCCGATGAGCGGTGGGTTTGTGGAAGCATTCTCATTTGTTCGCAAGCTACTGTTTTTCCGAGCGATTCGCCGCTGCTTAAAAAATGAACAAATTGTGAAATGGCGCGCAGGCTAGGATTTATGTGCGCACAGCGGTAAACCATCAACAGAGTTATCCACAGGGCGCGGTGGGCGAGACGGTTACATCCGCTCGGCGAGGATGAGCAGATTTCTCGGTGTGACCTGGCTCTCGCAGAACGTGCCGATACGGACTTCGTAGTCCCACTGTTGCAGGTACAGGGCGCGGTCGAGGGTGAGCCAGAGTTCGAGGGGGCGGCGGAAGAGGTTGCGCAGCAGTTCGAGGTTGCGCACTTCGGCCAGGCGTTGCCAGCCTGCGGCTTCCAGCGTGTCCCAGTCTTGGTCACCGGGAGCGGGGAGTGCCTTGAGTGCGGCGAGGTCGCGACAGTAGTCGGCGAAGGGTTTTTCCAGCCAGGCGCTGGGCAGGGAGGGGGTCGGCAAATAGTGGTCGATGCCGCGCAGTTGGCGTTGCAGCAGGTCGAAGCCCAAACGACGCGCCATCGAAGCGTCGCGCTGACGGCGGACGCGGGCCCCTGCGGTCACGGTTTCGCTGAGCGGCAGGCCGAGGTCGTCGATGGACAGGGTGAGGGGAGAGGCCAAGCCTTCGGCGGACAGCGGTTGGTAGCGTTCGCCGGCGATGCGGTTGTAGCAGCATGGGGCGATGGCCATCTGTTGGCAGCGGGCGTCGCTGGCCAGTTGCATGAGCCGCACGTGCAAGTCGCCACAGGCATGGAGGGCGACTGGGGTGTGATGCGCGGCAAGGCGGGCGGCGGCGCTGTCGGCCATGACGTCCTGTTGCAAGTGCAAGGCGTTGATGCCGAGCTTGCGGCTGAGCAGACGGCCGGCCTCGACCAAGTGTTCATCGTATTCGAAGCAGGTCAGGGCTTGGCCGTCATGGGCAAGGCGTCTGCCGAGGTGACCTTTACCGGCGCACCAGTCGAGCCAGTGGGTGGGCGTTTGGCGAAAGCTCAAGCGGCTGGCGAAGGCTTCGATCTGTTGCCATTTGCGACCGGGTACGTCGACGCTCACTCGCGATCCGAGGGCGGCGAGGGCGTGGCTGGGGAATGCGTCGACTTCGCTCAGTGCCCGAGATTGCCTCGCAAGCTGTGCGAAAGGGGCGGGGGCGTCCAGGTATTCCGGGTGATTGTGGGCAGCTTCGGCGTCTGCCAACGACCGCTGGCGCAGCCAAGTGGACAGTTCGGGGTGTTGGGCTTCCCACGCTAAGCGGCGCTGGGTGAAGGGTTTTGGTCGCCACAGGTGCTCGTGCTCATGCAGGAAGGCGTCGAGCGCGAGGAAGCGGGGTGTGAGATCGGCGGCGAGCAGCATGGTGTGAGCGGCGGTTTGTGGCGGTGGGGTGAAGCTTACGGGCTTTACCCCGTGAGCGGCAGCCTTGGCGAGCACCGCCACCCCACGAACCTCCCGATCAGGCGCCTTGGTGGGCGTCCACCCGCAGACGCCGCTCCAGCCATTTGAAGCCTTGCACCAGCGCGAACGACATCACCAGGTAAATCATCCCCGCGATGAAGAAGGTCTGTTCCGGCATGTAGGTCCGGGCGTTGATGGTTCGGGCCATGCCGGTGATGTCGAGCAGGGTCACGGTGCTGGCCAGGGCGCTGGCCTTGAGCATCAAGATGACCTCGTTGCTGTAGGCCGGCAGGCCGATGCGCGCGGCGCGGGGCAGGATGATGTAAAGCAGCGCCTTGCCTTTGGACATGCCCAGCGCACGGGCTGCTTCGATTTCTCCGGGCGGCACGGCCTGAATCGCGCCGCGCAGGATTTCGGCAATGTAGGCCGTGGTGTGCAGCGTCATGGTCAGCGCTGCGCAGAAGAACGGCTCGCGCAGGTAAGGCCACAGCATGCTTTGCGTGACCGCTTGAAACTGCGCCAGCCCGTAATAGACGAGGAACAGTTGCACCAAGAGCGGCGTGCCGCGAAAGAAGAAGATGTAGGCGAAGGGCAGGGCGCGCACGTAAGGGTGACGCGAGGCGCGCGCGATGCCCAGCGGAACTGCCAGGATCAGCCCACATACAACGGCGATCGCCACCAGCTCCAGTGTCAGGGCCGCGCCTTGTAGCAACTTGGGCAGCCATTTGAGGACGAATTCCCAACTCATGCTGCGCGCCTCACGAAACCGACCGCTGCCCGTCGCTCCAGCCATGCCAGGCCCAGCATCGACACGGCGGTCATGCCCAGGTACATGAACGCTGCAACCATATAAAAGGTGAACGGCTGCCGGGTGGTGGTGACGGCGATCTGCGCGTGGCGCATGACTTCTTCCAGGCCGATGACGGAGACCAGCGCGGTGTCCTTCATCAGAATCATGAACAGGTTGCCCAGCCCCGGCAGGGCGATGCGCCACATCTGCGGCATGACCAGCTTGATGAAGATGCGCGGGCCCGAGAGCCCCAGCGCCAGCCCGGCTTCACGATGGCCTTTGGGGATGGCCAGCATGGCGCCGCGAAACACCTCCGTGGCGTACGCGCCGAAGCACAGGCCCAAGGCAATCACGCCTGCGGCGAAGGCGCTGAGGGACAGGTTGGGAATGCCGAACACATGGCCGATGGCGCGCATTGCGTTGACCGTGCCGAAGTAGATCAGCAACACCCAAAGCAATTCAGGGATGCCGCGCACCAACGTCGAGTAGCTGCTGCCGAGCCAGCGCAGGGCCCGATTGGACGAGGTTTTGGCCAATGCGCCCAGCAGGCCGAGCACTAAACCCAGGCACAGCGCCGACAGCGCGAGTTGAATGGTCATCAGCACACCGGCCGCAAGGGCGGGGCCGAATCCTTGGAGATCGAGGTTCATTGTGTTGTTTCGTTAGGCAGCGGCCCCGCCGTGAGAGGCATGGCGGGGCGGCCTGGGCAGTCAGAGGATGCTGAAAGGGAAGTACTTGTCGTTGATTTTTTTGTAGGTGCCGTCTTCGATGATTTCTTTCAGCGCGGTGTTCAAGCGCTCGCGCAGCGGATCACCCTGGCGGACGGCAATGCCGATCTTGTCCTCGCCGAACATGGGTTCGCCCTTGAATTCGAAGTTTTTCCCCGCATCGCTTTTCAGCCATTCGTAGCTGGCGTACTTGTCGCCAAGTAAGGCATCCACTCGGCCGGAAGCCAGGTCAAGGAAGGCGTTTTCCTGCGAGTCGTAGAGCTTGATCGTGACATCGTCGCCCCAGTTGTCTTCCAGCCAAGTGCCAGACAGGGTTGCCCGTTGTGCACCGATGGTCTTGCCTTTCAGCGCTTCCTTTATGGCGTCGTTGTTGGCGCCGAGATTACTGGCCTTGGGCGCGATGAACTGCAACTTGTTCGAATAGTAAGGGTTGGTGAAGTCGACGGCTTGCTTGCGCTCTTCGGTGATGGACATCGAGGAGACGATGAAGTCGAACTTCTGTGCGTTCAGGGCCGGGATAATGCCGTCCCAATCGGAAGTGACCACTTCGCAGGTGACTTTCATCTTGGCACACAAGGCATTGCCGATTTCAACGTCAAAGCCCACCACTTGGCCGCTGGCGTCCTTGTTGTTGAACGGCGGGTACGCGCCTTCGATGCCCATCTTGAGGGTTTCGGCAGCAAAAGCGCTGGAGGTCGCCAACAGAAGCGCGGCCGCCAGGAAGGATTTCAGGGTCTGCATCGATATTGCTCCGTTAGCGATTGCTGGACATGAATTGTTTGCAGCGCGCCGACTGCGGGTCGTCAAAAACCTGCTGGGGCGAACCTTGCTCCTCCACTCGCCCCTGATGCAGGAACACCACCTCGCTGGACACCTGCCGGGCGAACTTCATTTCATGCGTGACCATCAGCATGGTCCGGCCTTCTTCGGCCAAGCCGCGGATCACGCCAAGCACTTCCTGCACCATCTCCGGGTCGAGCGCAGAGGTCGGCTCGTCGAACAGAATGACTTTAGGCTGCATTGCCAGTGTGCGGGCGATGGCCACGCGCTGCTGCTGACCGCCGGACAACTGGTTCGGGTAGGCATGGCGCTTGTCAGCCATGCCCACTTTGGCCAGCAATCCTTCCGCGACATCAGAGGCCTCGGCCCTGCTCTGGCCCAACACCCGGCGTGGCGCTTCGATGATGTTGTCCAGAACGGTCATGTGGGGCCACAGGTTGAAGTTCTGGAAAACGAAACCGATCTCGCTGCGCAGGCGATTGATCTGACGATGGTCAGCGGCAATCAGTTCACCGCTGCGCGAGGCTTTGAGTTTGAGGGCTTCACCGGCGACGAGGATTTCACCGTTGTGCGGGTTTTCCAGCAGATTGATGCAGCGCAACAAGGTGGATTTGCCTGAACCCGACGAGCCGAGAATCGAGATGACGTCGCCGTCGCGTGCGGTCAGGGAGACGCCCTTGAGGACTTCCAGCGCTCCATAGCGTTTATGCAGGTTGCGAATTTCGAGGGCGGGCGCGGCATGAGCCATGTCGGGTCCTTACAGTTTCAATGCTGTTCACGCACGTTGAGCGGTGTGGCCGTGCGCAAAAAGGGCGCGATGGTGCCAGCTTTAAACGCCGTGTGGAAGGCTATTTCGGCCAGCACGGCGATGGAAGGTCGGATCTGTGCGCTTATTTGGTGCCTTCTGTCGCCTCCTGTGTATTTTCGGTGCGACAAAACGTCTCTATCCTGTAGCACTCGGTAACACTCTCTTCAGAAATGTCGAAAGGCCATTTCTCTCAAGCACTTACCGAAAGCCCCTGCAGCGGGCATATCCACGCGCGACGTCGCTTTTGAGCTGTATTGGCGTAGTTCTTGCGTAAAAAATAAATAACAGGGCTGTTGCGATCTTTTTACGCGGGTCGCAAACCGCCCTGATCCGTACAAATTTTAAAGGTTGCTTACATGAGCACTACCCGAAATTCTTCAAACCTCGATCAGGGGCTCAAACCGCGCCATATCACCATGCTGTCCATCGCGGGCGTAATTGGCGCGGGTCTGTTCGTCGGTTCCGGACATGCCATCGCCGAAGCGGGCCCAGCGGTTTTGCTGGCCTACGCCGCAGCCGGCACGCTCGTGGTACTGGTCATGCGCATGTTGGCCGAGATGGCAGTGGCGTCGCCGGACACCGGCTCGTTCTCAACCTATGCCGACCGCGCGATCGGCCACTGGGCCGGTTTCACGATCGGCTGGCTGTACTGGTGGTTCTGGGTACTGGTGATTCCATTGGAAGCCAACGCCGCCGCGACGATTCTTCATGCCTGGTTCCCGAACGTCGCGATCTGGGCATTCACATTGGTGATCACGCTGGTACTGACCGCCACCAACTTGTTCAGCGTCAAGAACTACGGAGAATTCGAGTTCTGGTTCGCACTGATCAAAGTCCTGGCGATTATCGGCTTCGTGATCTTGGGCGTGGCCGCCGTATTCGGCCTGCTGCCGAACAGCCAGGTCAGCGGCGTCAGCCACTTGTTCGACACCCAAGGCTTCATGCCCAACGGAATGGGCGCCGTGCTGGCTGCCATGCTGACGACCATGTTTTCGTTCATGGGCACCGAAATCGTCACCATCGCTGCGGCTGAGTCGAAAAACCCCGGCGAGCAAATCACCAAAGCCACCAACTCGGTGATCTGGCGGATCTGCCTGTTCTACCTGGTGTCGATTTTCCTGGTCGTCGCGCTGGTGCCTTGGAATGACAGTCGCCTGGCGCAGGTGGGTTCTTACCAGACCGTGCTCGACCTGATGGGCATTCCGAATGCCAAGCTGATCGTCGACCTCGTGGTGTTGGTGGCGGTCACGAGTTGCCTCAACTCGGCGCTTTACACCGCCTCGCGCATGCTCTTTTCCCTTGGCAAGCGTGGCGATGCCCCGGCCGTTTCGCAGCGCACCAGCAAGGCGGGTACGCCTTACTGGGCCGTTCTGCTTTCCACAGCCGCGGCGTTCGCCGCCGTGTTCGCCAACTACGTCGCCCCTGCCGCGGTGTTCGACTTCCTTCTTGCCAGCTCCGGCGCCATTGCGCTGCTGGTGTACCTGGTGATCGCCGTTTCGCAACTGCGCATGCGTCGCAAGCGTGAAGCCGAGGGCCAGGCCATCGCATTCCGGATGTGGCTGTTTCCGGGGCTGACTTGGTTGGTGATCGTTTTCATCGTCGCGGTCCTGACGGTCATGCTGTTTCAGGAAGCGCATCGCATGGAAATCATCGCGACGGGGCTGCTCAGCATCCTGGTGGTCGCTGCAGGCCTGATCGTGTCGAATCGTCGCAAGGCGGTGAAGGCAGGCAAGGTAGTGCTCAATTGAGCTGATTGAGCGGGCGTTGCCTGAGCAGAAAGAGCGGCTGCCTTCAGCATGAAGGTGGCCGTTTTTTTTGAGGCACCGTTCTCTGGATAGGCGAATAGCAGGTCAAGGAGGCGCGGTGCCTTGTTATCGGCTCAAACGCATTCTGTCGAGAACCGGTTTGCCGCGCAGTTGATGCAGCACCACTGCTCCCAAATGCAACGCCACAAGTCCCGCGAGAATCGCGCACAGCACGTGATGCAGTTCGTGCAGCTCCAGGAGCGCTATCTTCGAATGGATCAACTGGGGCAAAGGCACGAGGTCCAGCAGCAACACAGGGTGGCTCATCATCAACACGCCAGTGATCAGTACGCCGGTCACCGCTGCGTAGATCGCCGTATGGGCAACGCTGGCGAGGCGTTCCTGTGTCGTGGTGCGCCGTTGCGCCGGGCTTGCCTTGATGGCCAGCCACAAGCGCCAGGCGAAGAAGGGGATGAACAGGCTGGTGATCTGTGGATTGAACGACTCGACCCATTGCCGAAACGGATCGGTGGGGGCCAGCAGCACGACGCCGAAGCCGCTGAACGTGGCCCACAGAATAATCGCCGCCGACAGCCAGTGCAGGAAAATTCGGGGCTTGGTGTAGGTGCCCGCTCTATCGAAAGCCGGAATGGATGAGGGGGAACGAGGGAGTTTCACAACGGTAGCCTTAGTGAGAAGGAATTGCATTCTCGTGATGGCGCAAAGCTACCGTCTTGATTGGGGTCATGTAAATCAAAAAACGGCTTAAAAGCGACGGCTGCCGTCTCGCGCGTTCTTGCGCTCCAGGATTTGCGAGGCCTCGCCGTAGGCTTTCTGAAAGGTCTCGCTGCCAATCCATTCCACGGCGGTGTCTTCGTCTTCGTCGTGAAAAATGCCGCGGTAGGTGATCAGCAGCCCCATCATGAAGTCGGTGGCCGGTTCCTCGTCTTCCTCGGCGATGACCAGTTCCAGCACCGGGTACTGCAGGAACACGACGCACATCGCCAGCAGGCTGATGTCTTCGGCTTTCTTCATGGCTTCGAACAGGTCGTCGAAATCCGCAGGGTCGAAGCCATTTTCTTCGATGTCCTTGAAGTCGAAGGTGCTCAGGTCAATGGCTACGTCATCGAAGGGTTCGTCGACGAAGGCATGATTCAGCACCGGATGCACGACGTTCTGTTTGCCCTTGCCGGAACGGTTTTGCTTGGCCTTGGCTTTGGCGCGCTGGGCACGTTTTTGCTGTTTGTCTGCGGAGGCCATGCAAGTGGGTCCTTTGGTGGGCAAGGGAGGCGGGCTATGAAAACCCAAGCCGGTCGATTTGCCAAGCTGGGGCCGGAAGAGTTGGCCGAGAATTGCGCCCAATAAAAAACCCCTGAATCTTTCGATGCAGGGGTTTTTCGGTATTAGTGGTGCCCAGAGACGGAATCGAACCGCCGACACGGGGATTTTCAATCCCCTGCTCTACCGACTGAGCTATCTGGGCAACGGGGCGCATTAGACGTGTTTTTCCGGAGGGCGTCAAGCGTGTCGTTGAAAAAAATTTGAATTATTTCCTCCGCTTACGATGGATGCCGCCCGCGCGGGGTCATTCGGAAGGAGGAACGTAGCCTTCGGCCTTGGCGTATTCCTCTCCAGAGAGGTACTTGTCCATTTCGGTTTGAAGGAATTTGCGGTCTTCGGCGTTCATCATGTTCAGGCGGCGCTCGTTGATCAGCAGCGTCTGGTGTTTCTGCCAATCGGCCCAGGCCTTCTGAGAGACGTGGTTGTAGATGTCTTCACCTTTGGCCCCAGGGTAGGGCGGGCGCTCCAGGCCAGGCAGTTCTTCTTTGTATTTGCGGCACATTACGGTGCGGGTCATGACGGTTCTCCTGCATTCAATACGTCGGCTGCGTGTTTCAGCAGTTTCTTCACCGGGGCGGCGAGGCCCAGGCGCGGCGGGGTGGCGAGGTTATACCAGAGCCAGTCGTCCTCGGCCACGTGATGAGCGGACTCTTCGACGCGGACCAGCCAGGGCTCGATGGTGAGCTGAAAATGGCTGAAGGTATGAACCAGCCCGGGTAGGGCCTGCGGGGCGCCCATCTCCAGCGCGTGTTGATCGGCGAGGTGTTGCATGTCGTCGATCTCGTCCAGTTGCGGCAAGCTCCACAGTCCACCCCACAGGCCGGTCGATGGGCGGCGGTACAACAGAATTTCGCCTTCGCGGTTGGCGAAGATCGGCATCAGTGTGCGTTTCTGCGGAACCGCCTTGCGTGGCTTGGGAACGGGATAGCGTGTCTCAAGGCCAAGCATGTGGGCTTCACAGCCGCGCTCCAGCGGGCAAAGCAGGCAACTGGGTTTGCTGCGTGTGCAGAGGGTGGCGCCGAGGTCCATCATGGCCTGAGTGTAGTGGTTGACGCGGGCGTGGGGCGTGAAGCGCTCCGCGGTTGCCCACATCTGCCGGGCCACTTTCGGATCGCCCGGGTAGCCCTCTTGCGCGGTGAAGCGCGCCAGCACCCGTTTGACGTTGCCGTCCAGAATCGGGGCGCGCAGGCCCATGCTGATGCTGGCGATCGCCCCGGCGGTGGACTGCCCGATACCCGGCAACGCGGTGAGCTTTTCTACGTCACGCGGGAATTCTCCGCCGTGCTCGGCGACGATAATTTTCGCCGCCTTTTGCAGATTGCGGGCGCGGGTGTAGTAGCCCAGCCCGGTCCACAAGTGCAGCACCTCATCTTCCGGTGCTTCGGCCAGCGCTTGAACCGTGGGCAAAGCGTCCATGAAGCGGTCGAAGTAGCCGAGGACGGTGCTGACCTGCGTCTGTTGCAGCATGATTTCCGATACCCAGACGCGGTATGGCGTGATGTCGTGTTGCCAGGGAAGGTCATGGCGGCCGTGACGGTCGTACCAGTCAAGAACGGCGGAGGAGAACTGCTCGGGTTGCATCATGGTTCCGGTGTTCAGGGAATATAGGTTAGCGACTGTGGGAGCGCGCTTGCCCGCAATGCGATAGATCAGGCACTCAATCGGCGTCTGATAGACAGCTATCGCGGAGCAAGCGCGCTCTTGCAGGGTTTTGCGGTGTGCAGTCACCGCTTGAACAATCCCTTGATGGCATCCTTGAGCTCGGGACTGACCTTGTCCCCCAGCTTTTCATCGATCTTGTCGCCGATGCGGTCGGTGGCCAGCTTCGCGGCGACCTTGCCCAGCCCTTCGTTATCCAGCCGACAGGCTTTGGCGCCCAGTTCCAGCGGGCCGCGGCAGAGAATCGGCCATTCAATCCCCACGAAGCGTGGGTTCACTTCGCAGGCTGGATCCGGCATGTCGCTCTTGTCGCCTTCGATAATCACGCCGACGCGGTAATTCATGCCCAGTACCCGCAGGTCGATGTCGCCATCGCCGTTGACGGTCAGCCCCGGCGTGCGCACCTTCAGGTCCGGGTTGCTGGCCACGCCGTTGCGGAACACCAGATTGCCATTGAGTTGTTGAAACGGGGTGTCCTTGCCCCGTGGCTCGCCGCTCAAGGTTTTGCGATTGAGCACTGAAATGCCGCGGCAGAGCTGCTGCTCGAGATTGGCGTTGACCAGTACGCCATCGTTGAGTGCGAAGTTGGCCGTGCCGTTGAGGCTTTCGACCAAGGCTTTTTCACTGTTGCCCTTGGCGGTCACATCGCTGTTCAGCGTCAGCCGCCCCCGCAAGGGAGGCGTCGTGCCCTGGCTCTGGATGAAATGCTCGACCGGTACCCGGACGATGCGCGTCTGCACGGCAGCCAGCGGTACTTCCGGGCGCACGTCGAGGTTGCCTTTGACTTCGAAATTGCCGTTGTAAAGTTCACCGCGCAGGCTGTCGACGGTGACCACACCGTCTCGCGCCGAGGTTTTCAGGGCCGCGTTCTGGATAGGCAGCTTTTCCACGGTCAGCTTGCCAAAGCTCAGGTCCGCATCGACGTCCAGTTTGCGCATGCGCTCCAGTGGCAGCAGGCGTGTGTCGCTCCACGCCCCCTGTGTGGGCTGGTTGGGCAGAGGCGAAGTGCCCGAGGCAGCCATGGCCTCGGCCTCGCCACTCTGGACCTCGGATTTGCGCGCAGCGCCAGCGGCCTTTGCCTGCTCGGTCTGCGGCGGGCGATAGCGGTCGGCGTCGAAGGTATCGGCCTTGAGTTGCAGCCGCAGCGATTGCCGCGCGAAGTCCTCCACGGCCGCATGGCCGGTAATGGTGCTGTCGTCCAGTCGCAGGGTCAGGTCATCCAGGGACACACTGTTCTGAGTGGCGGCGATGCGGCTGACCATTTCCAGCCGGGTCAGGCTGTTTTCGCCCAGCGTGGGTGCGGTCTGGCCAATGCTGTCGAGGAACTCACGCAGGTTGAACTGGGCGATGGAGATACCGCCGCTCAGTTGAGGTGCCTTGTCCAGATCGCGCACACGCAATTCGCCCAATGCACGCAATTGGTTGGCGGACAGCTTGAGGTTGGTCCACTCGGCGACGTTGGCCGACATATCCGCTAACAATTGACCTTGTGCGGAAAAGCTCAGCGTCTTGCCTTGCAGGGGATCGCCAGCGGCCTCCCCAGAGAAGCGCATGTCGTCCAGTTGATAGCGTTTGAGGGCACGGTCGAAGCGCAACTTGCCGGTCAACTCCGTCTTGGTGCGCACCACAGGCTGATTGGTGCTGAGAAAGGCCGTCAGTTTGATCGGGATGTCCGTGGCGTTGTGGACTGGCCCGGTGCTCAGTTGGATGCTTTCGGCGGTGAATTGCCGGGCCTTCTGGATATCGTTGAAATCGATGCGTGCGTTGTTCACCGTCAAGCTGTCGATGTCCAGTTTGAGGGGCTGCCAACTGCGTTCCGGGCGGGCGTTCGCGTCGGGTGCGGGTTGGGCCGCAGGCGTGGAGGGCTGCGTCAGGTTGGCCGCGGTAGCGGGCGTCTTGCCGATGTCCTCCCAGTTGCCATGGCCGTTTTCGTCCCGGGTCAGCATCAGGTTCAGGCCTTCCACCCGAACGTCACTCATCTGCACTTCTTTGCGCAGCAGCGGCAGGACGCGTACCGACAGCCCCAGCATTTGCAGGTCGGCAAAGGGTTTGGTCGGCTCGGTCAGTGTCGCCACACTGGCGTCATGCAGCTCCAGGCCCAGCCAGGGGAACAGGCTCCAGCCGATGTCGCCGTTGAGGGTCAGTTCGACATGGGCCCGGTCGCGTACCAGTTTGCGAATCTCGTCTTTGTAGTCGTTGGGATCAAACAGATGGGTCAAGGCAAAGCCGAGAGCCACGATGATCAGCAACAGCCCGAGAATGAAGAGTCCCAGGATTTTGCCGAACGCTTTCATGGGCGAGTCCTTTAATCGATTCGTTCAAAATTTAGCCCGCGAGTATAGCGTTCTCACGCAGGCGCCGGGCCTCGTTCGACCTTGCGCAGTGGCCAGGTAAAGGTACGCGGAACTGGGACAGCAGGAAATTCCGGTCATTCGCCGAGCGTACGCAGGGCTTTTCATGGCGTGATCGCATGACAGACGGCATAAAAAAGGTAGTAGCAGAATGCTTTATGTCACGTTGCAAATGCTAATCTCTCGCCGTTCGCGAAATACTTGCGTCGAATTGTCACGTTATGAGGCCGTTCTGCCGATAAAGCTTCCGATGCATGTGGCGTCAAGAGAAGTGGCAGAGCCGTTGCCGTGGTTCTGGCGTGGCACAACTATAAATAGGGGCAAAACAAACAATGACTACGAGCACTGCTCTGGGCGGCACTGTCGCTCAGCCTGCGTTCTTGTCCAAAGAACGCATCATTGCCAAGCGTGGCTTCAATCGATGGCTGGTTCCGCCAGCGGCACTGGCGATCCATTTGTGTATCGGCATGGCCTACGGTTTCTCGGTGTTCTGGCTGCCGCTGTCCAAGGCAATCGGCATCAAGACGGCCGTGGCCTGCTCGCCGGACATGGGGTTCTTCGAACAGGTCTTCTCGTCCAGCTGTGACTGGCCGATTTCGATGCTGGGCTGGATCTACACTCTGTTCTTCATCTTTCTGGGTTGCTCGGCGGCCATCTGGGGCGGCTGGCTGGAACACGCAGGCCCACGTAAAGCGGGTGTCGTGTCGGCATTGTGCTGGTGCGGCGGCTTGCTGATCTCGGCGCTGGGTGTCTATACCCACCAGATCTGGCTGATGTGGATTGGCTCGGGCGTGATCGGCGGTATCGGTCTGGGCCTGGGGTACATCTCGCCTGTTTCGACCCTGATCAAATGGTTTCCGGACAAGCGCGGTATGGCGACCGGCATGGCAATCATGGGCTTCGGCGGCGGCGCCATGGTGGGTGCGCCACTGGCCACCGCGCTGATGGGCCACTTCGCTACGCCTGACAGCGTGGGCGTGTGGCAGAGCTTCGTCGCCATGGCCGCGATCTATTTCGCGTTCATGATCGGCGGCGCCCTGGCTTACCGCGTTCCGCCAACCGGCTGGAAGCCTGAAGGCTGGACCGCGCCGGCAAAGAAAACCAACAGCGCGATGATCACCAACCGTCACGTGCACGTCAGCGTGGCATGGAAAACCCCGCAGTTCCGCCTGGTATGGCTGGTGCTGTGCCTGAACGTTTCGGCGGGTATCGGCATCCTCGGCATGGCTTCGCCCCTGCTGCAGGAAGTGTTTGGCGGCAAACTGCTGGGGACCGATCAGGGCTTCGCACAACTGGACGCCTCGCAACTGGCGGCCATCGCGGCCATCGCGGCGGGCTTTACCGGCCTGTTGAGCCTGTTCAACATCGGCGGTCGTTTCTTCTGGGCGTCGTTCTCCGACTACATCGGCCGTAAAGCCACGTACTTCGTGTTCTTCGCGCTGGGCTTCCTGCTTTACGCATCGGTGCCGACGCTGGGCCACTTGGGCAGCGTTGCGCTCTTCGTCGCGGCGTTTTGCGTGGTGCTGTCGATGTACGGCGGGGGGTTCGCCACCGTTCCGGCTTACCTGGCGGACCTGTTCGGTACGCAAATGGTGGGCGCGATCCACGGTCGCCTGTTGACTGCCTGGGCTGCCGCGGGCGTGCTGGGGCCGGTGTTGGTGAACTACCTGCGTGAGTACCAGCTCAGCCACGGTGTGGCGCGGGCCGACGCCTACGACATCACCCTGTACATCCTCGCCGGTCTGCTGGTGCTGGGCTTCATCTGCAACATGCTGGTGCGCCCGGTAGCCGACAAGTACTTCATGACCGACGAAGAGCTGAAAGCCGAACAGGCGATCGGCCACGATGCAGGCGCTGATCACACCACCTCGCTGGAGTGGAAGGCCGACGCAGGCACCAAGCCGCTGGCCATTCTCGCCTGGCTGGCGGTGGGTATCCCGCTGGCGTGGGGCGTATGGATCACGCTGCAGAAAACGGCAGTGCTGTTCCATTAAGGCTGTTCGCACACGCTAAAGCTGTAGGAGCGCGCTTGCCCGCGATGGGGCCGTGTCAGACGCTGAAAACGTCACAGGCACATCGCCGTCCCAGGCAAGCGCGCTCCTGCGATGCGGGGGTGTTCGTGTCTTGTACAGACATGTCTACCTGCGTCATCCCGTCTACCATCCCACGTCTCGTGTTTCTGTTTCCCTGCCACACGCCTATAATGTCCGCCTTTTCGCCCAATGATTTTGCGGAGCTGGTGATGGCCGAACGTAAAGCGTTCGTCGAGCGCGACACCCTGGAAACCCAGGTCAAAGCCTCGATCAACCTGGATGGCACCGGAAAGGCCCGATTCGATATCGGTGTGCCTTTTCTTGAACACATGCTCGACCAGATCGCCCGTCACGGGCTGATCGACATCGAACTCGATTGCAAAGGCGACCTGGAAATCGACGACCACCACACCGTGGAGGACGTCGGCATCACCTTGGGACAGGCGTTCAGCAAAGCCATCGGCGACAAGAAAGGCATTCGTCGCTACGGCCACGCCTATGTACCGCTGGACGAAGCGCTGTCGCGCGTCGTCATCGACTTCTCGGGCCGTCCTGGCTTGCAGATGCACGTCCCTTACACTCGCGCCACCGTGGGCGGCTTCGACGTGGACCTGTTTCAGGAGTTTTTCCAGGGCTTCGTGAACCACGCCAACGTGACCTTGCACATCGACAACCTGCGCGGGCACAACACCCACCACCAGATCGAAACCGTGTTCAAGGCCTTCGGCCGCGCACTGCGCATGGCCGTGGAGCTGGATGACCGCATGGCCGGGCAGATGCCATCCACCAAGGGCGTGCTGTAATGCAGACCGTTGCCGTTATCGACTATGGCATGGGCAACCTGCATTCGGTGGCCAAGGCGTTGGAGCACGTCGGCGCCGGTCGCGTGTTGATCACCAGTGATGCAGACGTGATCCGTGAAGCCGATCGCATCGTGTTTCCCGGTGTCGGCGCGATCCGCGATTGCATGGCCGAAATCCGCCGTCTGGGCTTTGACGCCCTGGTGCGCGAAGTCAGTCAGGACCGCCCCTTCCTGGGCATCTGCGTCGGCATGCAAGCCTTGATGGACCGCAGTGAAGAGAACGACGGCGTCGATTGCATCGGTCTGTTTCCCGGTCAGGTGCGTTTCTTCGGCAAGGACCTTCACGAAGACGGCCAGCACTTGAAGGTGCCTCACATGGGCTGGAACGAAGTCGAGCAGTCGGTGGATCACCCCCTGTGGCACAGCATCCCCGACAAAGCCCGGTTCTACTTCGTGCACAGCTACTTCATCGACTCGCCGCACCCGCGTCAGATCGTCGGCCGCGGTCATTACGGTCGTGACTTCGCTGCCGCGTTGGCGGACGGTTCGCGGTTCGCCGTGCAGTTCCACCCCGAGAAGAGCCATACCCACGGCCTGCAACTGTTGCAGAACTTCGCCGCGTGGGACGGCCGCTGGTAATGAGCCGCAAGAACAAGGCGCCGATCCTGACCCTTACTCCCGAACAGGAGAGCGAAGCGTGTCACCAGATCAAGCGTTTCATGGAGGACCGCTTCGAATTGGCCCTTGGCACATTCGAAGCGGCGGAAATCCTTGAGCTGTTCACCCGTGAAATCGCGCCGCACTATTACAACCGAGCGATTTTCGATGCCCAGGCGCTGTTGAAAGAGCGCTTTGAAATCCTCGAAAGCGACATCTGGTCGCTCGAAAAAAACTAAGGGCAGCGACAAGCTCAACGCTTAAAGCTGCAAGACTGATCCACGCGTGCCTGCTTGCAGCTCACCGCTTGCAACTTGCTGCTCTTGTGACGAAGGAAAAGCTGATGCTGATCATCCCCGCTATCGACCTTAAAGACGGCGCCTGCGTGCGTCTGCGCCAAGGCCGCATGGAAGATTCCACGGTATTCTCCGATGACCCGGTCAGCATGGCTGCCAAATGGGTCGACGGTGGCTGCCGCCGCCTGCATCTGGTCGACCTGAACGGCGCATTCGAAGGCCAGCCGGTCAACGGGGAAGTGGTCACGGCCATCGCCAAGCGCTACCCGAGCCTGCCGATCCAGATCGGCGGCGGCATCCGTTCGCTGGAGACCATCGAGCACTATGTCAAAGCGGGCGTGAGCTACGTGATCATCGGTACCAAGGCGGTCAAGGAGCCTGAATTCGTCGCCGAAGCCTGTCGTGCGTTTCCAGGCAAAGTCATCGTCGGCCTGGACGCCAAAGACGGTTTCGTCGCCACCGACGGCTGGGCGGAAGTCAGCTCGGTCCAGGTGATCGACCTGGCCAAGCGTTTCGAAGCTGACGGCGTCTCGGCCATCGTCTACACGGACATTGCCAAAGACGGAATGATGCAGGGCTGCAACGTCCCGTTCACTGCAGCGCTGGCAGCAGCCACGAAAATCCCGGTGATTGCGTCGGGCGGCATCCACAACCTGGGCGACATCAAGGCGCTGCTGGATGCCAAGGCGCCGGGCATCATCGGTGCTATCACCGGCCGCGCGATCTATGAAGGCACGCTGGACGTCGCAGAAGCCCAGGCGTTCTGTGATCGGTACGCGGTCTGATTTGTAGGAGCGCGCTCGCCCGCGACGGCGGTGTGGCTGTGACATTCATGGCTACTGATACAACGCTATCGCGGGCAAGCGCGCTCCTGCAGGTGTTCCAAATTTCAGAGGTTGACCCCAATGGCCCTCGCCAAACGTATTATTCCCTGCCTGGATGTCGACAACGGTCGCGTGGTCAAGGGCGTGAAGTTCGAAAACATCCGCGATGCCGGTGATCCGGTAGAAATTGCCCGTCGTTACGATGAGCAAGGCGCCGACGAAATCACCTTTCTCGACATCACCGCCAGCGTGGATGGCCGTGATACCACGCTGCATACCGTCGAGCGGATGGCCAGCCAGGTCTTCATTCCGCTGACCGTCGGCGGCGGCGTACGCACCGTTCAGGACATTCGCAACCTTCTCAATGCTGGCGCCGACAAGGTGTCGATCAACACCGCCGCGGTGTTCACTCCTGAATTTGTGGGCGAAGCGGCTGCGCGTTTCGGTTCGCAGTGCATCGTCGTGGCCATCGACGCCAAGAAAGTCTCAGGCCCCGGCGAGACCCCACGCTGGGAAATCTTCACCCACGGCGGTCGCAAACCGACTGGTCTGGACGCCGTCGAGTGGGCGAAGAAGATGGAAGGTCTGGGCGCGGGTGAAATTCTGCTGACCAGCATGGATCAGGACGGCATGAAGAACGGTTTCGACCTGGGCGTGACCCGCGCGATCAGCGATGCGCTGGGCATTCCGGTCATTGCGTCGGGTGGCGTGGGCAACCTCCAGCACCTCGCCGATGGCGTGCTGCAAGGCCACGCGAGCGCGGTGCTGGCGGCGAGCATCTTCCACTTCGGCGAATATACCGTGCCGGAAGCCAAGGCGTTCATGGCGCAGCAAGGGATTGTCGTTCGCTGATCACGGCTCGAGTAGATCGGTGCGCGGCAGTGATGCCTGTTTCGACAAGTCGTGGGCTTTTGAGCACAGCTTGATGGGCAATTCCGATGCTTCGAAGGTTTTCGCGCCCTCGAAGTGGGGCGTGTAACCTTCCTGCTCATCGCAGCGTACGGTATCGGGTGCCCCTGATTTGAATGTGTATACCCACAGCGATGGGGTGGAGAAGTAGGGCGTTACCCGATAACCCCCATCGTTCAGGCGATCAATCGTCAGTTCCGGCATGCGAGTCGGGCCTGCCGGTGCCAACTCCATCGCTATCACCACGGGCGTTTTCATCATTTCGCGGGCGGGTCGTTGCGCCTGCGATGTCACGCCGATGATGCACAGAAAGTGCATGCCCGCCTCAGGCCCGACTGGATCATCGATCAACGCACTGGCAGCGTCGGCTGCATCGCTGTAGTAATGCGGGCTTTCGCATTCCGTGGCGCTGCGAGTGGCTTTGTAGCGATACATCGGGGTGTCCAGCGAGAACGGCCAGGACCAGGTCGGGAATACAGGGTTACCCTGTCGATCCAGTGTGATGCGTTGGTAGGTGTTGGGTGAGTAATCTTCGCCAAGCGTCATTTCGAGCGTTGATCGAAGTATGCATTCTTGACCATCGGGGTTGAATTGACCTCGGACGAAGCACGATTGCAGCCCCATCGCAGGACTTGAGTATTGAGTATCCGCTGACCATGCCGGCTGGCCGGCCTTTATCCCGCAAGGCGCGTTGGTCTGGCAGCGGTTTTCTTCCTTGGCGAGGCCGGTCGATGTACTGACCACCCCGACAATACGGTTTGAGCGGCGATCCAGCAGCGGGCTGCCGGAACTTCCCGGAGCGATTCCAGCGCAGCGGTGTTTGTAAAAGCCGCGAAAGACAAACACTTCCTCGACCAGATCCTCTTCGCCTTCGTAAGCACACAGCGACAGCCTCAGTCCGGGTGCACTCTCGTGACCGGACGGCGCCCCGACGACCATCAGGTCCATGCCATCCGTGGGTGGTCGAGGGCTCAGCTTCAAGGGCTCGATACCGAGATCCAGCAATTCCTGCAAGGGCGTTTTCAGTTCAATGAGGGCCAGGTCGGCGCCGCGCATGGTCGCTCTGACGATGTGTTTCAACTCGTGACGTTGCGTCCTGTGCATGTTGCCGAGAAAGTAGTCGAAATCGATATGCCCCTGAACCAGCGTGTCGCGGGTGAAATTGAGGCTGTGGCGGGTTGCGCAGTGCCCGCTGGTGAGGATATAGGCAGGCCCGGAGGCGTGGGCTTCTCGGTCACGCGAGTCGATCAGTGCGCCTGTGCAGCGCGACCTTTGCGAAGCCTGGTCGACGTGCAGACGCCCGATCGCGCGCCAGTGTTCGTGGCGACGCTGTGCATTATCGAGGGCGATGGCAGCAGAGCGGTTAGCCCCGCCTTCGCCGTAATCCCGGGCTTGGACCATGTGTGCTGACAAAAGCGTGATCATTGCGAACACATAGGCTGCTGTTCGATGTTGCATGGTGGTACCTGTCTTTAAAGTGAGGGCTTCCGCTCACGTTGTAAGCGGTCAGTGAAGCCCTCAATTAGTCAGACAAACGCTGTTCAGGGCGCATACATAGGTATCGCGTGCTCAAAAAAATACGCGATGCAATGAAGACTCTGGACAACGGCATTTGAGGTCCGCACTCTGTCCACAGCCATGGATAAGGAACAGCCGTATGCTTAAACCTGCTGCGTGTTTTCTCGCACTGTTCGTTTTGATGCCGAGTAAGGGGACGTATGCAGATGAACCGGCTATCGGTACGGGTGAAGGAAAAAGGACAGACTATTCAGTGGTGCTGCTCACTGAGAATTTCCCGCCCTACAACATGGCCATCGATGGCAAGAACTTCGCCCAGGAAAACAACATCCAGGGCATTGCCGTCGAGATCGTTCGCCAGACCTTCAAGCGTGCCGGGATCGGTTACAACATGACCCTGCGCTTCCCGTGGGATCGCATCTACAAACTGGCGCTGGAAAAGCCGGGTTATGGTGTATTCGTCACCGCACGTTTGCCCGAGCGCGAGAAGCTGTTCAAGTGGGTTGGGCCGATCGGGCCCGATGACTGGATCATGCTGGCGAAAGCGGACAGTCCAGTCCGTTTGAATAACCTTGAAGACGCCCGGCAGTACCGAATCGGGGCCTACAAGGGCGACGCGATCGCCGAAGAACTGGGGCGGCAAGGCATGCACCCGATCACCGTACTCAGCGACAAGGACAATGCGAAAAAGCTCATCGATGGCCAGATCGATCTCTGGGCCACGGGAGATCCTGCGGGGCGCTATCTGGCGCGGCAAGAAGGGGTGACCGGACTCAAGACGGTGCTGCGCTTCAACAGCGCCGAACTGTTTCTGGCGCTGAACAGGGACACGCCCGATGAAGTGGTTCAGAAGCTACAAACGGCGCTGGATCAGCTGCGCAAGGAAGGGGTGGTCGACAGTATTCTCGCGAAATACCTTTGAGCCAAGACGCCTCTTGTAGGAGCGCGCTTGCCCGCGATTGCACTGGAGCAGCGACTTCATCGCCAAAATGACACACCGCAATCGCGGGCAAATGCGCGCCTACAAGGGGTGGCGTTCAGCTCACCGATACACCCCATTCTTCCCATGCCCATCCATGGCCTGATTACCGCGCAACCCGATCATGTGACGCAGTTCGATCCATTCGATGCCCTGGCTTTTCAGCTTTGGCAGCTCCCGTTCCAGTACGTCCAGGGTCACGGGATAAGGATGGCCGATCATCACTGCCGAGCCTTGTTTGTGTGCCAGGCGGATTGCGCTCTGGAGCTGGCCGGTGATCGCTTCGGCGGTGCGCTCGTCATCCAGGAAAACATCCCTCGATAGGCTGGCCAGGCCGATCTTCTGCGCCTCTGCTGCAGCGACGGTTTTAGCGCTGGTACGGCTGTCGACGAAAAACAGATGCCGGCGTTGCAACTCACCGACCAGCCAGCTCATCGCCACCGGTTCGGCTGTCATGCGGCTGCCTTCATGGTTATTGATACCTGCCGCATAGGGCACCTTCAACAGCGCAGCGTTGAGCCGTGACTCAAGCTCCGTCAACGGCAGGTCCGGGCGCCAGGCATAAGGGCCGGTCGCGGGGTCCATGGGCATGTGCAACATGACCGTCTTGCCTGCCTTGTGGGCCTGGCGGGCGAAGTCGGTGGCGTGGGGCGTGTCCGGCATGATGGCCAGCGTCACCGGGCCGGGGAGGGCCAGCGCGCGGCTGTCTCGCTGCGGGCTCTGCCCCAGGTCGTCGATGATCAGGCTGATGTAGGCGACTTTCGAGGCGCTGGCGTCGGATGCGTGGGCGCGGGCCGCGTGGGCTGCACCGGTGATCGCGAACGTGAAAAGAACGAGGGCTCCGAGGAGCCCGGTCAACCGAGCGTGCATATCAATTGCCGCGTGTGACGCTCAAGCCCTTGAGCAGGCTGAGGGCCTGGTTCAACTGGTAGTCGTCGTCCTGTGGACGCGCCTTGGCTGCTTTGGCTTTGGTGGTCGGACGGTCCGCACCGCCGTTGCCGTTGCCCAGGTGCCCGAGCAGGTCGGCCTCTTTGTAGTTCTCGCCATCGGCTTCGGTGGTGACCTTGGCGCGTTTGACCTCGATGTCCGGGTTGATGCCTTGAGCCTGGATCGAGCGGCCGTTCGGCGTGAAATACAGCGCTGTGGTGAGTTTCAGCGCGCGGTCATTGGCCAGCGGTAGAACCGTTTGCACCGAGCCTTTGCCGAACGTATCGGTGCCCATCAGGATGCCGCGTTTCTGATCCTGCAAGGCACCGGCGACGATCTCCGAAGCGGAGGCGCTGCCACCGTTGATCAACACCACCAGAGGCGCGCCTTCGCTGGCATCGGCCGGGTCGGCGGAGAAGCGCAGTTCCGAGTTGGCGATGCGGCCCTTGGTGTAGACGATCAGGCCTTTGGTGAGGAAATGATCGGCCACTTCCACCGCTGCCTGCAGCACGCCGCCCGGGTTGTTGCGCAGGTCGAGGATCAACCCGTTCATCTTCTTGCCGTTGTCCTTGCGCAGCTTGGCCAATGCCTTGCCGACTTCTTCGCCGGTCTTGACCTGGAACTGCGTGATGCGGATGTAGCCATAACCCGGCTCCAGCATCTGCGCTTTCACGCTCTTGACCTGAATGGTGGCGCGGGCAAGGGTCACGTCGAATGGGTTGCCGCCGTCGCGCACCAGCGTGAGGGTAATCTTCTCGCCAATCTTGCCGCGCATCTTGTCGACCGCTTCCTGCATGGTCTGGCCTTGAGTCGGTGCGCCGTTGATCTTGACGATCAGGTCCCCTGCCTCGATGCCAGCTTTGGACGCAGGCGTGTCATCGATGGGCGAAACCACTTTGATGAAACCGTCTTCTACGCCCACTTCGATGCCCAGCCCGCCGAACTCGCCGCTGGTACTCTCCTGCAGTTCCTGGAAGTCCTCCGGCCCGAGGTAGGCGGAATGCGGATCAAGGTTGCTCAGCATGCCCTTGATGGCATTTTCCAGCAGGGTCTTGTCGTCCACCGGTTCCACGTAGGCGGCTTTGATCCGGTCCATCACTTCGGCGAAGGTGCGCAGCTCGTCGAGTGGCAGCGGTGCCTTGGCGTTAGCGGCAGTGGCGGACGCGGAGGCGGCAGGGGTCGCTGTCGGGGCGGCACCGGCAGCGAATGCCTGAGGAGCACCGATAACCACGGCGATAGTCAAGGCCAGCGAGGTGAGGCGGGACGAAAACAGCATGTCTTACGAACTCCTGAGTGAGGCGTCGACTTATCCTTGAGAGCGACACCATTGCGCCGGATCACTAGGGCGACCCTGCTGACGAATAGCGAAATACAGTGCCGGAGTGTCCTGGCCGCCACCGCTGTTGCCGACGGTGGCGATCGCTTCCCCGGCTTTTACAATGTCCCCAGCTTCTTTCAACAGACTCTGGTTGTGGCCGTATAAGCTCAGATAACCGTTTCCGTGGTCGAGAATGACCAGAAGGCCCGCGCCGCGCAACCAGTCGGCGAACACCACTCGACCGCCGTGCACGGCGTGTACCTGACTGCCTGCCGAGGCGCTGATCATGACGCCGTCCCATTTGGTTCGGTCATCGTCGCCACGGGATTCACCGAAACGCGCCAACAATCGACCATCGACAGGCCAAGGAAGTTTTCCCTTTGCCTGTTCAAAAGGTCCGCCATAGGACTGGCCTGCGCTGGAGACCAGCGCACCGGGCACTTTTGCAGGGCGCCGGGGCGCCTCGTCGCTGTCGCCTTTGCCACGGCTTTTCGCCAGCGCTTCCTGTTCACGCTGCCGCTTCTCGGCCTCCTGCTGGGCCAGCAGGGCTTTCTGACGCGCCTCTTCCGCTTCCCGCGCCTGGCGCGCGAGGGTTTCTTCGATGGTTTTCAGTACTTTCGTCAGGTCTGCCTGATCCTGCTGGCGCGCCTGAAGTTTCTGGTCGCGTGCCTTGTAATCCTGATTCAGCTTGGCAAGCGCCACCTGACGCTCCTGGCGCACCGTGTCGAGCTGAGCCTTTTGGTCTTCCAGCGAGCTTTTCTGGACCAGCAATTGTGCCTGTTGCAGGTCGATGTCTTTCTCGACTTCAGCCAGTTGCCGCAGGGTTTCGTTGAAGTTGCGCAGTTGCGTCAGGCGCGCCTGGCTCAGGTAGTCGTAGTAGGTCAGGGTGCGGGCGAATTTTTCGGGGTTTTGCTGATTGAGCAGCAGTTTGAGGTATTCCTGGCGGCCATTCTGGTAGGCGGCGCGAGCCTGGATAGCGATCAGGCGTTGCTGTTCAACGCGGGCGCTTTGGAGTTTTTTTTTCTCATCATCGAGCCGTTGTAGCTCGGCTTCGCTCTTTTTTAGTTCTTTTTGCAGGGCCTCCACCTGCTTTTCCAGCTTGCCCATTTCGGTTTCGGTGGAGCGCAGGTCTTTCTGTACGCCGGATTTCTCTTCCTGAAGCTGGCCCAAGGCCTTTTTCAGTTCGGCAATGTCCTGACGCGTGGCATCCAGCTGTTTTTGGGTCTGTGCGCGCTCGTCGTCGGCGAAGGCCGGATTGAGCAGACACATCAAAGCGAGGGCGATCAGGACGCGAAGCATGGAGTTGGGCGATACCGGGAGTGAGGACGGGCTTAGTATGCCCGCCGCAGGCTGCAAAAAAAACGCTCACAGGGCGCTGCTTTCAGACATTTCATACAAAAACCGGCCTGCCGAGGACGAGCAGACCGGTTTGCCCCGACTTATCTGGCGACCAGAATCGAGGTGCCGGTCATCTCTTTCGGGATTTCCAGGCCCAGCAGGGTCAGCATGGTCGGTGCCACATCCGCCAGCACACCGCCTTCGCGGACTTTCAGGTCGCGCTTGCCGACGTAGACGAACGGCACAGGTTCGGAGGTGTGCGCAGTGTGAGGTTGATGAGTGTGTTCGTCGGTCATCTGCTCGACGTTGCCGTGGTCCGCCGTGATCAATGCTTCCCCGCCGACTTTCTCCAGGGCATCGGTGATGCGGCCTACGCACACGTCCAGGCACTCGACGGCCTTGACTGCGGCTTCCATGATTCCGCTGTGGCCCACCATGTCGCCGTTGGCATAGTTGACGATGATCACGTCGTAACGCTGATTTTCGATGGCGTCGACGATCCGGTCGGTGACCTCCGGCGCGCTCATTTCCGGCTGCAGATCGTAAGTCGCCACTTTTGGTGACGGGATCAGGATGCGGTCTTCACCCTCGAACGGCTCTTCACGGCCACCTGAAAAGAAGAACGTCACGTGGGCGTACTTCTCGGTTTCGGCGATGCGCAGTTGCGTCTTGCCGTTTTTTGCCAGGTATTCGCCCAGCACGTTGTCCAGGCTGCCTTTGGTGAACGCGGCGGGGGCGGGGATGGATGCGGCGTATTCGGTCAGCATAACGTAGCCGGCCAGCTTCGGCTGACGGGCGCGCGCGAAGTCTTTGAAGTCGTCTTCGACGAACACGCGCGTCAGCTCACGGGCCCGGTCGGCGCGGAAGTTCATGAAGACCACTGCGTCGCCATCTTCGACCTTCACCGGCTCGCCAATGCGGGTGGCTTTGACGAATTCGTCGTTCTCGCCACGCTCGTAGGCCGCGTCCAGCCCCGCTTTTGGCGTTGCCGCCTGGAATTGCGCAGTGCTGTCGACGATCAGGTTGTAGGCCGACTCGACGCGGTCCCAACGGTTGTCGCGGTCCATGGCGAAATAACGGCCAATGATCGTCGCGGTACGACCTTTGCCCAAGCGACCGTAGGCCGCTTCCATGGTGTCGAGGTATTTGTGCGCGCTGCGTGGGGGAGTGTCACGGCCATCGAGGAACGCGTGCAGGTAAATCTTCTCGGCGCCACGCTTGGCTGCCAGTTCCACCATCGCCACCAGGTGATCTTCATGACTGTGGACCCCGCCATCGGACAACAGGCCCATGATGTGCACGGCCTTGCCCGCGCCGACCGCCTTGTCCACCGCCGTGCAGATGACCGGGTTCTCGAAGAACTCGCCGTCGCGGATCGCTTTGGTCACACGGGTGAAATCCTGATACACCACGCGGCCGGCACCCAGGTTCATGTGCCCGACTTCGGAGTTGCCCATCTGGCCGTCTGGCAGGCCGACATCCATCCCGGAGCCGGAGATCAGGCCGTTGGGCATGGTCTTGTACAGGCGATCGAAGGTCGGCGTCTTCTTGCTGGCGGTCGCTTCGTAGACTGCGTTGCCGTCGTGGCTGTCGCTGTGACCGAAGCCGTCCAGGATGATCAGAACCAGAGGTTTAGGCGTGGTAGTCATGAATCCCACTCTTGGCTAATAGGGTGAAGTAGAAAAAAGATCGACATCTTAAGGTGAAGTTCAAACGGCGTCACTGTGACCGCCGTACGGGCTTTGGCCGACCTTGGGGCCTGTGTATACTGGCCGACATTTTAACGCCCTGGAACCCGATGATGGTTGAACACCTGATTGCTTTTGCCACGAACCACTATTTGATCTCTGGCGCCTTTGTCATCCTGCTGGCGCTGTTGATCGCGACAGAACTGAACAAGGGCGGCAAAAGTCTGAGCACCGGCGAGCTGACTGCGCTGGTCAACCGCGACGAAGCGGTGGTCATCGACGTTCGCGCCAAGAAAGAGTACGCCACCGGCCATATCGTCGGGGCCCTGAATTTCCCGCAGGACAAAGTGATGACCCGCACCTCGGAACTTGAGAAGTACAAGTCCAAGACGCTGATCATCGTCGATGCGGCTGGTCAGCACGCAGGGCACGTGGCCCGTGAACTGCTCAAGGCCGGTTTCAAGGCGGCCAAGCTGTCGGGTGGCGTTTCATCGTGGCGGGCCGACAATCTGCCGCTGGTGAAGTGACATGGCCCAGGTCGTTGTCTACTCCAGCGATTATTGCCCGTACTGCTCACGTGCCAAACACCTGCTTGCCAGCAAGAACGTCGATTTCGAAGAGATCAGGGTCGACGGCAAGCCACAGCTTCGCGCTGAAATGACCCAAAAGGCCGGGCGCACGTCGGTGCCGCAGATCTGGATCGGTTCGGTCCATGTCGGTGGCTGCGACGATCTCTACGCGCTGGAGCGCGCCGGCAAGCTCGACGCATTGTTGAGCGCCTGAATTCGAACTGTACAAGACCTCTAGACAAAGGATCTGAAATGACCGATCAAACGAATAACGGCGCCACTTCCAACGAAGAAGCCCCACAATTCTCCCTGCAACGCATCTACGTGCGTGACCTGTCGTTCGAAGCGCCGAAAAGCCCGGCGATCTTCCGTCAGGAGTGGACCCCAAGCGTCAGCCTGGATCTGAACACTCGCCAGAAGCAGTTGGAAGGCGATTTCTACGAGGTCGTGCTGACCCTGTCGGTCGAAGTGAAGAACGGTGAGGAAATCGCCTTCATCGCGGAAGTCCAGCAAGCCGGTATTTTCCTGATCAAAGGCCTGGATGCGGCTTCCATGAGCCACACCCTGGGCTCTTTCTGCCCGAACCTGCTGTTCCCGTATGCACGCGAAGCCATCGACAATCTGGTCGTTCGCGGCTCGTTCCCGGCACTGATGCTGGCGCCGGTGAATTTCGACGCCCTGTACGCACAAGAGCTGCAACGCATGCAGGAAGCGGGCGA
Organism: Pseudomonas sp. GD03842; assembly: GCF_029841165.1. NCBI lineage: Bacteria > Pseudomonadati > Pseudomonadota > Gammaproteobacteria > Pseudomonadales > Pseudomonadaceae > Pseudomonas > Pseudomonas sp. GD03842. The sequence continues at coordinate 39,831 of NZ_JAOCEA010000003.1, read as the reverse complement.
GACCCCTACCGTTCAGTAAGTCGTCTGGCTGAATGAGAAAAGCGCCTGTACGGGCGCTTTTTTGTGCGGGTGGGGTTGAGATTCTTATTTTGATGCCCTGCGGGCCTGTCGCGGGCAAGCGCGCTCCTACATTTGCTGCAACGTGCCATGGCCTGATGGACCGCGGTGCTAGCCTTTTTTGCCTGGCGAGAGACTCGCGGTCTGCTTCAAAGGCTCACAACGGGGTCTGTCAGCATGCGGCACGTTTAAACAAATGTAGGAGCGCGCTTGCCCGCGACCGGCCCGCAGGGTATCCATCTAGCAATCCAACGCCATGCACCTCCACTCTGACTGCTGGGTTACTTAAACCCCAATTGCCGCCAGCCTTCGTAGACGGCCACGGCAACGGTGTTGGACAGGTTCAGGCTGCGCGAGCCCTCGCGCATGGGCAGGCGCAGACGCTGCTCGCTCGACAGGGGGTCAAGCACATCGGGGGGAAGGCCTCGGCTTTCCGGGCCGAACAGAAAGGCGTCACCCTCCTGGAAGGCCACATCATGGAAGGGGCGCGAACCCTTTGTGGTAAAAGCGAACATGCGCGGATGGCCGATGCTCTCCAGGCAACTGGCCAGGTCGGCATGGCGGTGCAGTGTGGCGTATTCGTGGTAATCGAGCCCTGCGCGGCGCAGGCGTTTGTCATCCAGTTCAAAGCCCAGGGGCTCGATCAGGTGCAGATGGCAGCCACTGTTGGCGCAGAGTCTGATGATGTTGCCGGTATTCGGCGGAATTTCTGGTTGAAAAAGGATCACGTGAAACATGCACGGCTCCGAACATAAGGACGGGATGCATTCTACCCCCGAAGAAGACCCCAGGCCGAAGCTATGGCGGCGGTTTTTGGGTTCCATCGCGATATTTGGGGTGATGGTGGGGCTGATGATTGGTCGATTGACGACGCCGGACCCCTTAGAGCTGCAGACCATCGAAGTCCTGCCCGCCGGGGTGGCGGTCTGGTTCAACCGCGAGCCGCAACTGCACGGCGAAATGATCGAGGGCACCGTGGCTTTGCTATTCAACGCGCAGGGGGCCGCCCAGCGGGGAACGTTCAAGCTCAATGGGCGAGACGTGCGCTGGAGGGTTCAGAAAAGCGACAAGGGATTACTGCTGACTCTACTGGCGACCCGTCCACTGCGCGGCGATTGGCACGGTGCAGCTCAGAACGGTCGCTGGAGACTGGAGGTCAGTCTCCGAGAGGAATAAAAGAGGGGAATCCCCGGCCTGCCTGTACCAAGGTCCCCAAAACTGGTGGATGCTTAGCCTAATGCAGGGCGCGTGCCACTTTTCAAAAGCACCTTCGAAAAAAACGCTATTGTTCGCTAATGCACTGATTTTGCTTGGCTTTGCACATGGCGGTTACCTGAGTTCGGTGGATGCTCGCTCGAGTCGTGCTCTGAAGTCCGAAAATGAGCGCTATCAGCCTTGCACGCTATCCGTGCATTTTCGGCGTGAAAACACCAAAGTGATGCACGCTCTCCGAGGCTTCGCGTATGGCAGTACTAAGGTGCGCGGGTAACATTTATCTATTTTATTCATTTCAAATTTATATCTAATCAGCAGTTTTACTATTGGGTATTTAGTCTTTTTTCAACGTGCGTTCTGAATAAGCTCGGGAGCTCCATTTGGCTCTTAAGGCGTTATTCATGTCTTCCAATACAAACTTCTCGGGGCCCTTTGCACCGGGTATCCCCGCAAGTTCGCACCTTGCACTCGTGCAAGGAAAGTTGCCGCAGTGGTTGGTCCGCGCCCCATCCGCTGTACATTCGGCGCTACGGGAGGGCGGTTTGCAGGGGCAGTCCTGGTTCCAGCGGTTGCAACGAAGCCGACCCGAAGTTGCCACCGCGTTACAGCAAGACTATCGACTTCATCTTTTCAATGAGGCGCAACTTTCTGGCGCGCTCGGTGAACTCCCGAGTCTTGAAGCATTTGCCGAGCCCCTGCTGGCATCCGCAATAAAAGAGCGTTTCGGCGTAACGCTTGATGTGCGTGACAGTTACTTGTTTCACGCACGGCGCGTGCAGGTGGACGATTCATTTGCGGGCGCCTCGGCGGACCCATTCGTTCAGCTGCAAAATGCCCAGAAGGCCGCCACCCAGACGTTATTGCACGCTGCCTTGCAGAATTTCGAATTGTGGGAAACCGAGCCTGGTGGGCTCGATCTGGATGCACGGCACAAGGCCTACCTGTACGAGCAACGCGCGATTGCCGGATCGTCGGTTGAGCAGTCCGCTCTGCCGATTTTGCCTCATGAGTTCGCCGGCCTTTGCCGGGAGCTGGATCTGGGCGGGAAGTATCAGAAAAAAATCAGTGTCTTTCTCAGCCCGCCGTCCAAGCCTGGTGATGCGCCGGATGCCGCTGCTTTCAATCGACGTGGGCTGTTGAAGCGTGTCGAACAGACCGCATTCCGTATTCAGGTTCACCTCGCACACCTCAAAGGCGACCTCGGGATCCCACTTTATCGTGCCTTGCTGAGCGTCGCGGAAAACCGCAAAACCGTCGAACTCGGTACGCAGCCGATGACGTGGAGTTTTCTGAAACTTTGGGACGTCGAATTGACCGGCATCGTGGTGATCGGTCCGGCGCGTGACCACGCCGAAGAGGTACAACCCGTGGTCGTTTACCTGCCGGACGATCCTGTCAGCCCGATCAAGGAATACCCATCAACCATCGCCTTCTGCCACGCGCTTCGCGACAGAATGCTGAAGAAAGGCTACTTGGAGTTCTTCCGGCGCTATGTTCCGGCACGTCACTGGGTGCGGCTGCATGGCCTGCTGAGCCAGCGTCTCTGGCCGACCGTCTGGAACCGCGAAATGGGCTGGTACGACCAGCAACCCGACGCCACGGCAACGCTTCATCTTCGAGAATCCGTCATCACGACAGGTGTGTTAACGGCGCTCGTCCAACAGAAAACCTTCATGTTGAAGGACGATGCGCTGTTTCACGCGGTGCCAACCGCAGAGGAAGATCAAAAGACCTTTGCCCAGCGCGTGCACTATTTCGAAAGTGCGGCCCTGCAGATTCTCAATGCGGTAGGTTTCGTCGTGCCTGCCGTTGGTGCGGCGATGATGGCGGTGACGGCTGCTCAATTGGCCGTCGAGGTGTTCGAAGGTGTCGATAGTTGGACGCGGGGCGAATGGGTGCAAGGTTGGGGTTACATCTCGGATGTGCTCGAAAACCTCGCGCTGATGGCGTCGCTGGGGCTCGCTCAGGAAGGCGCAACCCCGGCCATGGAAACGCTGTCGGTAGAAACGCCGTCCTTCATCGAAGAGTTGGACGTGGTCGAGGCGCCGGATGGCAAAAGCCGGCTGTGGAAGCCGGACCTCGCGCCTTTCGCTCATGACACCGTACTGCCGAGAGGTTTGCAACCTGACGAATCCGGCATCTATCACTATCAAAACAAGACCTGGGTCAGCGTCGATGACAAGGTGTATGCGGTTCGGGTAGACCCTTCGAGCGGGCAGTATCGCGTCCTGCACCCTACGAAGGCAGAGGCTTGGCAACCGCCTTTGAAGAGCAACGGCGCAGGCGCGTGGCTGCATCCGGCGGACCGGCCGCTGGAATGGCAAGGCGTGGAGTTGTTCAGGCGGCTGGGGCATCGTGTCGATGACTTCTCAGCGCTGGACGCTCGACGCATCCTGCAAGTCAGCGGTACCTCGGAAACCGCGCTGCGCAGAGCCTTGGCCGAAAGTGAGCGGCCAGCAGCCCTCCTGGACGACACGATCTGCCGCTTCCGTCTGGATCAGGAGCTTCGGCAGGCTGCCGAGCACGGTGAATCCGCCTCGCGACGCGCAGCCCTCTTCGAGTCGCGATACCGGGAAAAGTCGCAGAGCCGAGACCCGAGAGCAGGCTCGATCACACATCGCTACCCCCAATTGCCGGGGGGAGTGGTCGACGAACTGATCCGTGCTGCCACAGCCTCGGAGCTTGAGGTGTTGGCGCACGGTCATGTCCCGGTCCGTCTGGCGCAGGAAGTGCGTGTCTATCAGCAGCAGATCAGGCTGGCGCGCGCTTATGAAGGGCTGTATCTCGAGTCGGTTCGTAACCCTGATACCGATACCCTCATTCTGCATACCGTCGCAACGCTGGAGGGCTGGTCGCCCGCGTTACGCTTGGAGGTGCGGACGCGTAGCTTCAGTGGGCCTTTGGTCGACGCCGTGGGGCCTGCTGATTCGGCGCTGCGCAAGGTGCTGGTGCGCACTGATGACGGGTTTGAGACGTTCGACGAGCAAGGTCACTCTCTGCATGGCCGAGACGACATCTACGCTTCGATCCTGCATGCCTTGCCTGATGCGCAGCGAACCGCGCTGGGCTTCCCCGGCACGTGGGACGGCCCTCGCCTGAAACGGGCGATTCAACTCGGACCGTTGCTGCCTCGGCACAGGTTGCGTGAAGTCATGAAGATGCAGCCCGCGCAACCCGGTCGTGTTTCCCCCATGCGGCTGGCCGATGGGCGCCTGGGTTATGCATTGAGTGGCCAGGGCGCCATGGCTGACATGATCGGGCGAGACACCCTTCTGGACCTCGTGCGTTCGCTCAATCTGGATGCCGACACCTCGGCAGAACACATCTTGCAGACTCTGGAAGGTGCCGGACTCAGTCGCGTGCAGATTCATCAACGGCTCAGCCAGATGCTGGAGGAGCGCAATGTCCTGGAGAGCGCACTGCGGCTCTGGGACGACGGCGACCCTGGCCTCGAACGCGAGCTCACCAGTCGCGCGGAAATCCAGCGCGCGATCTGGAGTCACTGGGCAGCGGCGTCTTTGCCGGAGACGGCCGGTCAACCGCCCGTACTGCGGTTACAACACATTGTGCTCAGCGATTTTCCCCCGTCGCTGCCTGACTTCTTCCAGCACCAGGTCCGTCGGCTGGAACTGGTGGATATCAACGTCAGCCGGCCCGCCGCCTCAGGACCTCGACCGGTTTTCGCCAGCGTGGATCAGCGTCTGGCATTGGAGGCTTTCTTCGGCCGGTTTCCCGGCGTCCAGGCACTGGAGGTGAGCCGGACCAATACCGTAGGCCGTGAACCGCTGGTGTTCCAAATGCCGCACCTGATCGTTCAGTCTTTTCCAGGGTTGCGGAGCTTGCGCCTGGTCAATCAGGATCTTTGGATCAGTTTCATGGAAGTCGAGTCGTTGACCCGACTCCAGCATTTGGAATTACTGGACCTGAGCGGTAATCACATCAGCATCACGCCGCCCTCGAATATGCTCGAACTGCAGGTGCGCACGTTGCGGTTGGACAACCTGGGACTCGATCACTGGCCTGCTTGGCTGGGAGACCTGACGTCGTCGACGCTTCGCGAGCTCTCATTGCGCAACAACCGCCTGACGGAGATTCCGAATAGTCTGGTGTCCCAGCAGGCATCGGCTGTTGAGTCGGTCGAGATTCACTTGCAGGGTAATCCGCTGTCTCGGGTGATGCTGACTCGCATTCGACTGGAAGAGAGCCCGACCAATCGCCTGCGCTTTCAGGTCGATATTCCGCATCACTTAAGCGCTCAGGTGACGCTGCTCAGGCGCGAGAGGCAACAGTTGCTGGAAGCGCTGGACAGTTGGGAACACGCCTCGACTTCGACGCAGCCCCTGACTGAAAGCACCGTCGCGGCACGAAGTGTCACGCGGCAGCACGTAATGGACTTCTGGCGCGCCTACAGCGAAGGGCAGACCCATGCGGTCCTTACGCTGGAAGGCATTTCACTGGCGCAGTTTCCTCCTTCGTTACCCGACTTTTTCTACATGGGTGTGCGCAACGTGCAACTTGTTCGAGTCAGTGCTGGCGCTTCCGAGTTGAACCCATTTCTGGCGCGGTTCACGCAATTGCAGAATCTGGAAATGACGGGGCGTACCGAACCATTGCCCGAGCTGCCCTCGGTACTGCGACACATGCCTCGCCTTAGGGCCTTGAGCTTGAGAGATCAGGGACGGCTTATCGATCAGCAGGCGATCACCTTTTTGGGAGGGTTGCCGCACCTGGAGTCGCTGGATCTGGGCGGCAACACGCTGGGCGAAATCTCGGACGCTTCCGGCTTTCGGCACCGGCTGCGCTGGTTGGCGCTGGATGATACCGGGCTGGAAGCGTGGCCGGAATGGATCGAACACCTGATGCCACTGGAAGCGCTGACACTGGACCGCAATCGGTTGACCGAACTACCGGATCATATTCTGGAGAACCCACGCAGTGACCACACACAGACGGAGATCGCCGTGCGCGGCAACCCGCTGACCTACGAAACGCTGCGCAGGGCACATCTTGCGGAGCGTTACCATGGCGCCTACGCCTTTGTGATGGACTGGCCGGACGAGATCCTGATGCTGCCGCCGGAGCGACGATGGTCGGACTCGGACTCGGACGATTACGCGTCCGGCTCCGATTCATCCGGTGCCCTGAATAGTCCGTCCGCTGTGCCGCCGGAAGAGCTACCCGACGCGGAGCAGTGGTTGCTGGGCACCCCGGACGAAAATGCCGCGCATCAGACGCTTTGGCAGCGGCTCGATCAGCGGGCGGATGCGCCGAACCTGATGGCACTCGTTGGCCGACTCACGCAGTCGGCTCCCTATCGCAACCTGCAAACGCGCAATGCGTTTGCCGAGCGAGTATGGCGTGTGCTCGAGGTGGCCGATCAGCGTCTGGAGAGTCGTCTGCTCTTCAATGGCATCGCCGAAGAGGCGCTGCTCCACGACGACACTGGCTTCCAGACCTGCCATGACGGCGCCTGGCTGGTGTTCAACCAGATTGAAATCCAGATGTTCATCGAGCAGTCAGTGGGCGACGCAGCGCAGGGGACGCGGGGGGCATCGCTCTATCGCCTTACCCGACGCCTGTACCGGCTCGACGAGCTGGACGCTACAGCCCGTGAGCAGGCGGAAGGGCGGGACGAGGCAGAGGTGCGTCTGGCTTATCGCCTGCGCTGGGCGTCCGAGCTGGATTTGCCGTTGCCTCCGAGCAACATGCTGTATCAGGTGCACGCCTGTATCCGCCCCGGTGAACTGGATGCGGCGTTGGCGCGCGTTCAGTTGGGGGAGCAGGGCGAACCTTTCATGCGTTACGCGGCCCAGCGGGACTTCTGGGTCCAGTACCTGCGTGAGACCTACGCTGAACGCTTCGACGCGTTGAAGGAAGACTACCTGACCCGCGTGACGTCACTCCCCGATCAACATCCTGGCCGAACGATCGATGAGCTGGGCGACGAGTTCGCGGCGCTGAAGCGGGCGTACGACACCGAGGAAGAGCACTTGATCCGTGAGTTGACCTACCGAGAGGGCTTCGAGCAGAGCTGATCCGCTGCCGCGTCCTGCCTGCGACGTGCCGCGCGGCAGGAAGGGCTCACCGTGCGTTAAAAAGGGACGTCTCCCAAAATGGTGGCGCGGTGCATGACGCGGCGTTGTGGCCGATAGTCATCCACCGCGTAATGCGACGCCGCGCGACCTCAACAAGATGAAAAAATGCGGTGATGCTCTGACCGTTCATTGAATCGTCACAGTCGATACATAGGATCAGGCCGCTCGCCAAGAGGATGCTGCTCATACATGGGTTAGTTGGCGCAAGGCAGCGCGCAGGGCTGTCAGAAATTTCAACGTTACAGCCAGTCAACCGACGACATCGACCCGTGCGGCTCAAAAAAATGACGGAAAGCAGGGTGACAATTGCGCTAATAACGTCTACCGGTTGACCAAAGGCTTATTTTTCAATGTGTTATAGCGGTAATGCTCACCTGGTTTCACAGAGGGATGGTGACCGGTCGGTCGGCTGTCGGTCATGTGACATCGCGAAACTGATCGATCTGACGAACGGGATCGAAATATTTTTTGGGAATTAGCCAAAGACGCCGATACACTCCGCATCGGACGGCTGAAACGGCTTGTGACATATAACTGCTTAGCATAAAAGCAGGAGAAATGAGTCTTTTTAGGTTTAAAGGATTTCCCTTACCTTGCAGCCAACTGTTAACGCGGTCTAGTCAATTAGTCTTGGGACCATTGACTCGCCGAGTCAGGTCCAGCGCTAATCGCGCATCCGCGGTCTTGAGCCTTCGGTCTCAGTACCAAGGAACTACAAAAATTAGATTCAAGAGGAGCGAAACATAATGAAGAAGTCCACCCTGGCCTTGGCCATCTCTGTAGCTGTCATGGCCACTCAGGCAAGTGCTGCCGGTTTCCTGGAAGACAGCAAAGCAACGATCAGTTCCCGCACCATGTGGTTCGAAAGCGACAACCGCGACGGCGGTACCGACCAGCGTGAGGCCGGTGAAGGTCTGCTGTTCAACTTCATTTCTGGCTACACCCCAGGCACCGTAGGTTTTGGTCTGGACGTGCAAGGCATGTACGGTCTGCACCTTGATGGTGGTAAAGGTCGTCACCCTGACAACAACAGTTTCTTCCCAAGCGACAGCGACGGTTCGGCAGTTGCGGACTGGGCTCGTGGCGGTGCAAACGCCAAGGCCAAGTTCTCCAAGACCGAGGTGAAAATCGGTACGGCTTTGCAGCCTAACCTGCCAATTCTGGTTGCGAACGACGGTCGTTTGCTGCCACAAACCTTCACCGGTGGCACCATCCAGTCCAAAGAAATCGATGGCCTTACTTTCAACGGCGGTAAGCTGGAGCACCAAGCAGCTCGTGCTTCGAGCAACTACTCCGGCCTGTCGGTCAACGGTGCAACCCGCGACTCGAACAACTTCGTATTTGGCGGTCTTGATTACAAGGTCACCAAAGACCTGACCGTTCAGTACTACTACTCGAACCTGGAAGACTTCTACAAGCAGCACTTCCTGGGTCTGGTACATGTTCTGCCACTCGGCGAAGACCAGTCGTTCAAAACTGACCTGCGTTATTTCGACAGCAGCTCTGATGGCAAGAACGGCCAGGGTGCTACAGGTTATGGCTTCAACAACAACGGTGGCTATGCCAAGCACGCTGGTGAAGTTGACAACAAAACCTGGTCTGCAATGTTCACCTACTCTCTCGGCGGACATGCCCTTCTGCTCGGTCACCAGCGTGTGAACGACGACGGCGGTTTCGTATGGCTGAACCAAGGTTCCGTTCGTGACGGCAACAACCGTCCGGAAGGTGAAGGTGGTTCAAGCTTCTACCTGTTCACTGACTCGATGATCAACCAGTTTGCCCGTGCGGGTGAGAACACTACATTCGGTCAGTACTCGTATGACTTCGCTCGTATCGGCGTTCCAGGTCTGAAAGCCGCCTTCGCTTACCTGCACGGTACCGACATCAAGGCTACCAATGGTATTGGTGGCGATGCGTCCGAGTGGGAACGTGACATGCGTATCGACTACGTGTTCCAGGACGGTCCACTGAAAGGCTTCGGCGCTACCCTGCGTCGTGCTAACTACCGCGGCGACGCTACCGGTATCGCTGACCAAGACCAGACTCGTCTGATCTTCAACTACACCTACGCCTTCAAATAAGCGTCGATGTGTTGAAAAGAGCCCCGCTTCGGCGGGGCTTTTTTTATAGCTGAAAATAAAAGCGGTGTTCGGTTTTTATAGCGAAACGCGCATTCGCCATTGCCATTCGGTCTTTCAATTTTTTGAGGTTTGCAGGCACAGTGTCCACATAACACTTATTAAAGGAGCTGACTGCATGAGCCTCAAACTTGGCGACATCGCCCCCGATTTCGAACAGGACTCCAGCCTAGGCCGTATCAAGTTTCACGAATGGCTGGGCAATCAGTGGGGTGTGTTGTTTTCCCACCCGGCCGACTTCACCCCTGTCTGCACCACGGAGCTGGGTTTCACGGCTAAGCTCAAGGACGAGTTCGATAAGCGCAATGTGAAAGCCATCGCTCTTTCCGTAGACCCGGTCGATTTCCACATCAAGTGGATCGACGACATTAATGCTACCCAGAACACCACGGTCAACTTTCCAATCCTGGCTGACGCTGATCGCAAAGTGTCTGAGCTTTATGACCTGATCCACCCCAATGCCAGTGAAACCCTGACCGTCCGCTCGCTGTTCGTGATCGATCCGAACAAGAAGGTGCGCCTGACCATTACTTACCCAGCCAGTACGGGGCGAAATTTCCACGAGATCCTGCGCGTCATCGATTCGCTGCAGTTGACTGACAGTCACAAGGTGGCGACCCCGGCGAACTGGCAGGATGGCGAGGATGTGGTGATCGTGCCCTCCATCAAAGATGAAGAAGAGATCAAGCAGCGCTTCCCCAAAGGCTACAAGGCCGTCACGCCTTACCTGCGTCTGACGCCCCAGCCCAATCGCTGACACACCGATTTCAACCACGACATTCGGGCCGACTATTCGGCCCTTTTTTTTGACCGCTGGCCGGCCCGCCTTCAAGGTCCCGATTGGGACATGACGGGCCCGTCTGACGCCTCCCGAAACGGCGGGTCCATGAAAATGCAACATATTCATTTTGGTGCTAACCAAATGAATAAATATGATTTTAAAGAATATAAGCCGACTGTTAATGTCGTTGCACTGATGCAGTCGTCGGTCATGAATCCCATCCACCTTACTTGCCCGCCATCGGACGAGCAGGTGCCACCTGAAAGCTATTTTGCAAAGGAGCGTGCCATGCGCACTGTCATTTTGCGTCGAGGCCTGGTCGCTCTGTTTGCTGCGGCGGTGTCCTTCGGCGTCCTCACCCAAGCTCAAGCCGACACCCTGCGTATCGGCTATCAAAAGTACGGCACGCTGGTTCTGCTCAAAGCCAAGGGTTCGCTGGAGAAGAAGCTGGCCGAGCAGGGTGTGCAGGTGCAGTGGACGGAATTTCCAGGCGGCCCGCAGCTATTGGAAGGGCTCAACGTTGGCTCGATCGACTTCGGCGTAACCGGCGAGACGCCGCCGGTTTTCGCCCAGGCGGCAGGCGCGGACCTGCTTTACGTCGCTTCGGAACCACCTGCGCCGACCAGTGAGGCGATTCTGGTGCCCAAAGATTCCCCGATCACATCCGTCAAGGCGCTCAAAGGCAAGAAGGTGGTGCTGAACAAAGGCTCCAACGTTCACTATTTGCTGGTCCGCGCTCTTGAAGAAGCGGGGTTGAAGTACAGCGACATTCAGACGGTCTACCTGCCACCGGCTGACGCGCGTGCCGCGTTCGAGCGTGGCGCCGTCGATGCGTGGGTCATCTGGGACCCCTACCAGGCCGCGGCCGAGCAACAGCTTCAGGCGCGAACCCTGCGTGATGGCAAAGGCATCGTCGACAACAACCAGTTCTACCTCGCGACCCGGCCTTACGCGCAGCAGCATCCTGAAGTGATTCAGGCGCTGGTCGAACAGGTGCGTGCTGTGGGTGAGTGGTCCAAGGCCAACCCGGACGAAGTCACCCAACAGGTTGCCCCGCTGCTGGGCCTGCCCGAAGACATCGCCCGCGTTTTCGTCAAGCGTCAGGGCTATGGCGCATCGTTCATCTCGCCTGAAACGGTCGCCGCCCAGCAGAAAATTGCTGACACCTTCTATCAACTCAAGTTGATCCCCAAACCGCTCAGCATCGCCGACGTGATCTGGACGCCACCCGCTGCTGTCGCGAAAGCGCAGTGAGCCCTTGGCATTAAGCGGAGACAACTCCATGAGCATTGAAAGAATCACTCAAAGACTGGCGCCCTGGCTGCTACCGGTCTTGTTGCTGGCCATCTGGCAACTGGCGGTCAGCGCCGGTTGGCTGTCCACTCGGATCTTGCCAGCGCCCAGCGCGGTCATCGAAGCGGGCGTGGCGCTGGTGCGCAGCGGGGAGATCTGGACGCACCTGGCCATCAGCGGCTGGCGCGCAGCGATCGGTTTTGCGATTGGTGGCGGTATCGGCCTGACGCTGGGCTTCATAACAGGCTTGTCCAGATGGGGCGAGCGTTTGCTCGACAGCTCTGTGCAAATGATCCGTAACGTGCCGCACCTGGCGTTGATTCCGCTGGTTATCCTGTGGTTCGGCATCGATGAGAGTGCCAAGATTTTCCTGGTGGCGCTGGGCACGCTGTTCCCCATCTACCTGAATACCTACCACGGTATTCGTAACATCGACCCGGCGCTGGTGGAGATGTCGCGCAGCTACGGGTTGTCGGGCTTCGCCTTGTTCCGTCATGTGATCCTCCCGGGTGCGATGCCTTCGATTCTGGTCGGCGTGCGGTTCGCTCTGGGGTTCATGTGGCTGACGCTGATCGTCGCCGAAACCATCTCGGCCAGCTCAGGCATCGGTTATCTGGCGATGAATGCCCGTGAGTTCCTGCAAACCGATGTGGTGGTGCTGGCGATCGTTCTGTACGCCGTACTCGGAAAACTGGCGGACCTCGCGGCGCGAGGGTTGGAACGGGTCTGCCTGCGTTGGCACCCCGCGTATCAAGTAGCGAAAGGTGGCGCGCGATGAGCACTCTTCAACAACCGGCAAACCTGTTGCGCGGCATCCCGCTGCAAGTGCGCAAACTGAAGAAAACCTTCGGCGCGCGGGAAGTTCTGAAAGATATCGATCTGCACATCCCAGCGGGGCAGTTTGTCGCCGTGGTGGGTCGCAGCGGTTGTGGCAAAAGCACACTGCTGCGCTTGCTGGCGGGGCTGGATCAGCCTACCAGCGGTCAATTACTGGCGGGCAGCGCAGCACTGGCCGACGCACGGGAAGACACTCGCCTGATGTTCCAAGAGGCACGTTTGCTGCCGTGGAAACGGATCATCGACAATGTCGGCCTGGGCCTCACCGGTGACTGGCGTGGCAAGGCACTCGAAGCGCTGGCCGCCGTCGGGCTGGCCGAGCGCGCCAACGAATGGCCAGCCGCACTGTCCGGCGGCCAAAAGCAACGCGTGGCCCTGGCGCGTGCCTTGATTCACCAGCCCCGGTTGTTGCTGCTCGACGAACCTCTTGGCGCATTGGATGCGTTGACCCGCATCGAGATGCAGCAATTGATCGAAGACCTGTGGCAAAAGCACGGTTTTACGGTGCTGCTGGTCACTCACGACGTCAGCGAGGCCGTGGCGATTGCCGACCGCGTCTTGCTGATCGAAGAGGGGCGTATTGGCCTCGACTTGCAGGTCGACCTTGCCCGTCCTCGCGCACGCGGTTCTTACCGCCTGGCGGCGCTGGAAACCGAAGTCCTCAACCGCGTGCTGTCGATTCCTGGCAGCCCGCCCGAACCCGAACCCACTTCACCGCTGCCCACGCAATTGCGTTGGGCGAATTAACCCGGGCGCAATGTCGCGCCTGGCACTGGTCTCAAAAAAGGAAGCCATACCATGACTATCAAAGCCATCAACGTCCGCAACCAGTTCAAAGGCACCATCAAGGAAATCGTCACCGGCGACGTGCTGTCCGAAATCGATGTTCAGACCGCTTCCGGCATCGTCACGTCCGTGATCACCACCCGCTCGGTTAAAGAACTGGAGCTGACCGTGGGCAGCGAAGTCATCGCATTCGTGAAGTCCACTGAGGTGTCGATCGCCAAGTTGTGAGCGATGCGTGGTGAACGACCCCGAAGGGTGCGAGCCCTTCGGGGTTTTTTTAAAGCATGGCAAAGTGCCTCCTGTCATTTCTGACAGTAGCCAACACTGGTTATCCGGAGTGGCGTGTTCATTGAGTGTGCAGGCGAGCTTAGTGATACTCCGATCAACTTGCCACTTAACGAAGGAAAGTTGATCGGAACAGCCCTAGGAGTACGAAAAAAATGCCAACTTTAAAACGTTACCGTCCTACAACTATTCAGAAGCTGGGATGTTTACAGATCCATTCAAAAATTCCCCCCTCTGACCATTAAGGGTGAAGGTAAATTGAAATTTAGCTGAAAAACTGCCATTCGGATTAAGCGTTACGGAGATCTTGCCGTCCTGATCGTGAAGAAACCCATATTCGTCGCCGTGAGCTAAGAGTCCAGCGACATATACACCGGATTGGTCTTCATAGCCATCAGGCCCTAGGATATAATCCCCGCTTTTATTTGTATAAACATTAATGACAATGCGTTCCCCTGTGGGGGGCGGAACATTCTTCACTGACATTCCCATAACTCTGGGGTAACCCACCTCAGTATCCAGAGTAACGATGTCAGCATAGAACTTTACAGGATCCAGATCGCCCCACTTCAACAGACCGCTAAAGTTTGAACCTGCTGGCGCTTCTTTACTACCTGCCTGAAGCTCGCTCGGCAAATCTTTAATATCCATGATCAATTTCTCCATTGATAGTTATGTTGCTAAAATTTTCTTTCAACTTAGAAAATTTTCAAGCTGCTCATTCAGAATAGCTGCGCGACTTTTAATTAGTTAGAATCATTGGAAGTAGTCTTTCGATAATTTATTCCAAATACGTCAGCTCGTCAGTGCACATGACTCACTTAATCAGCTTCATATACGCACGCCACGGTAAAATCAGGAGATTATAAGTGCAGTGCTTCTTTGGATGCGCCGAACAAGTCCCGGGCGTGCGAAAACCGCCAGACCACCTGATCCGGGCTCCCTAGGCGGCAGTTCGCGCGTGAAGTATCGATCTCCAAGTTGTGATTGATGTGTGGTGACCAATCCTGAAGGGTGCGAGCCCTTTGGGGGGGTGTTCGGGCATTACACACGGACCTGTAGGAGCGCGCTTGCCCGCGACGGCGGAGTGTCGGGTGTGTGAAAGGTGGCTGACACACCGTCATCGCGGGCAAGCGCGTTCCTACAAGGGTGCTACGTGCGAATGCTTCGGCAAAAACGGCGGCAGGTACAGCCCCAGATACGCATCGAACACGCGTCGGCCTTCTTCGGCCATGCGCGGGGTGATGGTGTCGTGCAGTTGCACGGAGCGGGCGTAGACGCGATCCGCCAGCTCCAGTGCCAGCGCAAAGACATCGACCTCATCCGGCAGGGCGGGCAGTTGGAAGTGTCTGGCGAACAGCTCGTGCATGAGGTTGCCCAGCTCGATGTCATGCTGACGGTCGGCCTGGGTGACTTCGGTCAGACCATGCTGAGCGAGGATCAACTGGCGAGCTGCGGCGTCATCGTTGTAAATCGTGAGCATGCGTGTTTCGGCGAGTCGCGACAGGTCGTGCCAGGTGTTGAGCTGAGTATGATCGATCGGTTGCTGCAAGCTCTCGCGGAAGGCGGCGTGCACATCGGCGGTCAGGGCTTCGAGCAAGGCCGGGACGCTGGCAAAGAAGTGATACACCGAGGAAGGGGGAATGCCCGCGCGTTCAGCCACGCTGTAGATCGAAAGGCTTGCCACCCCATCGGATGCCAGCAGTGTCCGCGCGGCGTCGAGGATCGACTCGATCCGGGCCTGGCTGCGTGCACGGGGTTTGCGGGGCATGGCGGGGCGGGTCATTGCGCGTTCTCTTGATCGGGGCCGGGAGCATTGTACGCGAGGTCCTGAGGCGGGCCATATCCGTTGTAGGAGCGCGCTTGCCCGCAATTGCGGTAAATCAGACACCCGATTCGTCACAGGCACACCGCATTCGCGGGCAAGCGCGCTCCTACAGAAATTTCGCCGTCTAAAATAAAAAACGCCCTCAACCACATGGATCCAGAGCGTTCTTTTTATCTCACATCGGCATCACACGGTATGCAGGTACCAATTGTATTCAAGGTCGGAAATGGAATGTTCAAACTCTTCCAGTTCGCTTTCCTTGCACGCGACGAAGATGTCGATGTATTTCGGGTCGATGTAACGGGCCATGACCTCGCTGTCATCGAGCTCGCGCAGTGCGTCGCGCAGATTGTTCGGCAGGCTTTGCTCATGCTGCTCGTAGGAGTTGCCTTCCACGGGCGGCGGTGGCTCGACCTTGTTGGTCAGGCCATGGTGAATGCCGGCCAGCACCGAAGCCATCAGCAGGTAAGGGTTGGCATCTGCACCGGCGACCCGGTGTTCGATGCGCACGGCATCGGCGCTGCCGGTGGGCACCCGCACCGCCACGGTCCGGTTATCCAGCCCCCAGGTGGGTGAGTTGGGCACGTAAAATTGGGCACCGAACCGGCGATAGGAGTTGACGTTCGGGCAAAGGAACGCCATCTGCGCCGGTAGGGTCTCGAGCACACCGCCGATCGCGTGACGTAGCGCGGCGTTCTGCTCGGGATCCTCACTGGTGAAAATGTTCTTGCCATCGCGGTCCAGAACCGAGATGTGGACGTGCAGCCCGTTACCCGCCTGGCCGGGGTAGGGTTTGGCCATGAAGGTGGAGTCCATCTCATGGTCGTAGGCGATGTTCTTGATCAGCCGCTTGAGCAGCACGGCGTAGTCACAGGCCTTCAGCGCGTCAGCGGTGTGGTGCAGGTTGACTTCGAATTGAGCCGGGGCACTTTCCTTGACGATGGCATCCGCGGGAATGCCCTGTTCCTTGGCGCCTTCCAGAATGTCCTGGAGGCAATCGACGTATTCGTCGAGGTCGTCGATCAGGTACACCTGTGTCGAGTGCGGACGTTTGCCCGAGATAGGCGAGCGCGGTGGCTGCGGGCGGCCATTCACGTTTTCCTGGTCGATCAGGTAGAACTCCAGCTCGAACGCTGCGCAGATGGTCAGCCCCATCTCGTCGAACTTGGTGACGACCTGGCGCAGTACTTCGCGCGGGTCTGCGAAAAACGGCTCGCCTTCCAGTTCGTGCATGGTCATCAGCAGTTGTGCGGTCGGGCGCTTCTGCCACGGTTCGTTGCTGAGGGTATTGGGGATGGGATAACAGATTCGGTCTGCGTCACCGATGTCCAGCCCCAGGCCGGTGCTTTCCACCGTCGAGCCATTGATATCCAGTGCGAATAGAGAGGCTGGGAGGTTGATGCCTTTTTCGTAAACCTTATGAAGGCTGGTGCGTTCGATGCGCTTGCCGCGCACCACTCCATTCATATCTGCAATCAGAAGGTCAACGTATAGAACCTCAGGATGTTCCTTAAGGAACGCGTTCGCTTCGTTGAGCTGAACGGCACGCGGGGGTACCGACATGATGCAACACCTTTGTTGTTGAAAATATCAATCATCGAGCATTACGGGGTTCAGTCAATCCGAAAGCCCAGATGAAGTCAAGAGAGCCCCTCTTTGCCCTAAAACGGCGCCTTGGCGCCAGTTTTGCTGCGTTTTAGGGCGCAATTGGAGCCTTGTAAGTCTCGGGAACTGCGATCTTGAGCGGGGCGTGTTTTATTTTTTACGGGGTTGTTGTGTAAAAAAATGAACAACGCTAAGCTCGGTCGCAGCCCATAACAGCAATAACACCGGGGGTCATATGCCTCGCCTTCCGCTGATTGGCGTCACAGCCTGCACTCAGCAAATCGGCTTGCATGCCTATCACGTCAGCGGCGACAAATACGTCCGTGCGGTGGCTGTCGCTGCCGGGGGCCTGCCGCTCATTCTGCCGTCGCTGGCAGAGCTCATCGACCCGGCCGATATCCTCGCGGCAGTCGACGGGTTGCTCTTCACCGGTTCTCCTTCCAACGTCGAACCCTACCACTATAGCGGGCCAGCCAGCGCGCCGGGCACTGCTCATGATCCTGCGCGCGACCGCACCACCTTACCGCTTATTCGCGCCGCTGTGGCTGCCGGCGTGCCGGTATTGGGGATTTGCCGGGGGTTTCAGGAGATGAATGTGGCGTTCGGCGGCACGCTGCATCAGCAGGTTCATGAGACGGGAACCTACATGGATCACCGTGAACCCGACAATGAACCCGTTGAAATTCAATACGCTGCGAGCCACTCCATGCACATCGAGCCGGGTGGTGTCCTGGCCGGGCTGGGATTGCCGGACGAAATTCGTGTCAATTCAATTCATGGCCAGGGCATCGAGCACCTTGCACCCGGTTTGCGAGTCGAAGCGACTGCGCCGGATGGCCTGATCGAGGCGATCTCCGTACCATCGGGCGTGCCTTTTGCTTCGCCCGAAGTGTTCGCCCTCGGCGTTCAATGGCACCCGGAGTGGCAAGTCACGGAGAACCCCGACTATCTTTCAATCCTGCAGGCCTTTGGCGAGGCCTGTCGAAAACGCGCAATACAACGTGACGCCGAAGCGTCCAGATAACGCCTGAGTCCACCGTTGGACGCAGGACATCCAACCCCTGAGGTATTTATGAGTACCAACCTCGACCAGCTCACCGATTGGTTGAAAGAACACAGGATTACCGAAGTCGAGTGCATGATCTCCGACCTCACCGGTATCACCCGCGGCAAAATCTCTCCGACCAACAAGTTCATTGCCGAGAAAGGCATGCGCTTGCCCGAGAGCGTTCTGCTGCAAACGGTCACCGGGGACTATGTCGAAGACGATATTTATTACGAGTTGCTGGACGCAGCGGACATCGACATGTTCTGCCGTCCTGACCAGAATGCGGTGTTTCTGGTGCCATGGGCCATCGAGCCGACCGCGCAGGTGATTCACGACACCTACGACAAGCAGGGCAACCCCATTGAGCTGTCGCCGCGCAACGTGTTGAAAAAAGTGCTCAAGCTGTATGCCGATCAAGGCTGGCAGCCGATCGTGGCGCCTGAAATGGAGTTCTACCTGACCAAGCGCAGCGACGATCCCGATTACCCGTTGCAGCCGCCGGTGGGCCGTTCGGGCCGCCCGGAAACCGGCCGTCAGTCCTTCTCGATCGAGGCAGCGAACGAATTCGATCCCCTGTTCGAAGACGTCTACGACTGGTGCGAACTGCAAAACCTCGATCTCGATACGTTGATTCACGAAGACGGCACGGCGCAGATGGAAATCAACTTCCGTCATGGCGACGCCCTGCACCTGGCCGACCAGATTCTCGTGTTCAAGCGCACGATGCGCGAGGCTGCCCTCAAGCATGACGTGGCAGCGACCTTCATGGCCAAGCCAATGACCGGTGAGCCGGGCAGTGCCATGCACCTGCACCAGAGCATCATCGACATCGAGACGGGCAAGAGCATCTTCTCCAATGAAGACGGGACCATGAGCCAGTTGTTCCTGCAACACATCGGCGGTCTGCAAAAGTTGATTCCCGAGCTGTTGCCGCTGTTCGCGCCCAACGTCAACTCGTTCCGCCGCTTCCTGCCCGACACTTCAGCGCCAGTGAACGTGGAGTGGGGCGAGGAGAACCGCACCGTTGGCTTGCGCGTTCCGGATGCAACCCCGCAGAACCGTCGCGTCGAAAACCGCCTGCCGGGTGCCGACGCCAACCCGTATCTCGCCATTGCCGCGAGCCTGCTGTGCGGCTTCATCGGCATGGTCGAGGGCATCAACCCGAGTGCGCCGGTGGTGGGGCGTGGTTATGAGCGGCGCAATCTGCGGCTGCCGCTGACCATCGAAGACGCTCTGGAGCGTATGGAGAACAGCAAGACCGTCGAGAAATACCTCGGCAAGACGTTCGTGACCGGTTACGTCGCGGTCAAGCGCGCCGAGCACGAAAACTTCAAGCGTGTCATCAGTTCGTGGGAGCGGGAATTCCTGCTTTTTGCCGTCTGAAGATCCGAGGCGCCGCCCAGCCCGGGAGTCGGGCGGCGCCTACACGCGATATGCAGCTAATGGAGTGGTTCATGAGTTCCAACAATCCGCAAACCCGCGAATGGCAAGCGCTCAGCAGCGATCATCACCTGGCGCCCTTCAGCGACTTCAAGCAGCTTAAAGAGAATGGCCCACGCATCATCACCCGCGCCGAGGGCGTTTACCTCTGGGACAGCGAAGGCAACAAGATCCTCGACGGCATGGCCGGGCTGTGGTGCGTGGCCGTGGGGTATGGCCGGCATGAACTGGCTGACGCTGCCAGCAAGCAAATGCGTGAGTTGCCTTACTACAACCTGTTTTTCCAGACCGCTCACCCTCCTGCACTGCAACTGGCCAAAGCCATTTCCGAGGTTGCCCCTTCAGGAATGAATCACGTGTTCTTCACCGGCTCCGGGTCCGAAGGCAACGACACGGTGCTGCGGATGGTCCGCCATTACTGGGCGGTCAAAGGCAAGCCTGGCAAGAAAACCATCATCAGTCGCAAGAACGGTTACCACGGTTCTACCGTGGCGGGCGCGAGCCTGGGCGGGATGACGTACATGCACGAGCAGGGCGACCTGCCGATTCCCGGCATCGTCCACATTCCCCAGCCTTACTGGTTCGGCGAGGGCGGGGACATGACGCCGGATGCGTTCGGTATCTGGGCTGCCGAGCAATTGGAAAAGAAGATTCTGGAACTGGGCGAAGACAGCGTGGGAGCGTTCATCGCCGAGCCTATCCAAGGCGCGGGCGGCGTGATCGTTCCTCCGGACACTTACTGGCCGAAGGTCAAAGAGATTCTGGCCAAGTACGACATCCTGTTCGTGGCAGACGAAGTGATCTGTGGCTTCGGCCGCACCGGCGAGTGGTTCGGTAGCGATTTCTACGGTCTGCAGCCACACCTCATGACCATCGCCAAGGGGCTCACCTCGGGGTACATCCCCATGGGTGGCGTCATCGTGCGCGATGACGTGGTCAGCGTGCTCAACGAAGGGGGTGATTTCAACCATGGTTTCACCTACTCCGGTCACCCGGTGGCGGCGGCGGTCGGCCTGGAAAACATCCGCATCCTGCGGGAAGAGCGGATCGTCGAGCGGGTGAAAACAGAAACGGCACCATACTTGCAAAAGCGTTTGCGCGAGTTGAACGATCACCCTCTGGTAGGGGAAGTGCGCGGCGTCGGCATGCTGGGCGCCATTGAACTGGTGAAGGACAAGGCCACTCGGGAGCGCTATGCCGGCCGGGGAGTGGGCATGATCTGCCGGACGTTTTGCTTCAATAACGGACTGATCATGCGTGCGGTGGGTGACACGATGATCATCTCGCCGCCGTTGGTGATCAGCTTCGCGGAAATCGATGAACTGGTGGACAAGGCACGCAAATGCCTGGACCTGACGCTGGCCGAGTTGCAGAAGTGATTGAGCCGGTGATTGCGTGATAAACGGTCACTCGTTGTAGGAGTGCGCTTGCCCGCGATTGCGATGTGTCAGCCACACATCCGTTGCAGGTATGTCGCAAATCGTGGGCAAGCGCGCTCCTGTAAGGTCCGGAGGGCTATTGGCGTGCAGATGAAATCTTTGAAAGTTATGCATTAAGGCAGGCCGCTCTGCTTGTAACGCCGCCCGGGAAATTGCCAGACTAACGGTTGTTTCAGTCGCCGCTAACATAAAACATTGGAGCTGTACGAATGAAGAAATTTGGCAAAACCCTTCTCGCCTTGTCCCTGATGGGCGCAGTGGCCGCTGCGAACGCCGATGACAAAACTCTGCACGTCTACAACTGGTCCGATTACATCGCGCCGAACACCATCGCCGATTTCGAAAAAGAGTCGGGCATTAAAGTGGTGTATGACGTCTTCGACAGCAACGAGACCCTGGAAGCCAAGCTGTTGGCAGGCAAATCGGGCTACGACATCGTCGTTCCGTCCAACAACTTCCTGGCCAAGCAGATCAAGGCCGGCGTCTATCAGGAGCTGGACAAGTCCAAGCTGCCTAACTACAAGAACCTCGACCCCGCGCTGCTGAAAGCCGTCTCGGTCAGTGACCCGGACAACAAGCACGCTTTCCCGTACATGTGGGGTTCGATCGGCATTGGCTTCAACCCGGACAAGGTCAAGGCCGCGCTGGGTGCCAACGCACCGACCAACTCCTGGGACCTGCTCTTCAAGCCTGAAAACGCGGCCAAGCTGAAAGGCTGTGGCATTAGCTTCCTCGATTCGCCGACCGAAATGATCCCGGTAGCGCTGCATTACCTGGGGCTGCCAACCGACAGCCAGAAGAAAGAAGACATCGAGAAAGCCGAAGCACTGTTCAAGAAGATTCGTCCTTCGATCACCTATTTCCATTCGTCCAAGTACATTTCGGACCTGGCCAACGGCAACATCTGCGTAGCCGTGGGCTACTCGGGTGACATCTATCAGGCCAAAGCCCGCGCCGAAGAAGCGGGTGGCAAGGTGAAGGTCAGCTACAACATTCCGAAGGAAGGTGCGGGCAGCTTCTATGACATGGTTGCCATCCCGAAAGACGCTGAAAACGTCGAGGGCGCCTATAAGTTCATGAACTTCATCCTGCAGCCTAAAGTGATGGCCGAAATCACCAATGCCGTCCACTTCCCTAACGGCAACAAAGCGGCGACCGAATTCGTGGACAAGGAAATCACCTCGGACCCAGGTGTCTACCCACCCGCCGATGTCCTGGCCAAGCTGTATGCAATCGCAGACCTGCCTGCCGCGACTCAGCGCCTGCTGACCCGCAGCTGGACCAATATCAAGTCGGGCAAATAAGCCTGGCGGGGTGAGGGCTCAGGTCCTCACCCCCCCACAATAATCTGCGTATTCAAAAGTTTTTTTTGCGAGAAGCGTTCATCGACGGTAAGTTGCGCGCCGGAATTGTCACAGGCAGCCACTACTGTCGTCGGCACGGCCTTCAGGCCCACCCACTGAAAAGGACTGCAAACGTGTCTATTTCTTTATTTTCCAAAGGCTTGCTGCTGGGCGCCGGTCTGACCCTCGCCGTCGGGGCTTACGCGGAATCCACCGTTCGTATTTACAACTGGTCCGACTACATCGGCAACACGACGCTCGCCGACTTCGAGTCCACCACCGGGATCAAGACCAAATACGATGTCTTCGACTCCAACGAAACCCTGGAAGGCAAGCTGCTGGCCGGCCACACCGGTTATGACGTTGTGGTCCCTTCCAACCACTTCCTTGGCAAGCAGATCAAGGCCGGTGCGTTCCAGAAACTCGACAAGTCGTTGCTCCCCAATTATTCCAACCTTGATCCCGAACTGATGAAGCGCCTGGAGAAGAACGATCCGGGCAATCAGTACGCGGTCCCCTATCTGTGGGGCACCAACGGGATTGGTTACAACGTCGACAAGGTCAAGAAAGCCCTGGGCGTCGACACCATCGACTCCTGGGCGGTGTTGTTCGAGCCCGAGAACATCAAGAAGCTGCAAAAGTGTGGCGTCGCGTTCCTCGATTCGGCCGACGAGATGATGCCTGCCGTGCTGAACTACATGGGCTTGAGCCCTAACAGCACCGACGAAAAGGATTACAAGAAGGCCGAAGACAAGTTGCTCAAGGTGCGGCCGTACGTCACCTACTTCAATTCCTCGAAATACATAACGGACCTGGCCAACGGCGACATCTGCGTGGCGGCCGGTTTCTCGGGGGACGTCTTCCAGGCCAAAGCGCGGGCGCAAGAGGCTGGTAAAGGCGTCAATATCGCTTATTCGATCCCGAAAGAAGGCGGCAACTTGTGGTTCGACATGCTGGCAATCCCCGCTGACGCGCCGGATGTCAAAGCCGCTCATGCCTTCATCAACTACATCCTGAAACCGGACGTGATTGCCAAGGTCAGTGACCAGGTGGGTTACGCCAACCCGAACCCGGCTTCAGGGGAGCTGATGGATCAGGAAATCCGTAACGACGAGTCGGTTTATCCCTCTGCAGACGTGCAGAAGCGGCTGTACGTCAACTCCGAGTTGCCACCGAAGATCCAGCGCGTGATGACCCGCAGCTGGACCAAGATCAAATCCGGTAAATAAAGACCTGGCGCCCGGCTCTACCGGCCGGACGCACGAACAGTTGGGAGTTTCACCCATGGCAGTTGCCTCCGGCGCCTACAAAAAAGCCCTTGAGGGTGGTCAGCAACCTAAACAGGTGTTGGTCAAGATCGATCGGGTCACGAAGAAGTTCGACGAGACGGTTGCTGTGGACGATGTCTCTCTGCAGATCAACAAAGGCGAGATCTTCGCTTTGCTCGGCGGCTCCGGCTCTGGCAAGTCGACACTGCTGCGCATGCTGGCGGGATTCGAGCGTCCGACCGAGGGTCGGATCTTCCTCGACGGCGTCGACATCACTGACATGCCGCCCTACGACCGCCCGATCAACATGATGTTTCAGTCCTACGCGCTGTTTCCGCACATGACCGTGGCGCAGAACATCGCTTTCGGGCTGCAGCAGGACAAATTGCCCAAGCAAGAGATCGAGGCCCGAGTGGCCGAGATGCTCAAGCTGGTGCAGATGACACAGTACGCCAAGCGCAAGCCGCATCAGCTCTCCGGTGGCCAACGTCAGCGCGTGGCACTGGCCCGTTCGCTGGCCAAGAAACCGAAACTGCTGCTGCTTGATGAGCCGATGGGCGCACTGGACAAGAAGCTGCGTTCGCAGATGCAACTGGAACTGGTGGAGATCATTGAGCGCGTGGGCGTGACCTGTGTGATGGTGACCCATGACCAGGAAGAGGCCATGACCATGGCCCAACGCATCGCGATCATGCACCTGGGCTGGATCGCGCAGATCGGCAGTCCTGTGGACATCTACGAGACCCCGACCAGCCGTCTGGTGTGTGAATTCATCGGCAACGTCAACCTGTTCGACGGTGAGGTCGTCGAAGATATGGAAGGCTTTGCGCGGATCCGCAGCCCCGAGCTGGAGCGTGACATCTACGTCGGCCACGGCGTGAGCACCTCGGTGGAAGACAAGCACATCACCTACGCGATCCGCCCGGAAAAGCTGCTGATCACCACCGAGCAGCCCACTACCGAGTACAACTGGTCGCGCGGCAAGGTGCATGACATCGCGTACCTGGGCGGCCATTCGGTGTTCTACGTACAACTGGCCTGCGGCAAGCTGGTCCAGTCGTTCGTCGCCAACGCCGAGCGCCGAGGCGCGCGTCCGACCTGGGAAGACGAGGTCTACGTCTGGTGGGAAGACGACAGCGGCGTGGTGCTTCGCTCATGAAAATTCGCAAAGTCAAACGCGCACTCAATCGCATCGTACCCAATGGCCGCCAAGCGGTGATCGGGGTGCCATTCCTGTGGTTGTTCCTGTTTTTCGCTCTGCCATTTCTGATCGTTATTAAAATCAGTTTCGCAGAGGCTGACGTCTCGATTCCGCCGTATACCGAAGTGTTTTCCTACGCCGAGCAAAAGCTCGACATTGTGCTCAACTTCGCCAACTACGCGTTGTTGACCGGGGACGACCTGTACATTTCGGCGTATCTGGGCTCGTTGAAGATGGCGTTCTTCAGCACCCTGTTGTGCCTGTTGATCGGCTATCCGATGGCCTATGGCATCTCCATTGCCCGCAAGGACATGCAGACGGTGCTGTTGTTGCTGATCATGATGCCCACTTGGACCGCGATTCTGATCCGGGTCTACGCGTGGATGGGGATTCTCAGCAACAACGGCCTGCTCAATGGCTTCCTGTTGTGGCTTGGTGTGATCAACGAACCGCTGCAGATCCTCAACACCAACCTGGCGGTTTATATCGGCGTCGTGTACTCGTATTTGCCGTTCATGATTCTGCCGCTGTACGCCAACCTGGTAAAGCATGATCCCAGCCTGCTCGAGGCTGCGTCCGACCTGGGTTCTAGCACCTTCAACAGCTTTTGGAAGATCACCGTTCCATTGTCCAAGAACGGCATCATCGCCGGCTGCATGTTGGTGTTCATTCCGGTGGTGGGTGAGTTCGTCATCCCTGAACTGCTCGGCGGCCCCGAGACGCTGATGATCGGCAAAGTCTTGTGGCAAGAGTTCTTCAACAACCGCGACTGGCCGGTGGCGTCTTCGCTGGCGGTGGTGATGCTGTTGATCCTCATCGTCCCGATCATTCTGTTCAACCGCAGCCAGGCCAAAGAACTGGAGGGCAAGGCATGAGAGGCTTCCGATTCTCGAACCTGATGTTGGTGCTTGGCCTGATATTCATCTACGCGCCCATGGTCATCCTGGTGATCTATTCGTTCAACGCCTCGAAGTTGGTAACTGTCTGGGGGGGCTGGTCGGTCAAGTGGTATGTCGGTCTGCTAGACAATACCCAATTGATGGCCGCTGTCGCGCGCTCTCTGGAAATCGCCTGCTACACCTCGGTGGCTGCCGTGGCGCTGGGTACGATGGCGGCGTTCGTGCTGACCCGCGTCACTCGGTTCAAGGGCCGCACGTTTTTCGGTGGTCTGGTCACCGCACCGCTGGTCATGCCCGAGGTCATCACGGGGCTGTCGCTGCTGCTGCTGTTCGTCGCCATGGCGCAATTGATCGGTTGGCCGCAGGAACGCGGTATCGTCACGATCTGGATCGCCCACACGACCTTCTGTGCGGCCTACGTGGCAGTGGTGGTGTCGGCGCGCCTGCGAGAACTGGACCTGTCCATCGAAGAGGCGGCCATGGACCTCGGCGCGCGTCCCTGGAAGGTGTTCTTCCTGATCACCATCCCGATGATTGCGCCGTCACTGGCCGCGGGCGGCATGATGTCGTTCGCGCTGTCGCTGGACGATCTGGTGCTGGCCAGCTTCGTTTCCGGTCCAGGCTCGACGACCCTGCCGATGGAGGTGTTCTCGGCGGTGCGCCTGGGCGTGAAGCCTGAGATCAACGCGATCGCCAGCCTCATCCTGCTGGCAGTGTCACTGGCGACCTTTCTGGTGTGGTTCTTCAGCCGCCGCGCTGAAGAAAACCGCAAGAAGGCCATTCAGCAGGCCATCGAGGAAGCTGCGGCCGACGGCTGGAAACAGCCGCAGGTGCGTCGCCCGCAGGTGGAAACGGTTTAATTCCGGGTTCGATTGCGCACTGATCGTTCCCACGCTCCGCGTGGGAACGCATCCACCGACGCTCCGCGTCGCCAGATGCTGGACGCGGAGCATCCTGGGCTGCGTCCCCACGCGGAGCGTGGGGACGATCATCGGGATAGGGTGTGTCAGTCGGACGGCACCAACCTCAACACCTCTTTGCTATTCCCCGCCACATCGTCCTCACTGAACCGCTCCGGCAGGTACTGTCCGCTGATGTAGGCTTTGGCCTGGTCGGCATAGCGCTTGTCAAACAACACCCCGCTTTGTCCGACCGGATTGATACCCAGCGCGTGTGCCGGATCGGCGAAGTCGATCAGCCGTCGTGTCGAAGGCCCATAAGTCACTGGCCACGGCGCGGTGGTAATGTTGGCCGACAGGTTGTTCGGCACTTCGTGGGTGCCCGGTGCGGCGAACGGACCGATATTGAACAGTGCGTCCAGCGGTGGCTGGCGACCGAGCGGGTGTTCATGGGTCAGGGTATGGGCCTTGCCCCATGTCCACTCACTCGGGTTCTGGCCATACAGCGAACGCAAGTGGGAAACGGCTGCATGCCAGGCCATCTTGACGGTATTGTCGCGGCTCTCGGTCTCGTTGGAATTGCGGTTGTTCCACCACGGCGACTTGGCATCGGCGGCCAGTCTGGGCAGCGCCATGTCGATCACGCGTGTGGACAGCAGCGTCGCGAACAGGCCGTCACCCAACTCGTCGCGGAACGTCTGATCGCACAGGTTGTACAGGAACTGGTTGAACAGCGTGGCGCCCACCGAGTCCAGAGGGTAGTCACCCTTCCAGGCGGCCAGACGCTCGATCAGGTCGTGCTCCTCGGGATCACTGATCACCCGACGCAGCACGGGAAGCAGCGGCGTCAAGACTTGCTGCGGATAATCGGTCTGGGTGCCCAATTGCAGCGCTTTACTGTTCTCCAGGTGCCATTTGACCGTCCCGTCGCTCAGTTGCCTGTCCAAACGACGGCCTCGCTCGGCGAGGTTGTAATAGCCGGGAATCTCCATGCCAGTCGGCGACACCGGCTGGAAGTTGGCCGAGACGATATAGCCACGCGCCGGATTTTCTTCCTGCGGGTTGGCGCTGAAAGGGTAGAAACCCGTCTTGTCTGCCTGGTCAGTGCTCCCGTCGAGAATGAACGCCGGATTGACACCGTCCGGGCGCACCGGCAGTTGGGCGGCTGCCCACCAGCCGATATCGCCTTTCGCGTTGGCGTACACCACATTCAGACCTGGCGAATGGATCTTCGCGGCGGCAGTGCGCATTTTGTCCAGTGTGTCGGCGCGGTTCGCCTCGTAGAAACCCTGCAGGATCGGGTTGTCCGATTCCAGAAAGGACCACCACATCGCCACGGGCGTGTCGGCGTGATCCTGAATGCCGCTGGCCGTCAGAACATCGTTGATGATCGGACCATGGGGAGATTGACGCAGGGTAAAGGTAATCGGCGACTCGCCTTTGACCTTGATCTGTTCAGGGCGTGAGGTCATGTCCGCCCAGGCGCCGTGGTACCAGACTTGATTCGGGTTCTGCGGGTTGACCTTTTCCGCGACCAGGTCCAGGTCGTCGTTCTGAAACATGGTCAGGCTCCAGCCAAAGTCCATGTTATGGCCGAGCAGGGCGAAGGGGTTGAGGGCCTGGAAATGCCCGTACAGCTCGAAATCGGGGGAGGTCAGTTGTGCTTCGTACCACACCGCTGGCACCGAGAAGCGAATATGCGGATCGCCCGCCAGCAGCGGTCTGCCGCTTTGGGTCCTACGGCCTGATACGGCCCATGCGTTGCTACCCTCGAATTGAGGCAACCCTGCGTCTTCCAACGCTTGCTGGCTGAGCAGCGCCAGGTCGCTCAGCCCCTTCCAGTCATTGCCGCTCAGGGCGGGTTTGGAGGGCAGCGCGCCATCGGGCTGCCAGCCCAAGTCGAAGGTCTTCAAATACTCGGGGCCCAATTGATCCCGGACGTAAGTCAGCAGCGGTTCGGTTCGAAAGGCCGCGGCGAAGCTGTACGCCAGGTAGCCCCCGATGCTCAGCGTGTCTTCGGCGGTAAACGGCCGTTTCTCGATGCCCAGCACATCGAATTCGATGGGCCTCGGGTGGCTGGCCTGATACTGGTTCACGCCGTCGAGATAAGCCTCCAAGGCTTGCCAGGCCGGGGTGTTCTTGTCCTGCCGGGCGACGTATGCATCGGCGTGCTCGCGAATGCGTAAGCTGCGGAACAGTTTATCGGTGTTGACCAGCTTGGGCCCCAGCACTTCCGCGAGCTCGCCCCGGGCCAGTCGACGCAGGATTTCCATCTGGAAGAGCCGGTCCTGCGCGTGCACATACCCCAATGCGCGGTACAGGTCGTCCTGATGCTCGGCCTTGATGTGCGGCACGCCGCGCTCGTCGTAACGTACGCTGACCGGGGCGCGAAGATGGGCCAGGGCCATTTCACCATTGCGCATCGGTTGCTTGCTGTGGACATACCAGGCCCCGCCGCCTGCGAGCAGGACAAGTACGGCTGCGATGACGAAAAGGCTGCGTTTCATCCAAAGGCCCGAACGATCAGAGATAAGCCCGGAAGGCTACAGATTTGTGGTCGGCCTGTGTAGAAGCATTCCGTCCCGTGATGATCTTCGTATCTCGGCGCGTATCTCGTGAGGTATCCGCTGAGGAGCCCGTTCAATGCTCAAGCCACGGGCAGTAACAACCCACCGCCATCGTATGGGTCGCGCTCACGGTTCTGTCAGCCATGAGCGCTTGCAGAATCGGCTCCACGAAGCTGTTCTGCGAATTGCAGACCAGCCCTTCGCTGTACGGCCCGAAATAGGCCAGTCGGCCTTGACGGTCCCAGATGGCGATGGCTGGGCTCGAAGGGATTCGATCCGCGCCCGGCACACTGCCAAGGGGTTTGATCGCGCTCAGGCTGGCAGGCAACCGTCCTTGCGAGCCCGGCTTTTGTACGGCGTAGAAATCGACGCCGCGGTCGGTGGAAAACCGGGCCACCAATTCGCTCAAATGCTCCTGATTGCCGACGTTGCAGGGGCAGGCCGGGTCCCAGAAATGCACGACCCGAATGCGCCCTGGGCCGGCCATGTCTTCGGGCAAACCCAGACTGTCTCCGGTAAAAAGAACGGCTCGGTCACTGAACGCCCGGACGTATCGGCCCTCAAACCACCGGAATCCCAGCCAAAGGGCCGCTGCACACAGGATGGCGACCAGCGCGATTGCAACAGTACGGCGTCGGGCGAGTGATCGGGCGGTCATGGTCGGGCTTCGATTGGGGTGACGTAGCTTGCCACGCCTCTGCGGACAGAAGAAACTCACCACGCTGCGTCACTGTGTGCCTATTTGCCGGATCTGGAATGCCGATGTCCAACACCTTCGACCCTGAACGCCTGCGAGCCGGTCTGCAACCTCTGATTGCCGGGCTTATGCCCTCCGAGGAGGAACAGGCCTACCAGCGTTTCTACAGCTTGGCGGGGTTGGGACGTGAGGGTCGGATTACCAGTCGTCTCGGGCGTTTCGAGGTCGGCGGCTATGAAATCGTCACCCAATTATGGACCCCGGAACAGCCGGTCGCGACGCTGGTCCTGGTGCATGGCTTCTACGACCACATGGGCCTGTATCGGCATGTCATCGAATGGGCCCTGGGACTGGGGTTCGCAGTGATTTCCTGCGACCTGCCGGGCCATGGTCTGTCGAGTGGCACGCGGGCGAGTATTACCGATTTCGCCGAATACCAAGCGGTGCTGGAGCGGCTGTTCGCCGAAGCTGACGCTCTCCGTTTACCCAAGCCGTGGCACATTTGCGGGCAAAGCACAGGCGGTGCAATTGTCATCGATCACTTGCTCCACCACGGCGATGCAAGCCCGATCGATGGCCAGTCCATACTGTTGGCGCCCTTGGTGCGGCCGCGCGGCTGGACGTGGTCGAAGGTCAGCTACTACCTGCTGCGGGCGTTCGTCAAAGGCATCGATCGACGCTTCAGTGAGAATTCCAACGCGCCTGCGTTTTTGCCCTTTCTAATGGCCGACCCTTTGCAGCCTCGACGCTTGCCCACCGAGTGGGTGGGTGCCCTGGCGAAGTGGATCGTGCGCATCGAAAGCGCCCCGCACAGCGCGCGCAGCCCGCTGATCGTGCAGGGCGAATCGGACATGACCGTGGACTGGAGCCACAACCTGGCGGTGCTGAATGAAAAATTCGCCCATCCCCAGATCTTCATGATGCATGAAGCCCGGCATCATCTGGCCAATGAATTGCCTGAGCTGAGAGCGCGATTCTTCGAGTTTCTGACTTCGCGGATGGGGCAGGGCTATGACGCTGGGCGCTGACCGTCGAGTACGCTAGCAGCGCGCTGGGTATCAGTTCAGGTTTTGCCCGACTGCAAGGCCCGCCCGAATCGCGGCCAGCGCCGCCTGGTAATACGCCTGGCCCTGAGACGACTCGGCAAAAGTCGAAAACTCTTCCAGTTCGGCATCGGTCAGGTCGCGGTAGACATACAGCATGGTATTGCTCATGTCGGCGGCAATCTGTTGCATCAACCGTTGGCGTTGACCTTCGAGCATGCCTTGGGTCGAGCCACCCCCCATCAGGCCCGGGATCATCGAGCTCAGGCTGTCGGCAGCCACCCCGGCGATTGCCAGGCTCACCTCGGCCCCCGCTTCCTTGGCAGGCAGGGCATTGGCCAGATGACCGATGATCAACACTCGGTTGTCGTCAGCCTGCATCTTTGGCAACCCTTGGGCATTCTTCGCCAATTGATCCGGGCGGGTAGCGGTCAACTCGGCATTGACGATCTTGCGCCCCAACGGTGACTGGAAAAATTGCAGGGCCGGGTTCGGATCCCGAAGCGTCTGGCGTAACTTCTGTGCGGCCCGTTGATCCATGGCTTGCGGCGCGAACCGCTGATTGCTGTTGTTCACCAGGGCATCGAACACTGCAGGCGGCAGGCTGTTTTTGTAGCGCTGCTGCGCCGCCTTGAGGGCGTCGTTAAAGTGCGCGCGTTGTTCTGGCCAGCCCGCGACGTTATACAACTGGTCGTAGCCGTCTGCCCATGCGGGCAGCGTGCAGAACATCAACAGCAGGAAAAACAGACGGCGCATTAGGGACTCCTGTCGGCAGGCGGCTATTCTCGGTGGGGTGGCAGGGATTTGTCGAGTTAACAGTCGCCAGACCCCAATAAAATCCGAGGGTTCGGCCGTGTTTTGGGCAAACGGGTGTTGCCGCGTCAAACCCTGGAAAAGATTCTTCGGTTCCCGGCCTGCAGGCTCTGTTGGAGCGGGCGCCGTATGGATACTATGCGCGGCATGCACCTATCTCCCGATGACTCACTGCTGACGCACATCGTCGACGACCTGGCCGAACGCGGCTGGTCGCGGCAACGCCTGTTTTTGCCTGAATCGCTGACCGGTGAGTTGGCCCGCGAGTGCCGCAAGCGTGCGGCTGAAGGTGAGCTGGCACCCGCGGGTGTCGGGCGCGGTGCCGCGCAGGAGGTGCGCGAGGGGATTCGCGGCGATCATATCCAGTGGCTGGAGCCGGGCCAGTCTGCCTCCTGCGATCAGTACCTGGAGTTGATGGACAGCTTGCGTCAAGCACTCAATCGCGGCCTGTTTCTGGGGCTGGAAGACTTCGAGAGCCATTTCGCGCTTTATCCGCCGGGCGCGTTCTATCGCAGGCATGTGGACCGCTTTCAGGATGACGACAAGCGCATGGTCTCCGCCGTGGTGTACCTCAATGATCACTGGCTGCCAGAGCAGGGTGGGCAACTGCGCATGTTTCCAGAGGGCGGCGGAGTCCTCGATGTGCTGCCCGTCGGTGGCAGCCTGGCGGTATTCCTGTCAGGTGACATGCCCCATGAAGTCTTGCCTGCGAGCCGTGAGCGTCTGTCGTTGACCGGATGGTTTCGACGGCGAGGAAACGAGCCCTTCTAAATATTGGGGCAGGGCGTGTTCATTGCCGCTGCCCTGCACCGCGTGGCGCAATTGGCCCCAAGATGAAATTTTCGGCATGAGCCCGCTCTTCCGAGACCCCGTGCAGCAGACCGGGCTAAGGTATTCACCGTGCCGGACCGTCTGGCGATCGACCCTGAACCGGGCCGGCAGGCCCGTGGTCCCAGCCCGGTCGACGCATCACCTCAATAACGGGAGAGACCATGAACACCTCATTTGCTAGAACTGCCTTGGCTGGACTGTTGCTCGGTTCGACGTTTTTGGTCCACGCCGCCGATGTGCCGCGCACGCCGTCGCCTGCGGGCGCTGAGGCTTACATCATCTCGCCCAAGGATGGCGCGACCGTCAACGGGACTTTCAAAGTGCAGTTCGGCCTCAAGGGCATGGGCGTTGCGCCCGCTGGTGTCGACATCCCTGATACCGGTCATCACCACCTGTTGATCGACGTGAAGGATCAGCCGGACATGAACGCTCCGCTGCCGACCACAGACAACATCCGCCATTACGGCAAAGGCCAGACCGAAACCGAACTGACCCTCGCACCCGGCCAACACACCCTGCAATTGCTGGTGGGTGACAAGAGTCACATCCCGCTGAACCCGGTGGTCGAGTCTCAGAAGATCACCATCACCGTGAAGTGATCCCCAGTTACGCAGTAGCCGGTACAAAAAAAGGAGACCCGAAGGTCTCCTTTTTCATTTCAGTCAGAGGTTCAGAACAGCACGCGGCTGCGAATGGTGCCTTTGATCTGTTGCAGCTTCTCTTGGGCCAGGTCCGAGTATTCGGCATCGACGTCAATGACGACGTAACCGACTTTCTCGTTGGTCTGCAAGAACTGGCCGGAAATGTTGATGCCGTTTTCCGCGAACACTTTGTTGATTTCGCTGAGCACGCCCGGAATGTTTTCGTGGATGTGCAGCAGGCGGTGTTTGCCAGGGTGAGCGGGCAGGGCGACTTCCGGGAAGTTGACCGAGGACACCGAGGTGCCGTTGTCGCTGTACTTGACCAGCTTCTCGGCGACTTCCAGACCGATGTTGGCCTGTGCTTCGGCAGTAGAACCACCGATGTGCGGCGTCAGGATCACATTGTCCAAGCCACGTAGCGGGCTTTCGAACACGTCATCGTTGGAACGAGGCTCGACCGGGAACACGTCGATGGCTGCGCCGATCAGGTGCTGATCCTTGATGGCGGCGGCCAGCGCTTCCAGCTCGACCACGGTGCCGCGTGCGGCGTTGATCAGGATCGCGCCCTTCTTCATCGAGCGGATTTCTTTTTCACCGATCATCCACTGCGTGGACGGCAATTCGGGCACGTGGAGCGAAACGATGTCCGCCAGGCCCAGCAGCTCGGTCAGGCTGGTGACCTGAGTGGCGTTACCCAGCGGCAGCTTGGTGAGCGGGTCGTAGAAGAACACCTGCATGCCCAAACTCTCGGCCAGGACCGACAACTGCGTACCGATCGAGCCGTAACCGATGATGCCAAGCTTCTTGCCACGGATTTCGAAGGAGTTGGCGGCGCTCTTGATCCAGCCCCCGCGATGGCAGGAAGCGTTCTTCTCCGGGATGCCGCGCAGCAGCAGGATGGCTTCGGCCAGGACCAGCTCGGCTACCGAACGGGTGTTGGAGTATGGGGCGTTGAACACCGCGATGCCGCGCTCGCGGGCCGCATTCAGGTCCACTTGGTTGGTGCCGATGCAGAAGCAGCCCACCGCGACCAATTTCTTGGCGCCGTCGAAGATTTCCTCGGTCAGGTGCGTGCGTGAGCGGATCCCGATGAAATGAGCGTCGGCAATCTTTTCCTTCAGTTCGGCTTCAGGCAGGGACTTGGTGTGGTACTCGATGTTGGAGTAACCCGCGGCCTTGAGGACGTCGACGGCGGATTGATGGACGCCTTCGAGAAGAAGGAACTTGATCTTGCTCTTGTCGAGGGAAGTCTTGCTCATCTGCGTAAACCTGTGTCCCGGAGAAAAATGGCAGGGAGTGGCCAGCTGGGAGGTTGGCCTCACGGCGCAACGGCGCCATCGCAGGTCGGCCTCAGGCACGTCGCTGCGGGGGCGGTATGCTAGCATATGTGCCCCGCTAAATACCTGCTCCTGCGACGTGAGCCGTTCTCAGGATGACCATGAATTGTTCGAGAGTTCCGTTGATGACCCAGCCTGCGTGGATAGATGAACTGAAGTCATTGGTCGAGCCTGGAAAGGTCCTGACCGACCCCGATTCGCTTCAGGCGTATGGCAAGGACTGGACCCGTCAGTTCGATCCTGCGCCCAGCGCCATCGTGTTCCCGAAAACCGCCGAGCAGGTTCAGGCGATCGTGCGCTGGGCCAATGCGCACAAGGTGGCACTCGTTCCCTCGGGTGGGCGCACCGGCCTGTCTGCCGCCGCAGTGGCGATGAACGGTGAAGTGGTCGTCTCGTTCGACTACATGAATCAGATTCTCGAGCTCAACGTGACCGATCGCACTGTGCGCTGCCAGCCGGGCGTGATCACCAAGCAGTTGCAGAACTTCGCCGAAGAAAACGGCCTGTATTACCCCGTGGACTTCGCGTCGTCCGGCTCCAGTCAGATTGGCGGCAACATCGGCACCAATGCCGGGGGGATCAAGGTCATCCGCTACGGCATGACCCGTAATTGGGTCTCGGGGCTGAAGGTGGTGACCGGCAAGGGCGATCTGCTGGAGTTGAACAAAGACCTGATCAAGAACGCGACCGGCTACGACTTGCGTCAGCTATTCATCGGCTCCGAAGGCACGCTGGGCTTCGTCGTCGAGGCCACGATGCGTCTGGATCGCGCGCCCAACAACCTGACGTGCATGGTGCTCGGCACGCCGGATTTCGACTCCATCATGCCGGTGCTGCATGCCTTTCATGGCAAGCTCGACCTGACCGCCTTCGAGTTCTTCTCCGACAAAGGCCTGGCCCGTATCATGGCCCGGGGCGATGTCCCCGAGCCGTTCGCGACCAAGACCCCTTTCTATGCGTTGCTGGAATTCGAAGCCAGCAACGAAGAAATCGCCAATCAGGCGTTGGCGACGTTCGAGCACTGCGTCGAACAGGGTTGGGTCATCGATGGGGTGATGAGTCAGAGCAAGCAGCAGTTGCAGAACCTTTGGAAGCTGCGCGAATACCTGTCCGAAACCATTTCCCACTGGACACCCTACAAGAACGACATCTCGGTCACGGTCTCCAAGGTGCCGGCCTTTCTCCGGGAAATCGACGCAATCGTCAGCGCGCACTACCCTGATTTCGAGGTCGTCTGGTACGGCCACATCGGCGATGGCAACCTGCACCTGAACATCCTCAAGCCAGAAAACCTGCCCAAGGAAGCGTTCTTCGCCACCTGCGCGAAGGTGAACAAGTGGGTGTTCGAAATCGTCGAGAAGTACAACGGTTCCATCTCCGCCGAGCATGGCGTAGGGCTGGTCAAGCGTGACTACCTCGAATACAGCCGGTCGCCGATGGAGATCGACTACATGCGGGCGGTCAAAGCGGTGTTCGATCCGAATGGCATCATGAATCCCGGCAAGATATTCGCGCTGTAAGCGCCGATCCCAGAACAGACGCTCAAATAGAGGAACGCTCATGAGCTATCAGCACAAATACCTCGACGGTACCAAGGTCCATTTCCCGCTGGGCAAGGTGGTCTGCATCGGCCGTAACTATGCCGAGCATGCGAAGGAGCTGGATAACCCGGTTCCGACCGAGCCATTGCTGTTCATCAAGCCAGGCAGTTGCGTCGTCGAGCTCGAAGGCGGTTTCAGCATTCCGCAGGACCGTGGATCGGTGCATTACGAAGCCGAAATTGCCGTGCTGATTGGCAAGCCGCTGAGCAAGAACCCCAGCCGCGAGGAGGTGCTCGACGCAATCTCCGGTTTTGCACCGGCTTTGGACCTGACGCTGCGCGACGTGCAGTCCAAGCTCAAAGAGAAAGGCCTGCCGTGGGAAATAGCCAAGTCGTTCGACGGTGCAGCGGTTATCGCTCCCTTCGTATCGGCGGACGCCTATCCGGATCTGACGGATATCGCCATCCGCCTGACCGTCAACGGCGAATTGCGTCAGGACGGCAACAGCAGCCAGATGCTCAACCCTATCGTGCCGATGATTCAACACATGGCGTCGCAGTTCTCGCTGCAGGCCGGTGACGTGATCCTCACGGGCACGCCTGCGGGGGTAGGCCCGTTCAATGTGGGTGACCAGATCGTGCT
This sequence comes from Pseudomonas sp. GD03842, assembly GCF_029841165.1. Classification (NCBI taxonomy): domain Bacteria; kingdom Pseudomonadati; phylum Pseudomonadota; class Gammaproteobacteria; order Pseudomonadales; family Pseudomonadaceae; genus Pseudomonas; species Pseudomonas sp. GD03842. The sequence continues at coordinate 3,262 of NZ_JAOCEA010000003.1, read as the reverse complement.
GGAGCTGCCTGGCCAGAGCCGTTTCGAAAGCGACGTGCGCTGAGTTGCCGACGCGTTGCGTGAACCATTTTGGCAGTGGGTTCACGCACGCGGCATTGGCATTTCATCGGCGAGCCTGATGTCCGCGGTTGGCGAGCGAGTTGCCGTTTTTTTCACAAACGATGTGGATAATCGTCCGCCGATCGCAGCGCCTCTGCTGCGCCCATCGACTTTTCTGGATGGTTGCCATGTCCTTTGACACCCAGTCTTTGACTCCTCCCGCATGCCGGCTGCGCTTTCGGGGGGCCTGGTTATTGATCGCCCTGGTGGTGATTCTGGCTGGGTTGTCTTATGCCTGGCATTGGGATGCTCGTGGCCTGCTGTGGCTAAGGGAGCAGACGGCGTCGGCCGCGCAGCGCAATGCGAGTATCTGGTTGCCGGATTATCGGGTGGTCATCGATGGCAAGCCGCTGGCAGGACTGGAGAAGGACGAGGCCTCCGACCTGTCTTACGATGCGTCCACCAAGACCCTCTACTCGGTCATGGGCAAGAACCCGCTTCTGGTCCAGTTGAGCCTGACGGGGGACGTGCTGCGCAAGATTCCGTTGATTGGCTGGGGCAATCCCGAGGGCGTGGCGGTTCTCGGCAACGGCCTGATCGCGATTGTCGATGAGCGTGAGCACATGCTGTCGATGGTCACGGTGTCGCCCGATACGGACAAGCTGAACATCAACGATTTTCCCAAATACGACCTCGGCCCATCGGCCGACCAGAACAAAGCCTTTGAAGGCGTGGCGTGGGATGCGCGCAACCAGCGTCTTCTGCTGGGGGAAGAGCGTCCGCCCGCACTGTTCAGTTGGAAGTCCGATGGCAGCGCGATGCTTAAGGGCGACAAGCAGAGGTGGGTCAATGACAACCTGATCATGCGTAACCTGTCGGCCCTGCACGTGGATCAAAAAACCGGGCATTTGGTGGCCCTGTCGGCGGAGTCGCACCTGTTGCTGGAGCTCGACGATCAAGGCGATGCCGTCAGCTTCATGGCGCTGGTGCGTGGGCTCAACGGCCTGGACCACACTATCCCACGTGCAGAGGGTGTGACCATGGACGATGACGGCACCCTTTATGTGGTCAGTGAGCCGAACCTGTTCTACTCCTTCAAGAAAAAATGATGCCGGCCTGATGCAGGGCTGCGCCTGCTTTCAGCTTCATTTCAGTTTTGCGTGATATTAATACGCTGTCATCTGAATCCGAGCGTCATGCATGCGTTATCTGTCTAGCCCGAAAACGGTTCCGTTCGCGTTATTGCTTCTGGTCGTTCTGGCCATTTCCTACGTCGCCGCTCGCGAATTTCGAGTCCCCGAGCATCTCTGGTTCAACTGGCAGGTGTTCTGGCAGTCCAATGACGCCCAGGCGCTGGGCCTGGACGACTACGAGGTGGCGGTCGAGGCGAGGGTGATCGAAGGGCTGGAGGACAACGTGTCGGCGTTGAGCTTCGATCCCGACCGCAAAACCCTGTTTACCGTCACCAATAAAGATCCGGAATTGATCGAGCTGAGCCTGGATGGCCGTGTGCTGCGGCGCATCCCGCTGAGCGGTTTCGGGGATGCGGAAGCCGTGGAGTACATCAGCCCAGGTGTCTATGTCATCAGCGACGAGCACAGCCAGCGGCTGATCAAAGTCCAGGTGGACGACGAGACGCGTTTTCTCGACGCTGCTGATGCCGAGCAGCTCACGCTGGGAATAGACGCCGGAGGCAACAGCGGTTTCGAAGGGCTGGCCTATGACAACAAGGCCCAGCGCCTCTTCGTGGCCAAGGAGCGCAGACCTGTGCAGATCATCGAGGTGCGCGGTTTTCCTTACCAGCAGGGCGCGGGTCTTGAAGTCACCTCGAGTCGGCGCCGGGATGCGGGCCTGTTCGTGAGGGACCTGTCCAGCCTTCAGTTCGACGAGCGCAGTGGGCACCTGCTCGCGCTGTCCGACGAGTCACGCCAGATACTGGAGCTGGATATCGAGGGCCGACCAGTGGGCAATGTGTCACTGACCAAGGGCAACATGGGCCTGAGCAAGACCGTGCCGCAAGCCGAGGGCATTGCCATGGGCGATGACGGTACCTTGTACCTGGTGAGCGAGCCGAACCTGTTTTATGTGTTCAAGAAACGATGACTCGAAAACGACTAGGTATTTCTTGTAGGACCGCGCTTGCCCGCGATGGCGGTTAACCAGACACCTCAATGGTGACTGATACACCGCTATCGTGGGCAAACGCGCTCCTACAGGACTTGCGTCCGAGCAATCAGCGCGTCAGGGTTTTCACCCCTTCCTGTGTGCCCAGCAGGAGCAGATCGGCCGACCGCGCCGCGAACAGGCCATTGGTGACCACGCCGACGATCGCATTGATCTGCGCTTCAAGCGCCACCGGATCGGTAATGCTCATGTTGTGCACGTCCAGAATGATGTTGCCGTTATCGGTTATCACGCCTTCGCGGTAAACCGGGTCGCCGCCCAGCTTGACCAACTGCCGCGCCACATGGCTGCGGGCCATGGGGATGACTTCGACCGGCAGCGGGAATGCACCCAGCACCGGGACGAGCTTGCTGCCGTCAGCGATGCAAATGAATGTCTTGGCCACGGCTGCAACGATCTTCTCGCGAGTCAGGGCCGCGCCGCCGCCTTTGATCAGGTTCAGGTGTTCGTCGCTTTCGTCGGCGCCGTCGACATAGAACTCCAGGTCGCTGACGGTATTGAGTTCGTACACCGGAATACCGTGGCCTTTGAGACGTGCGGCGGTGGCTTCGGAGCTCGCGACCGCACCGTCGAAGGCGGTCTTGTGTTTGGCCAGGGCATCGATGAAACAGTTGGCCGTGGAGCCCGTGCCGACGCCGACGATGCTTTTGTCGTCGAGTTTCGGAAGGATGAAATCGACCGCGGCCTGGGCGACGGCCTGTTTGAGTTGATCCTGGGTCATGCGGGGTTGGCTCCGGTGAGGAATGCTCTCGTAGGAGCGCGCTTGCCCGCGATTGAGTCGTGTCAGGCGCTGGTAAGTTGAATGACACACCGCAATCGCGGGCAAGCACGCTCCTACAACGAGGAGGCTATCTGTTGAGGGCGGGCATTATAGCGATATGCCGCCTTTAAAACTCGGGTCTTCGTGTGGTCGTCGGTCGGGGCGCGGGGTAGACTTCTCGGCCTTGCCCTTTTCGTCAGTGATGCTCTCCCGATGCTCGAACAGTACGTCAAGAAAATCCTCACCTCCCGCGTCTACGATGTCGCCGTGGAAACCCCT
>NZ_JAOCEA010000029.1:0-26452 GCF_029841165.1 Pseudomonas sp. GD03842 | reverse complement strand
GCGGCGTGCCCACGGAGCAGCGCCGGAAAAAGGGAACCCGGCGCAGCCGGGCCAAACCAGGAGCAAGCGGTTTCCCCCATTTGCCAAGACAAATGGGGCCGCTGTAAAAGCGGAAGAGTGAATCAGCGTCACCCTCGCCAATGGATCAGCCCTCACCATCCAGACCACTGCGTAAAAAGGGCAAAAGCCAACACAGGCACAGCCTAAAGCGGCCGATCCACCCCGACGTCTCGTGCCGCATCAGCCGATGCAACCGCGCTCACCTCATCGACCACCGCCACCGGCCGCACCACGCCCTCCCCCGAGGGCACGACACGCTCGGGCGACTCCGCGACAGGCTCGGCCTCCGCAGGAGCCACATACCCAGGCTCGTTCGGGTTCTGCATCTGATCCTGAACCACCTGCTCATCCACCCGAGGGTCAAGCGCCACGACCAGCGGCGAACTGGCGCTGCTGTCCGGCATGGCGACGTGGTGCAGCGGTGCGTCCTGCACCTGATGCAGGTTGGTGACGGCCTTCGGACGCACCCGCAAAACCAGCATCAGCGCGGTCAGGCAGACAAACGCATACAGCATGTTGCTGCCGAATTGCTTCATCAACACACCCGCCACCAAAGGCCCGATACTGGCCCCCACCCCGTACGTCATCAGCAACATGGCCGTCAGCGAGACGCGACGCTCGCCTTCGACGTGGTCGTTGGAAAACGCAACCGCCAAGGGGTACAGGGAGAACTGCAACAGCGACGCGAGAAAGCCCATGACGAACACCGCTTCAATCGGCATCGAGGGGAAGATCGCCAGCGGCAGGCCAGCCAGCAACAGCAGCCCGGCCGCACCGCGAATCAACCAGGCGCGGTCATAGCGGTCGGACAGCTTGCCCAGCGGCCCCTGCACCAACAGACCGGCCCCGATACAGGTCGCCATGAACAGACCCACATGCTCAGTGGACAGCCCTTGTTGCGCGGCGTACAGCGGCGCCAGACCGTAGAACGAGCCAATGATCAGCCCGGCACTCAACACCGTGGTCAACGACTGCGGCACGCGGCGCATGAAGAACAACGGCTCCAGCGGCGCAGGCCGCATCGGCGCCGGGTGAATGCTGCGGGTCATTGCCACCGGCACCAGGCACAAGGTGAAGCACAGGGCGACCAGCATCAGCAATTCGGGCCCCAACTGAGGGTGCACCACCAGAATCAGTTGCCCGAGCACCAGCCCCAGGTAGGACGCGATCATGTAGCCGCTGAACACCGTGCCGCGCTGCCGGGGCGAAGCCTGCTCGTTCAGCCAGCTCTCGATGACCATGTACTGACACATCATGCCGAGGCCGACGATCATCCTCAGCACGATCCAGGCGGGCAGGTAGTCGATCAATCCATGGCCGAGCACGGCCGCCCCGACGATCCCTGCGCATGTCGCATAGGCACGGATATGCCCCACCCGACCGATCAATCGGTGGCCGACCTTGCCACCCAGTGCCAACCCCACGTAGTTGGCGGCCATCAGCGCACCGACCCACAGGCCATCGACCTGATCGGCGGCCAGACGCAAGGCAAGGTAAGTGCTGAGCAGGCCTGAACCGATCAACATCATCAGTGAGGCGAAATACAGCGCTCGAAAGGATTTCCAGATTTGGCGCATCGGCTTTCCAAAAAACGCAAACCCTCGTCAATGGAGGGTTTGCGCAAGACGTTTTTAAGCTTGGGCAGCCAACACACGTCGCTCCCAAGGGGTAATTTCGTTAAAGAAACTGGTCAATTCCAGGGTCTTCGACGCGATGTAGCCTTCGATGAATTCGGCCCCGAACAGTTCCTTGGCCAGCAAGCTGCGTTTCAGACGCTCCAATGCCGCATGCAAGGTACATGGCAGCGAAAGATTATCTGGAACGGCGAACTCACCTTGAATCGGCGCCGACGGTGCCAGATGGTGCTCGATCCCGTACAGGCCTGCTGCAAGACTAGCCGCTATCGCCAGATAAGGGTTGGCGTCCGCACCCGGCAAGCGGTTTTCCACCCGTCGAGCCACTGGCGCACTCGCCGGGATGCGCAGCCCGGCGGCACGGTTGTCATGGGACCAGCAGGCATTGTTGGGCGAGGCGAAAGGGTGACACAGGCGCTGGTACGAATTGACGTTGGGCGCGAACAGCGCCGTGAAGTCCGCCATCGCGGCCTGCTGCCCCCCGATGAAGTGATGAAACGCAGCAGTGGGTTCGCCTTGGGCGTTGCTGAAGATGTTCTGCCCGCTCGCGCTGTCTACCACGCTCTGATGAATGTGCATTGAGCTGCCCGGCGTATGCGCCAGCGGTTTGGCCATGCAGACCACGGTCAGGCCGTGCTTGAGGGCCACTTCCTTGAGCATGTGCTTGAACAGGAACGTCTGATCGGCCAGCAGCAGTGGATCGCCGTGCAACAGATTGATCTCGAACTGGCTGACGCCCATCTCGTGCATGAAGGTGTCGCGCGGCAGCCCCAGCGCCGCCATGCAGGCGTAAACCTCGGTGAAAAACGGGCGCAAGCCGTTGTTGGAGCTGACACTGAACGCCGACTGACCGTCCTCGCGGCGGCCGTCCAGACCGACTGGCGGTTCGAAGGGCAGGTTCGGGTCGCGGTTGGGCGCGAAGACGAAAAATTCGAGCTCAGTGGCCACCACCGGTGACCAGCCATGGCGGGCGTAGCGGGCGATCACCGACTTGAGCTGACCCCGGGTGGAGAGCCCGGAAGGCTCGCCATCCAGCTCATCGGCATCGCAAATGGCCAGAGCCCGTGGTTGTTCGCTCCACGGCAGGCGGTGTATCTGCCGGGCATCGGCTACCAGGGCCAAGTCGCCGTCATCACTGCCGTAGAACTTTGCGGCGGGGTAGCCGCCCATGATGCATTGCAGCAAGACGCCTCGTGCCAGTTGCAGACGGCGCCCCTCCAGGAAGCCCTCCGCCGTCATCACCTTGCCGCGTGGCACGCCGTTCAGATCCGGGGTAACGCATTCGACTTCATCAATGCCTATCAATCGCTGCGCGAGTGAAGTGTGACCATCGCTCAACATGACTCAAATCCTTTTTATGAAGCGGCGCACGAGCCGTGTTGATGCCGGTCGGGCGGTGCTCTGACAGGCCGCAGTGGCGGCGAGGTGTACAAAATAGACATCAGGCGTTCGGAATATCAAGCGCGTCTTTCGTCCAGCCCAAGGTTGGCCGGGTTCTTGCTATTTCCGCATGGATAGCGCTTTAAGCGCCATTTCCATGACAGCGAGCATAACGGCGTCCGTCAGCTTGCAGGCCATGTGGATTCGCCGTCATGCGACCATGGAGCACAGGATTCCTCATGAGTAAGAAGATCCCCGTCACACAGCCTCTGCTGCCCCCACTGGAGGAGTTCGTTCCTTACTTGGAGCGGATCTGGGAAAGCCGCCATCTGACCAATGCGGGGCCGTTTCACGAGAAACTGGAAAGGGATCTTGCCGACTACCTGGGCGTTGACCACCTGTGCCTGTTCTCCAACGGCACCATGGCGCTGTTGACGGCGCTGCAGGCGCTGCGTGTGACGGGCGAAGTGATCACCACCCCCTACTCGTTCGTCGCCACGGCCCACTCGCTTCTGTGGAACGGTCTGAAGCCGATCTTCGTCGACATCGCCCCTGGCTCGTTCAATCTGGACCCGGATCGCATCGAAGAAGCCATTACGCCTGCCACCACCGCCATCATGCCGGTGCATTGCTATGGCACGCCGTGCGACGTCGACCGCATCCAGAAGATCGCGGACCGCTACGGCCTGAAAGTCATCTACGACGCCGCCCACGCCTTTGGTGTGCGCCATCAGGGCCAAAGCCTGCTGCGGCACGGTGACCTGTCGATTCTGAGCTTCCATGCCACCAAGGTCTTCAACACCTTCGAGGGCGGCGCCATCGTTTGCCCGGATGCGAAGACCAAACAACGAATCGATTACCTGAAAAACTTCGGTTTCGCCGACGAGGTCACCGTGGTCGCGCCAGGCATCAATGGCAAGATGAGTGAAATCAACGCCGCCTTCGGCCTGTTGCAGCTCAACTACATCGACGGTGCCTTGGCGCGCAGAAAACGCATCGACACGATGTACCGCGAGGCCATCGCCGACATGCCAGGCCTGCAACTGTTCTACTCACCGAACGACGACCACAACTTTTCCTATTTTCCAGTGGTGGTCGGGGACGATTTTCCGCTGTCCCGCGATGCGCTGTTCGAGCGGTTCCGTGCCCGTGACATTCTCGTCAGGCGCTATTTCTACCCGCTGATCTCGACGTTCCCGATGTATCGCAACCTGGAATCGGCCAAACCGGAGCGGTTGAAAGTCGCCACTGATGTTTCCAGCCGCATCCTCTGTTTGCCGATTTTCGATGCGTTGGACGGCGAGGCCTTCGACAGCGTCATCGACGTGCTGCAAAGCGCCTTGGCCGAACGGGCCTGACACGCCTCTTTCTTGCAGCGCCCCGGCAAGGCGGGCGCTGCCTACACAGTACGCCCCAGCCACCCGCCGGGTTTTCAAAGCGTCGAGCTCGGCCCAACCGGATGTAAGGATTCAGATGAACGCGTCACGCCTGGTCAGCATCGTCATTCCGGCCTACAAGCCGCTCTACTTCGAGGTCGCGCTGCGCAGCGCGTTCGCGCAGGACTACGATCAACTGGAGATCGTCATCTGTGACGACTGCCGTGACGACGGTATCGTCGACCTGGTCGAAAAGCTCACCCCGCAAAGCCCTTGGCCGATCCGCTATTACCGCAACGAACACCCGCTGGGTGAAGCACTGAACGTGGCACGCGGCATCCGTGAAGCCCGTGGCCAGTACATCAAATTTCTGTACGACGATGACCTGCTGGAGCCAGATTGCGTCAGTACGCTGGTGGCCCTGCTCCATGGCCATCCGGACATCACGCTGGCCGCAGGTACGCGACGCCTGTTCGATGAACAAGGCGAACTCCTGCCGGACAACCTGCTGACCTACTTCCCGTTCGAAGACGACGTGGTCATTCATGGGCCTGAGCTGGTGGCCCTGTTGTCCGAATTGCCGCTGACGTTCATGGGTGAGCCCAGTGCGGTGATGTGCCGCCGAGACGATGTGCTGGCGTACGGCCAGGACCTGATGTCATTGAAAGGTCAGACGATCCACTGGCTGGGCGACATCAGCCTGTACGTGAAATTGCTGCGGCAGGGAAACCTGGCCCTGCTCAAACGCCCGCTGTCTCGCTTTCGCATGACCGACACTCAGAGCAGCAGCATCGCCCGGGCCGCACCGCAGATCGCCAAAGAAGGCCATAACCACTATTACCGCATCACCAAGGAATTGGGGTGGCTACGCGAATACTGGATCAATGGCGACGTGAAAATCGCACCGCTGAGCGACCGGGAGCGTTTTGCAGCCTTCAATCTGCGGGCCTACTACCTTGAGAAGCCGGTCACCGAACTGCGTCACGACCAGATCCAGCAGTGGACCGAAAAGCGTCGCCCCACCGGGCCGCAGAAGCCGCACATCGTCCATTATTTTCAACATCACCACGGCGCACCTCGCCTGGCGATTTTCGTCTCGGACCTGCAGGGCAAGGCCGCACCCTTGCAGCGGACCCTGGCCAGTGTCGAGGCGACCCTGCGCAGTTGGATGCCGCCGCAAGTGGTCGTTTTCTTCGACCCGGCCAACGGCCATCCGGACGCAGCGGGCAACGTCCTTTACCTGCCCGTGGACGCCGCTAATCGCGCGTCGCAGCTGAATCGATCACTGGAAGACAGTGGCTTCGACTGGATCATGTTGCTCGACGCTGGCTCGACCCTCAACGCCGCCGGTGTCCTCAAGGCAGCGGTCAAACTCACCGAGACCCCCACGACCCGTGCGTTGTTCGCCGATGAAATCGCGCAAACCGCCGAGCCCTCCTCGGAAGTGATGCTGCGGCCCGACTTCAGTCTGGACTATCTGCTCAGTTGCCCCGACGCCATGGCCCGGCACTGGATCTTCAACCGCTACGCCGCCATCGACGCAGGCCGCTTCGATGAGCGCTACCCTCAAGCGCTGGAGCTGGACCTCATTCTGCGGCTGATCGAGCACAATGGTCTGGACGGGCTGGAGCACATCGCCGAACCTCTGGTCACCTACCGGCCCGAGCCGCGTGAAAGTAACCCGGACGAGGTGCGCACGCTGCAGCGCCATCTCGTCGCTCGCAATTACGTCAATGGCCAGGTCCTCGAAACCCGCCCACGGCACTATCAGCTCCAGTATGGGCACGCCGGGCAACCGAAGGTCTCGATCATCGTCACCAGCCGCGATCAGATCCTGATGCTGCAGCGCTGCGTGGAAAGCATTCTGGAGAAGACCACCTACCCCCGCTACGAGATTCTCATCGCTGACAATGACAGCCAGGACCCGCTCGCCGTGGAGTGGCTGCAGGGCGTCGAAGCCATGCAACTCGAACAGGTGCGGGTGCTGCGTTGCCCGGCGCAGATGAGCCGTTCGGCCACCTGCAATCTGGCTGCCCGGCACGCCACTGGCGACTACCTGCTTTTGCTGAGTCCGCACACCGCCGTGCTGCACAGCAATTGGCTGGATAACCTGCTCAACCACGCCCAGCGTCCGGAAGTCGGCGTGGTCGGGGCGAAGTTGCTCGCCCCCGACAATACCATCGACCACGCGGGGTTGGTGCTTGGCCTGGAAGCGCCCGCCAGGCACCTGTTCAGCGGGCAAAACGCGGCGAGCGAAGGCTACATGCAACGCCTGGTGGTGGATCAGAATTACAGTGCGGTCAGCGGCGCGTGCCTGATGATCGCAAGCGCCCTGTATGACGCGTTGGGCGGAATGGACGAAGGCGATTTCAACGAGGCGCTCGGCGACGTTGACCTGTGCCTGCGGGTCAAAGACACGGGGCGGCTGGTCGTCTGGACGCCACATACCGTCCTGCTGCACGAGGCGCCGGTGACCGCCGAGCCGGCCGCTCCGACCGCTCCGACCGCTCTCGCGTTCTACGGCAAATGGCTGAACGCGGTCGCCCACGATCCGGCGTACAACGACAACTTTTCGTCCAGAGCCCAAGGTGTGCAACTGGAGACCAACACCGAGCTGACGTGGCGCCCGCTGTCGTGGCGACCCGCTCCAGTCGTGCTGGCGCACCCGAGCGATCTGGGCAAAACCACCACACGCTTGTCAGGGCCGCTCAAGCAGTTGGCCGAAAACCTGACCCTCGAGCCGGTGATCACCCCGGATCTGCTGACCGTGGCCGAACTCGCGCGCCTGAAGCCGGACACCCTCATCCTGCAAAACCCGCTGACTGACGCAGCACTGCACAACCTTACCGTCACTCGCGCGCTGAGCAAGGCGATGCGCATCTACGACGTCGGCGAGTACCCGGTCTCCTCTTCACAAATCACCGGTGCGCCTTCGGATGAGCGGCTTCGCCACACGTTGCAGGCCGGGCTGAAGTTGATGGACAAAGTCATCGTGTCCAGCGCTGGACTGGCCGACGTACTGAGCTCTTTTCATCCTAGAATCGAAGTCATTGAAGAACGGCTGGAGCCCCGCTGGCGAGACATTCAGGGCTACAGCTACCCCGTGCCCCACGGCAAACCCCGGGTGGGCTGGGTGGGCAATGCCGCGCAACTGGGGGAACTGGCCCTGATCGAGGAAGTGATCAAGGCACTGTCGGACCGAGTGGAATGGATCATCATGGGCCCTTGCCCCGAATCCCTGCGCCCCTACGTCCATGAATGGCGGAGCGCGGTCGAGGGCGAACTGTACCCCGGCGTGCTCGCTTCCCTTGACCTGCATCTGGCACTCATCCCGGCAGGCAACAGCCTCTACAGCGAGCACAAAAGTACGCGTCTGGCCCTGGAATTTGGCGCGTGCGGTTACCCGGTGATTGCCAGTGACGTACCTGGCCTGCGCAACAGCCTGCCGCTGACCCGCGTGCAGAATTCGACCGCGGCCTGGCTGGATGCGATTGGCGCGCACCTCCAGGATCCGGAGCAGGCGAAGCGCCTTGGGCAGGCGTTGAAAGCGAAGGTGGCGAGCGACTGGATGCTCGATGAGGCGCACCTGCAGCGCTGGCAGGCGGCACTGCTGGATCGCTGACCTGATGTGCCGAGGGTTCCGATCGGAGCCCTCGAACGTCGCTCGATGCGCTTACCAGCGGATGACGCAACCGCCCCACGAGTAGCCAACGCCGAACCCCACTGCGGTAATCAGGTGGCCGCGCTGGATCTGCCCTTTGTTCAGGGCCTCTTTCAGCGCGACGGGGATACTGCTCGACACCGTGTTGCCGCAATGCCTGAACTCGGTGATGAACTTCTCGGGCGGTAACTTCAGACGCCGCCGCAAAGCATCGAGCATGAACTGGTTGGCTTGATGGAACGCGAACAGATCGGACTGCTCGACCGTGAAGTGTTCATCGAACAGCGAGGCAAACAGCTTGGGCACCTGAGTCATCGAAAACTCGAAAATCGCCGAGCCGTTCATGTACAGGTTGGCGTCCGAACGGACATTACCACTGTCGTCGCCATATTCAGCGGGGGTGTCTCCGGCCACCCAGGGCCGACGGGCACCGCCCACCGGCACGATCAGGTTGGGCGCCCCGGCGCCGTCGCTGCCATACCGAAAGCGATCCAGGCTAGGCAACGCGTCGTCCGCGGCCTTGATCAGGGTCGCCGCGGCCGCATCGCCAAACAGCGTGCGAACGCTCTTGTCCTGGGGGTTGATGTAACGGCTGTAGGTGTCGGCGGTGATCAGCAGGACGTTGCGGCACTGACCGGATTCGATGAAGCCCTTGGCCAGACCCAATCCGTAGATAAACCCTGAACACCCTTGATTGAAATCGAAGGCCGCGCAGTGCTGGGGCAGTTGCAAGCGATGTTGCAGAATGCACGCGGTGGCCGGAAGCAGGTAGTCCGGGCTCTGAGTGCAGTAGATCAGACAGTCGATCTGGTCGCGCGTGGTATCGCTGTTGGCGAACAGCTTTTCGCAGGCACGAAACGCCAGATCCGACGCCGTTTCCCCCTCGGCCACGATATGGCGTTCATTGATGCCGGTCTTCTGGAAGATCTTGTCGACATCCCACTCGGGAAACTCCCGCGCCAGCATCTCGTTGCTCAGTACGCGTTCTGGAAGTTCGTACTCTATTTCACTGATTCGAGCGTAACGGGCCATGGCATGCCTATCCTGAAATCCGCTTGGCCGGCACGCCGAACACCACGTCGCCGGGTTTTACCGCGCGCAGCACGACACTGCCTGCGCCGACCACTGCGCCCCTGCCAACCCGTACCTTCGGCAGGACCGAGGAACGCGAGCCCATGAACACCTCCTCTTCGAGCACCGCACCGCCGGTCAAATCGCAGTGGCCGCTCAAGGTCGAGAAATCGCCGATGTGGGTGTCATGGCCGATGGTGCACAGTGAATTCACGGTCACGAAATCGCCGATGGTCAAATCCACTGACAACACGGAAAACGGACACACCAGCACGCCCCGCCCGATCTTGACGTTCTCCCCGACGATGGCCGTGGGATGAACCAGGGTGAAGAACTGCGCGCCTTTGGCCAGCAGTTTTTCGACCACGTATTTCTTGTCGGAAGGCTTGCCGATGGCCACCAGCAGCCGCTCGTCGTCCGCAGGCTCGTAGGCGTCGATGGTCGACAAGATATCAGCGTAGTGGTGGAAACGGTTCAGCGAGAGGCTGCCGTCATCGAGAAAGCCGCCGATGCTGTAGCCTTCGTTGTGCTCGACCCAGTCCTTGAGCCAGGAATGCACCTCCCGCCCCAGCCCACCAGCGCCCACGATGATCAGTTTGGTCACGTTCATTCGGCCAGGTACCCCCCGTCGACCACCAACGATGTGCCTGTGACCCAGCGCGCCGCGGGGGACAACAGGTAATGGACGGCGTACGCGACATCCAGCGGGTCGCCCAGACCGAGCGGGTGCTTGCCCTCGATGGCTGCCATGGCGTCCTCGCCCACCAGCCCTTCGAGCTTGTCGGCCATCTCGGTCCTGACCACACCCGGTGCGACGGCGTTGACGCGAATGCCTTCCCGGGCCAGCTCCAGTGCCGCGGCACGGACCATCGACTCCACCGCCCCCTTGCTGGCGCAATAGCCCACCAGCGCAGGCTGGGCGACCTGCGCCATGACCGAGGACAGCATCACGATACTCGACGGCGTGCGGCACACGCCTTTTTGCCGGAACGCCTTGATCAACGAAAACCCGGAGGTGACATTGGTGGCGAAAATTTTCTCCCAATGGTCCAGCCCCATAGCCCGGATCGGCAGTGGCAACTGAACCCCGGCCGCATGCACCAGCCCGTCCAACGGCGTAGACGCCTTGACCAGCGCTTTCATCCACGCTGAGACATCGTCGCCCGCCAGGAAGTCGAAGCCGTGACAGCTGTGCCCTTCCCCCTGCAAGCGGCCAAGGGTTTCTTCCAGGCGCGGCAGGTCGCGACCGACCGCGACGATCCGCGCGCCCTGCTGACTGAGCCAGATCGCCACCTGACGGCCTATGCCGGAGGAAGCACCGGTGACCAGGATGGACATGCCGTCCAGCGAAAAAGGATGGGTCTGCACTTAGGCCTCGTTACGCGATGGGGCGACCCGCGTCAGCGGGCTGATCCGAGTGTTGTTGAAATCCACGACGCAACCTGCCCATGAATAGCCGACGCCAAACCCGGCCAGCAGGTAATGGCCTTGCAGCGTGGTGGCAGCGCCCTGGGCATCCAGGCTCAGCGCCAACGGAATCGACGCACTGCTGGTATTGCCGACCTGCTGCAGATTCAGGACCACCTTTTCAGACGGCACCTTGGCCTTCTTGGCCAAGTGCTCGAGCATGAACCGGTTGGCCTGGTGGAACACGTATTTTTCGATCGCCACTGACTGGTCAACGGCACAGGCCTCCAGCGCGCGCACCAGTGCGGGAACCCTCGCCAAGGTGAAAGCGAAGATCTCGGCGCCGTCCATGTACAGATCGAACGGGCCGCGTACGCCCTCCTCAGAAGTCGACGTATCCAGGCCGCTGCGATCCCGGAACGCGCCGCCCGGCACTCTCAGGTTTTTCTCGCCTCTGCCATCGGTACCCAACACGAAAGGCGTCGCAGGGGCCGAAGGGTCGTAGTCGATCAAGGTCGCCGAGCCGGCATCGCCAAACAACGCGGCGACGGAACGGTCATCGGGCGCAACCAGCTTGCTGATGGTGTCGCCCACCAGCAGCAGCACCCGCTTGCTGGCGCCACTGGCAACCATTGCCGAGGCCATCCACAGGCCATACACGTAACCCGAACAGCCCATGTTCACGTCCAGAGCGGCCGTGGTGTAGGGCAGCTCAAGGCGCCGCTGCAGCGTGCAGGCCGTGGCGGGCAATACGTAATCCGGGGTTTGGGTGACGAACAGCAGCGTGTCGATCGAGGCCTTGTCGACATTCAGATCGCTCAGCAGCCGTTGCGCCGCCTCGACGCACAGGTCAGAGGTGCATTGGTCCGTGACCACATGACGGCGCTCGATGCCGGTGCTGGCCATGATCTTGGACACGCTTTCCTCACCGAAGCGAGCTGTCAGGTCGGCCACTTCCGAAAGGGTGTCGGGCAACGCACACGCAATGCCGCGCACACGCGCTGCTGAAATACGGCGCACCGCGTCATCGGTACTGCCTGTGACGCTGTTCATACGGGCTCCTCGCCAGGTAATGCAGCGAGCCTGGACTGCTGGGCCCATTCCGCGCACGACGCCCGAAAATGCAGAAGCTTGGCTTCCGTCGAGCTGAAATAGCGGGGTGGCTCCCACGACCAGGTATCGCCGGGAATGCGCTTGCAAATGGAATGGTCTTCGTCGAAAACCGCTCGGTTGTTTTCTGCCGTCGACGCCATGAAGGTCGCGACGATTTCGTCATAACGCTCGGAGGCCGCACGCAGCGCAAACAGCTGGCTGGTGAACCAGGTGCGGTCATCACACGATGACGGGAAAAAATTCTGCATCGACCACGAATAGCCGTAAGTCGAGGACAGCATGGAAAATGGATAAAGAAACAGGCTGATGTAGCCGGGGAATGCCTCGCGCGGCGCGAAAAACCGTGACAGGCCTTCCAGGCGTCGTGCGACCTTTTCGTTCTCCACCGGCGCAGACCAGATGGAGTTTTCCCCGTAAAAAACATTCTCCCCGCGGCCCAGTTTCAAAGTGGCCAGCGTGTCCCGGTGCACAAGGGGAATGTGATACGGCTCCAGTGCATTTTCGAGGGAAATCGACCAGTCGGCTTCGAACGCGTAGCGGTTGAAATCGGCGACGCCACTCAAGTCCGGCGTCGTCTGCGCGATCAATCGATAAATCTCGGGGCCCAATTGATCCGCCAGCGACGCACGCGGCTCGATGGCAAAGAACACCAATTCGCCGCAGAACGCGAGCTTGAAGAAATTCAGGTCGGCCTTACCGATGTCACACCCCGTGAAGCTTTTGGCGTCGGGAATGCGCAGCTGCCCCGCGCCATAGCTCCAGCCGTGGTAAGGGCACAGAATCCGCTGGCGCCCCCGATCCTCGGTGAAGAAACGCGTGCCACGGTGGGGGCAACGGTTATCGAAGGCAATCAGGTTGCCCGCGTCATTGAACACCACGACTTCGAAGTCCAGCACGTTGAAGCGTATGAAATCCCTGTCCTCGGCAACCTGCGACTTGAGACAGAGCGGGTGCCAGTAGGCGCTCACCAAGGCTGGCGCAATCTGTCGGGATTTCGTGCTTGTCATGAAGGTGTCCAGAAAACGAAGCTGGCCAGTGTCACTCGGCAACCAGGGTGATGACGTCTCTTACCGTCACACACTTGTTCAGACGCGCAGCCGACAGCGTCTTGTTCAGGTGCTCATCGGCCATGGCCATGAACGTCACCAGCGCAATCGAATCCCAGTCCAGCGGCTGATCGACCGTCAGCGATCCTGCGTCCGCTTCCATCGCCTCTTCAATCAAACCTACGACTTTCTCTTCCATCACTCGCCACTCCACAGAACGTGATCGGACGCTTTCGCCGATGCATGTGGCTGCCGAAGCAAGATCCGAACCAACGACCCTCAAGAGGGCTACAACCCCCGCCACACAAGGCGTTCAGCGCCGATGACGAAAAATGACAGGCGTTGCGAGAGACAAAAAGTCGGCGCTTGCGAGATCGCCGCTCCATGAAAAAAGGCGCCACTGAGGGCGCCTTCGCAAACCTGCAACCCTCAACCTGCCGGGCGCTCGTCACCGATCTTCAACCCGCGCATATGAAACACCAGCATGGTGCCCTGGATGTGATACAGCTCCAGGTCATCGGCCAGGCTTTCCAAGTAGCGGGTCAGTTCCGGGAACTGCGGGTTGCCGTAGTCGTGCCAGACGATGCAATTACGTTCGCCGCCCAACATGTGCAGGGAGTTCTCGGTGTCTTTCTTGACGTAGTCATACTCGTGGTTGGCGTCGACGAAGATGAAATCGAACTTGCCGGCGTACGGGGTCGGATCGAACGTCATCGAGTCCTGGAGGATTTGTTTGACCATGCCTTTCTTGGGCGAGAGGTTGTATTTGCGCGTCGAAAGCAGCGCCTTCTCGGCCAACAACTTGTCGTCACCCTGAAACACCACGCCCTCGGTATCTGGCAAATCCAGCGTGTAGATACGCGGATTCTGGTCGCCGTTATCCGGCAGGTCTTCCAGCACCAACCGCGTGGTGCGGCCATCGAAGGTGCCAAACTCGAAAATGAAGTCGGGCTTGATCGCCCGCACCAGCTTGAGCAGCATCACCGACTCGAACGCGGTCAGGCTCCCTGCCCCGTCCGCCGGGGGCATGAAAAACTTCACTTCTTCCTCGCGGCCATCTTCGATGCTTAGCACGCGGTAAGGTCGGATGTGCATCAACTTGGAGGGCGCGAAGGTGTTGGTGGCAAGGCAGGTGGTCATGTTCTTTCCTCGATGGATTCATGCGTGCTCATTGCGCAGTCAGTGCTGAGCGGGCATGTCGGCTTTCAGTTGCGCCAACTGTTTTTCGTATTTGACGATCTTGAGAATGCGCGAATTGACGAAGTGGCGCGTGATGGTCTTGGGCGAATAGAACACGTCGGTCTGCCATTCGCCGCACAGCAATTCCTGGCCCGTCGGATCGTCGGCGGGCTGCATGATCATGTCAGCCATGATGCGATCGATGCCCGACAGATTGGGCCCGGACTCATGCCAGAGTCGACTGTCCATGACGACAAAATCACCGGGCATCAATTCGGGGGTCACGGTGGGCCATTGCACGTCGAAACTCGTAGGATCGATTTCTCCGGCGTCTCCCAGCACACCCAACCGGTGCGAGCCCACATGGAACGTCAGGCCACCGTTGTCTTTGTCCACCCGACTCACCGGGACGAATACGCTGCACTTGTTCAGGTTGCCAGCGTGATAACAGCTGTCCTGATGCAGAAAGACCTTGTTCGGGCTCAGGGCGTCCTTGATCACGAAGCGGTGGTTATACAGCGCGATGTGATCGCCCATGATCGCCTTCAGCGTCTGAGCGAAAACCGGCTCACGGTACATATGCGCCAGGCGCTCGGGGAGCTGCTCGTTGAGCGACACAGGATTGGCGCGGTTGACGTCCCGGCCCTTCTCCAGAATCGTCGCGTGAAACACCTTCCACTCGCTGACCCAGGCGTCGACCACGTCCCGCGCGATGGCGTTACGCACCACGAACACACCGGTCTTGCGGAAGACCGCAGGATCGAAGGTGGCCGACGACAGGCGCGGCAACAGCGCTTCCAGCGACGCGACGCTGGCGGGCATGGCGGGCTTCATATCCAACGGAACTGCAATTCGTTGTCCTGGCTCTGCTTGGCCTTGTTGCAGCGCGCCAGCACGTTGTAACGGATCGGGAACAGCTCTCGGCCGGGGGATTCGAGAATGTCGATCTCAACGATGTCGAAGTCCCGAAGCAGCGCATTCCACCCGTGCTCGGTGATGCGCCAGCAATCTGGCGAAGGGCCGTGGATCCGCCAGTTCAAAGGGGCGGAAATCAGTAAATGACCGCCGTCTTTCAACACCCGCCGAATCTCTTTGACGGCATCGAACGGGTTCAGGGTGTGCTCGATGACCTCCATGCACACCACGACATCGTACGCACTGTCGGGAATGAAGGTGTTGACCTTGGTGATATCACCCACCAGGTCGGGCCCGTAGGTGTCGACGATGTCGAACGTCTCCACCGCAAAGTTATGAAAGCTCTCCCGGACCAGGGAGCGATCCTGCGGACCGACTTCCAGCAACCGTCCTGATTCGCCTCGCAAGTGCTCTGCGGTTTTCTTGACGAACTGTTGCAGATGATCGCGAGCCAGTTGAAACGTGTCGTTATCGAATTGCGATGGTGTCGCCATGATGAATCCTGGTATCTGCCGGGAGGCAGTGGGTGAAAATGAATCGGCGCCATGCGCAACGCCTTGCTGTTCGCATATCGGCCACGCATCGACGAACGTTAATTGGCTCGAACGCGCCGATACGTGCCCCGGAGGGCTCCCACGTCACGCAGTCGTCGCTGCCAAATGGCGATGCAAGGGTCGCGCCACCGCCCTGAACACCTGCGGTTTGGCCGGGTTATTGCTACGTATCCAGCCCATTGAAGACGGTGCGTCATTTTCATGGCGCTCCGGTTTTTTCAGCGCGTCGTTCGGTGCGAGCGAGCGTTCAAGTCAGTTTTTTCACCGAGCGGAAACCCAGATGGATTCACAACGACTGGTCAGTGTCGTCATCGCCGTGTGCCGGACCGAGTTTTTTGAAACGGCCTTGCGCAGTGTGATCGAGCAAACCCACGATGCGATCGAGATCGTGATTTGCGATGACACCCACGACGGCCTGGCCGAGACGGTCAGCGATCTGTACCGGGCGTCCTGTCCCTGGCCGATTCGCTATCTGCGCAATGAGCGCGAGCCGGGAATCGAGGCGTGTTTCGAACAAGGGATTGACGCGGCCAGCGGCGAGTACATCAAATTTCTCTCGGGTGACGGCCTTCTTGGCCCCGACTGCATCCGGCAGATGGTCGCGGCGTTGGCAGCGAGCCCACAGGCCCGCCTGGTATCGGCCCATCGCCAATGGCTCGACGCCGACGGCGCCCTGCTCCCGGAAAGCCTGACGACACGTTTTCGCGTCGACCAGCCGCTGGTGCTGCGCGGCCCCGACGTGGTCGCGGTGCTGGGTGAGTTCACCTGCAACTTCATCGGCGAACCGAGCGCGATAATGTGTCGGCGTCAGGAGGTCATGGCGCTAGGCGATGCGCCGTTCACGTTGGGCGGTGAGTCCCTTGGCTTGCTGAGCCCGCTGGCGCTGTACGCGCGCCTGCTGAGCACGGGTGACCTGATTGTGCTGCCGTCGACGTTGAGCGCCAGCCGCATCGCCCCGCAGCACCTTACCGATCAGGGGATCGAGATCGCAGGCGCTGACACCGAAGAAATTCACCGCTTCCATCGTCTGGTGCGGGAAGCCGGTTGGGCGAGCACCTCCCTGGCCAACGGCCGCGTCGGCGCACGGGCGCTGGCTGGCTCGGAAGGCTTTAGCGATTTCGACTTGCTGGCACACCTGTCTGGCCCTGCGCCGCAACGCCTGAATCCTCAGCAGGTGCAAGCATGGCTGGAGTACCGCACACCAGACGAAGGGCAACAGCGCGAGATTGATCGCCACTTCAGTAAGTCGGAAATGCCCTCGCTGCTGGTGGTGATCAAAGACCTCGACTCGCCCCCGGCTGACGTCCAACTCACCCTCGACAGCCTGCCCAAAGACGGCCCGATGGCGGCGATGATTCAAGTGGTCATGGCGTCCGAGTTCACGGCACCTGCCCCACAAGACATGGCTTCGGTGCTGAACCAGATCGTCCAATCCCGTGCGTTCGATTGGCTGCTGACGGTCGACGCCGGTACGCAGTTCACGTCTTTTGGGCTGACCGCCTGCGCCCTGCAACTGATGCAGGCGCCTGACCTGGCACTCGCCTTCGCAGATCACATGCATCGCCACCCTCAAGGCGGTCTGATGTCGGCCCTGCGCTCGGATTTCAATCTCGATTACCTGCTCAGCTTTCCGCTGCAAGCCGCTGCCCACTGGCTGTTCGCTCGCACGACCCTTGAGCGTCTGGGCGGCTTCGATCCGCAGTTCAGCGACGCGGCGGAATTCGACCTTATACTGCGGCAGATCGAGCATGGCGGCACCGAGGGCATTGCCCATGTCTGTGAGCCGCTGCTGGTCTGCGACTTGCCCGCGACAACGCCTAACCTGCATGAAATCGGCACCCTTGAGCGTCACCTCAAGGTCCGCGGTTATGCGCAGGCGCAGGTCTTTCATACCCTACCCCGGCGCTATCACGTGCTGTATGGCCACACCGCGCAACCGGTGGTGTCGATCATCGTGCCGACCAAGGATCAGTTGCCGTTTCTGCAACGCTGCGTGGAAACCCTGCTGCACAAGACTCGCTACCCAAACTACGAGCTGTTGATTGTCGACAACAACAGCGAAACCCCCGAAGCCTTGGCGTGGCTGGCGCAGATCGAGGCCATGGGTTCGGATCAGGTCCGGGTGCTGCGCTACCCTCATCCCTTCAACTATTCGCGCATCAACAACGTCGCGGCGGCTCAGGCGCGAGGCGAGTACCTGGTGCTGCTGAACAACGACACGGCCATCGTGCACGAGCGCTGGCTGGACGAACTGCTCAACCATGCTTTGCGACCTGAAGTGGGCGTGGTCGGCGCCAAGCTGCTCTACCCCACTGGACGCATGCAGCACGCTGGCGTGCGCATGGGGCTGGACGGGCCCGCCGGTCACCAGCACATCAGCGAACCTCAGCATGTTCAGGGTTACACCCAGCGGGTTCAAGTGGATCAGGACCTGAGCGCGGTCACCGCGGCGTGCCTGATGGTCCGTCGTTCGGTTTACGAAAAGGTCGGCGGCCTGGATGAAACGGCGTTCGTCGTCTCCTACAACGATGTCGACCTGTGTCTGAAAGTCGGCGCACTGGGCTACCTGAATGTCTGGACGCCCCATTCGGTACTGATTCACGAAGGCAGCGTCAGCCAGACCCATGTCGACACGGCGGCCTATCAGGTCAAACGCAAGCGCTTCGTGGGCGAGCAACTGGCGATGTACCGCAAATGGCTACCGCTGATCGGCCGCGATCCTGCTTTCAACCCCAATCTCTCGTTGGACCTGCAGTCGGTGGAACTGGAACTGAACATGCAGTTGGTCTGGCGGCCGATGGCCTGGCGTCGTGCGCCGGTGGTGCTGGCCTACCCCGACGGGCTATGGGCCGCCCCTCAGGAACGGGTGATCGGCCCGTTGCAGGCGCTCGAACTGCGCGGCGTCATCGAAGGCAAGCTCAGCAGCGGCCCGTTGTCGATTCCACAGGAAGCGCGCTTGAACCCTGACGTCATCGTCTTTCAGGCGCGCCTCGATGAAGGCTTCCTGCAGACGGTGGCGCGTGCCCGAATCCTGCCGAACGCGTTCGTCATTCTTGACTTGAATGACCTCGACCTCGCCCCGGAGCAGCCGTCCGAAGACGCATTCGCCTTCAGCCCGGAGCGGCTGCAACGGCTGCAACAATTGCTTGGCCAAGTGGACCGGGTCATCGCCGCCAGCCCCATGCTTGCCGACATCGCGCGCGAGTTTCATGCCGACGTGCACCTGATTCCGTCCCGGCTGAACGTCGACGTTTGGGGACATCTGTCCTGCGCACGCGGACGCGGCGCAAAACCGCGGGTGGGACTGGTCAACGATCACTGGCAAGCCCAGGATTTGCAGATGATTGTCCCCGTCATCGAAGCACTGGCCGATGAAGTGGAATGGATCGTGATGGGCGACCATCAGGGCGTGCTGCGCGCCTACGCCCACGAACACCATGAATTGCCCGGGGCCGATCAGTTTCCTGCTGCGCTCGCCGCATTGGATCTGGATCTCGGCTTGCTGCCGGCGAACGATAACCTGTTCACCACTTGCCGTACCGACCTCGCCGCGCTTCGACTGGGCAGTTGCGGCGTCCCAGTGGTGTGCAGCGATGTGCGACCCTTCTCCGGTGATCTGCCCGTGACACGTGTTCCGCACACCCTCTCAGGCTGGCTGGAGGGCATTCGCGCGCACACCCAGGATCCGTCGACCGCTGCGCACCTGGGCGATCAGTTGCGAGAATACGTGCTCCGCCATGGAGTGTTCGATGACTCGACCGCCCAGGCTTGGCAGGACGCCTGGCGACCCAAGCGCTGACACAACAGGACGGCCGCCGGTTACGGCGCTGCGCTGTCCATATCCTGGGTGACGAAGGCTCGCTGACGGCGATAGCCGCCGGGGCTCTCGCCGGTCCACTTCTTGAAAGCCCGGTGAAACGCACTGGGCTCCTGAAAGCCCACGAGCGCGGCTATATCGACCACGCTCATGTCGGTTTCACGAAGCTTCTGTTGGGCGATGCCCCGGCGGACCTCGTCCTTGATCCCCTGAAACGCGCAGCCCTCGCGTTCCAGGCGGCGCCGGAAGGTGGTGGGGCTCAGTTTCAGTTCCGCCGCCATTTGCAGCAGCGTCGGCCAGTGCCCGTAATGGCTGCTGCGCAGCCGTTGGTAGACTTGCGACGCCAATCCGCGCTGATTGCGGAAGCGAATCACCAGCCACTGCGGTGCAGTGCGCAGAAAGGACTTGAGCGAAGGCAGCGACTGCACCACCGGCAAACGCAGGTAATGGCTGGAAAACTCGACCTCGGTACGCGCCTCGCCAAACGCCAGGTTGAATCCCCAAAGCAGTGAATCGTCACTCAGCCGTTCCCGGGTGTGGCGAAAATGGGCGCGATCGATGGTCAACCGACGCCCCCCCAACCAGCACAACAGGCTGATCATCAGCAGCAGGAAGGTTTCCTCGCCAAAGCGTCCCTTGGTGGGGTCGGCAGCCCGGTTGTCCACAGAAATGATGGCCCGCGGACCGCGCACGATCAGGTGGCCACGAAAGTCTTTCAGGAACAGGGCGAAATTGTTCAGGCACTGGCGCAAGGCTTTCTCCAGATTCGGCTCCTGGATCAGCCCCCGGCAGATCAAGGCAAAACTGCCCAGCGGCATGCCATGGCTGTCGAGGTCGAAAAACTCGTCTTCCAACTCCTTGATCTGAATCAGCCATAACGCGGCGAATGCGCTCGCCGGGACTCGCGCCGTTGGGTCGCTCAGCAAAGCCATGTCGATGCCCGCCCCTTCCAGCACCGATTGCAGGCGCAGCGGCTGGTCACGCAAGGCCTGCGTCACCAAGTGAACGAAGTAGATCGAGACCGAATCCTTATCCCGCATGAGCCGCCATTCCTGTTGTCGTTATGAGCCACGACACTGATGGTAAAGAACGCCAACCAATCTGGACAGTTTCGGCATAGGCCCCCTCCGGACGCCGATCTAGACTTGCCCGCACAGCGCGCCTGACCGAAATGTCGTGGGTCGGGCTTTTTCTCCGTTCAGCCAGCTATCAGGAGTCGACATGGGTACTACCGAAGTTTTCGTCGTCAGCGCGTTGCGCACCGCCATTGGCGGATTTGGCGGCTCCCTCAAAGACGTTTCACCCATCGAGCTGGGCACTCAGGTCAGCCGTGCGGCATTGGCGACCTCTGGACTCGCCGCGGAGCACATCGGCCATGTGGTCATGGGCCACGTCATTCCGACTGAAGTCCGCGACGCCTACCTGTCTCGGGTCATCGCACTGGAGGCCGGCCTGACCAAGGAAACCCCGGCGATGAATGTCAATCGCCTGTGCGGCTCCGGCTTGCAGGCCATCGTGTCCGCTGCGCAATCCGTCCTGCTGGGGGATGCCAAGGCTGTGCTGGCTGGCGGCGCCGAATCCATGAGCCGCGGCGCTTACATCATGCCGCAGGCCCGCTGGGGAGCGCGGATGGGCAACGTGCAGGCCTATGACTACATGCTCGGTGCGCTGCATGACCCCTTCGCCAACATCCACATGGGGATCACTGCAGAAAACATCGCCGAACACTACGGCATCACCCGCGCCGATCAAGACGCCTTGGCACTGGCGAGCCAGCAGCGAGCCGCACGCGCCATTGCCGAAGGTCGTTTCGACGGCCAGATCGTCCCCATCGAAATTGCCACCCGCAAAGGCACAGTCACCTTTGCGCAGGATGAGCACGTGCGCGGTGAAGTGACGGCCGAGCAACTGGAAAAGATGAAGACTGCCTTCAAGAAAGATGGCACCGTCACGGCGGGCAACGCCTCGGGCTTGAACGACGGCGCCGCCGCCCTGATCATGGCCAATGCCGAGATGGTGCGCACACATGGCCTCAAGCCGATGGCCCGCCTCGTGGCCTACGCACATGCGGGGGTCGAGCCCTCGATGATGGGCCTGGGCCCGATTCCGGCAAGCCGCAAAGTGCTGGAGCGCGCCGGACTGACCGTCGCCGACCTGGACGTGGTCGAGTCCAACGAAGCATTCGCGGCCCAAGCCTGTGCCGTGGCCCGCGAGCTGGGTTTCGATCCGGAGAAGGTCAACCCCAACGGGTCAGGGATTTCGCTTGGCCACCCGGTCGGCGCGACGGGCGCGATCATCGCCACCAAGGCCATCCATGAACTGCAGCGTATCGGTGGCCGCTATGCGCTGGTCACCATGTGCATCGGCGGCGGACAAGGCATCGCTGTGATCTTCGAACGCGTGTGAGGGGACGCTCCACATGACCATGCAACATATCGCCGTCATCGGCGCAGGCACCATGGGCAACGGCATTGCGCAAGTCTGCGCAGTGGCCGGCTTCGACGTGACATTGCTGGACATCAACGACGCGGCGTTGGAACGCGGCCTGGCCACGATCCGCAAGAACCTGGAACGCCAGGTCAACAAACAGACGCTGACCGCCGAGATTGCCGAGCAAGCGCTGTCGCGAATCCGTTGCACCACCGACTACGCAGCCCTGAGTCGTCCGCAGGTGGTCATCGAGGCTGCCACGGAGAACCTTGACCTCAAGCTCAGGCTGCTCCGGCAGATCGCCGAGCATGTCGGCCGCGATTGCGTTATCGCGTCCAACACCTCGTCGCTGTCGATTACTCAACTGGCGGCGAGTGTCAGTGACCCTGACCGCTTCATCGGCCTGCACTTTTTCAATCCCGTACCGATGATGGGCCTCATCGAGGTCATCAGAGGCCTGCAAACCGCCGACGAGACGCACGTGGTGGCGATCAAGCTCGCCGAGCGCCTGAACAAAACCGCCATCACGGCTGGCAATCGCCCAGGTTTCGTGGTCAACCGCATTCTGGTGCCGATGATCAACGAAGCGATTCTGGTGCTTCAGGAGGGGCTCGCCACCGCTCAGGATATTGACGATGGCATGCGACTGGGCTGCAACCAGCCCATTGGCCCTCTGGCACTGGCCGATCTGATCGGCCTCGATACGCTGCTGGCGATCGTTGAGGCTTTCCACGAGGGCTTCAACGACAGCAAATACCGCCCTGCACCGCTGCTCAAGGAAATGGTCGCGGCCGGGTATCTGGGGCGTAAGAGCGGGCGTGGCTTCTTTATCTATAACTGACGAATTGCGCTTTATCTCTGTAGGAGCGCGCTTGCCCGCGATGACAGACGAGCAATCAACATCGACTCATCTGCTCTGACGCCATCGCGGGCAAGCTCCTACAGTTGCTCGGGGCCCACAAAAAAACCGCACCTTTGTCGGATGCGGTTTTTTCGTTTCAAACGCAGGATCAATGAGAAAACAACGAATTCCCCACCTTGCCCGCCATCTTCTCCGGCTTGATCAGGAACCGCGCCAGTGCAGGCAACAGCCACAGAGCGCCGAACATGTTCCATAGGAGCATGAACGTCAACATCAGCCCCATGTCAGCCTGGAACTTGATGGCAGAGAAAATCCAGGTACAGACGCCGATCGCCAGACACAACCCTGTGAACAGCACCGCCTTACCGGTGGACTTGAGGGTTTCGTAATAGGCCTCTTGCAGGGGCAGACCGGCGCGCAAGAAGCTTTCCAGACGGCTGTAAATGTAAATTCCGTAGTCGACGCCTATCCCCACGCCCAACGCCACCACCGGCAATGTCGCGACTTTGACACCGATACCCATGAACGCCATCAACGCGTTGCCCAGCACCGACGTCAGCACCAGAGGCAGTACGATGCACAGCGTCGCCGCCCAGGAGCGGAAGGTGATCATGCACATCACCGCTACACAGATGTAAACCAGAATGAGGATGGTCAGCTCAGCCTGCTTGATCACCTCATTGGTGGCCGCTTCGATACCGGCGTTACCCGCCGCCAGCAAGAACTCCAGACCTTCCCTGTTATTGGCCTGGGCGAAGTCCTGTACTGCATGCACGGCGCGGTCGAGGGTTTCGGCCTTGTGATCATTGAGGAAAATCAACAGGGGAGCCAGCGAACAGGTGTTGTTGTAAAGGCCGTCTGCGCGGGATATCGAGCTGTTGAGTACATCCTTATTACGCGACAACGACTCCCATTTGAGGTTGCCCTCATTCATGCCCTTGATCACCTGCTTGGATACCGTCACGAGCGAGATCGCCGACTGCACACCGGGCGTGTTTTCCATCTTCCAGGACAATTCGTTGATCGCCGATAGCGTCTGGTACGCCGAACAGCCTTCGGGCGGGGTCTTGACCATCACCACCAACACATCGGAACTGGTGGAGTAATTGCTGATGATGAAGTTGTTGTCCTGGTTGTATCGCGAATCAGGACGCAGTTCAGGTGCCCCCTGATCAAGGTCGCCGATCTTCAGGTTATGGCCATACCACAGCCCCCCTCCCAGCGCGAGCAGCGACAGAATCACCGAAACCCTTGCAACCCTGGGGGCTGCAAAATTCGTCAGCAGCCGCCAGAAGGGATGCTCGCGAACGGCATCCTCTTTACTGCGCACCACTGCTCTTTTGCTGATGCCAACGTAGGAAATCGCGACGGGAAGCAGGATCAGGTTGGTGAAGACGATGACGGCCACACCGATGGAAGCGCCGATGGCCAGCTCCCGGATTACGCCGATGTCGATGATCAGCAGCGTGATGAAGCCTACCGCGTCTGCCAGGATCGCAATCATCCCCGGCAAAAACAGTTGCCGGAACGTGCGCCGCGCAGCGGTCAACGCGTTGTCGGCATCGCTGGACTGCAATGCGATGCCGTTGATCTTTTGAACGCCGTGGGAAATGCCAATCGCGAAGATCAGAAACGGCACCAGCATCGAGTACGGATCGAGCCCGAAGCCCACCACATGCATCAGGCCCAGTTGCCAGATCACCGCAATCAAGGTCGTGCTCAACACTGCCACGGTGCTACGCGCACAGCGGGTAAACCACATCAGCAGCACGAGGGTGATCAGGAAGGCCACGCCGAAGAACATCACCACCATGATCAGACCGTCGATCAGATCGCCGACCTTCTTGGCGAAACCGACAATGTGAATATCGACATTGGGGTTCTGCGCTTCGTACTTGTCGCGGATCTTTTCTTCCAGTTGATGGGAGAATTGCCGGTAGTCCAGTGGCAGCAGTTTGCTTTGGTCTTTAGGGTCCGGATAAAACTCCTGCAACGGCACGTCGACGATACTGGATTTGAAATTATTGGCCACCAGGCGTCCGACCTGACCGGACTTCAGGACATTGTTGCGCAGCTTGTCCAGGCTGGCCTGAGAGCCATCATAGCTCTGCGGAATCACCTCCCCCCCTGCAAAGCCCTCCTCCGTCACCTCCGTCCAACGAACGCTCGGACTCCATAACGACTTGAGGCCCGAACGATCAACACCGGAAATGTAAAACACTTCGTCGTTGATCTGACGAAGCGTTTCCATGTATTCCTTGGAGAAGATATCCCCCTGCTTGGCCTCCACCGAAATTCTCACGGTGTTGCCCAGATTCGCCAGGTCGTTTCGATGGTCCATCATGTTCTGAATGAACGGATGGCCGAGTGGGATCATTTTCTCGAAGCTGGTCGAAGGCCGTATGAGGGTCGCCTGCCAAAACAGAAATAGGCTGACCAGCAAACAAATGACGATCACCGTTGGGCGATTGTTAAAGATCAATCGCTCGAGCAAGGTCGGTTTGTCGTGGTGATGGTGTTGAAGATTGGTCATCTGAAAGCGTCCTCGCCGTGTCAGTTCTTATTGTTGAGCGACATCGGCGCCCGTTGGCGAGGCGAGGTGCACGCCGCCTTGTCCTACCAGAATGAGGTTCCCCTTGTTGTCTTCGGCGACCCCCGACAGCGATAAACGATCAGGACGATTGGACACTTCGAAGGTTGCGCCGTCGTCGGTGCTGCGCATCACGCTGCCGCCATTACCGACCAACACGATAGAGTTGTCCGGCATGAGCGATGCGTTGGCGATGCTGAATTCGAGAGGACCTCGTTCACCTTGAAGTGATATCGGCTCCCAACTGCTGCCAAAGTCCGTGGAGCGAAATAAGTTGCCGCGCAGGCCGTAAGCCAGCAACGTCTGGGGTTCAGTAGTTCCCACTGCCCCGAACAGCGAACCTTGATAGGGACCTTCCAGCTTCTCCCACGTCTGCCCATCATCGTATGAGCGGAACATGCTGCCCATTTCCCCAACGATGAATAAACCCGCGTCCTTGACGTAGGTAATGCCGTTGAGGTGGTACTGGTCTTCGTTATCGAGACGGTCGCCAATGTCCTCCCAATGCTGGCCGCCATCGCTCGTCGCCAACACGGCCCCGTAGGCGCCGACGGCAATGCCATTGGAAACATCTTTGAACCAGACATCCAGCAGCGGAGCCTCTCGCTTGAGATCTTCGAATTGTTTGATCCAGGTAACACCACCGTCACTGCTCGCGAGGATCTGTGCATCGTGGCCCACGGCCCATCCGTGCCGAGCGTCAACGAAATAGACAGCCGTCAGCAATTGCCGCGTCGGGACTTTAGCCTGGGTCCAGCTCTTGCCTTGATCATCGGAATACAGAATGTGGCCACGGTCCCCGACCACAACCATGCGGTCGCCGGCGTGAGTGACATCCAATAACAGGCTACGGGAGGCTTTCGTAGACTCAAGCGCGAAAACGCTAGCGTCGCCTGCGCTGGGCGAAGGGCCGACGGAAGTACTGTCCGCTGCCACTGCCGTACCATACAGCGTCATGGTGACGACCAATGCGACTGCAGCATTCAGAGGTCTTCTCGCACGAATCGTCTGAAAACCAGCGTTGCGCAGCACGGATATGGAGCCGGTGCCCTGATTGAATGGCTCACACATGCAGCTTCCCCTTTCTTTATTTTTATTAGGTCGTCGGAAAGCTGCACATTGCCGCAGACGCTCTAGCTCGCGCACGCAGCTTTACCGAAGCGAGCTCATCCTAGCCAGCTTTAGAAACGTATGACAATCGACATGACGTTATCTTTTGTTAAGCAATGTCACGATGATTGACGCGCTATCACCGAAACTGATTGGCGTCTTTGAGAAGGGAGATTGGCTGTCGATCGACATATTTTCGGATTGTCCGCAAGCCAACCATCAGCGCGCCGCCACGCACTTTTAACCG